>JAGQWJ010000009.1 GCA_020437395.1 Ignavibacteriota bacterium | reverse complement strand
ATCAAAAGACTATTAGCTTATGAAGACTCATTAAATTTAATAAGCCCATCACCACTTAATTATTATGGCTATGAATATAAATTTGAATTAAATATAAACAGTGTAGGGACTTGGGAAAATCTAGCTAATGGTGATAGACTTTGGCGATATCATATTGTTTGTCCTAATGCATTCTCAGTTAATTTTGTTTTTGAAAATATGGATTTAGCTGAAAATTCTAGTCTTTCCTTCTACAATGAAAATAATGAATCCTTAATTGGACCTCTAAATTCTAGGATAAATAGAAAACACGGTGTTTTTTCATCGCACACAATTGATGGGCAATCTGTTTTTATCGAATTATATGAACCATTAAAAGACTATAACAAAAATCAATTTACTCTATCAAAAATTGTATATGGGTATAAAGAAATACCAACACCGCAACCCCTGCCTAAATTATTACAATTTCAATCTTCTCATTCTTGTAATGAAGATGTAAATTGTTCAGAAGGTGATGATTTTTGTCGTGAAAAATATTCTGTTGCTGTTGTTGTTTCTAAAGTTCAAAATCCGGATGATTCTCTATGGCATTTTGCAAGTGGTGCACTGATAAATAACACAGCTTTAGACTACAAACCATATTTTCTTACAGCTGAACATGTTACACCTCTTCAAAGTATTCTTGATCAATGGGCATTTAAGTTTGGATATATGACTGAGACATGTAATTCGAGCACATATAGGCAAACGAAAGTATATAGTGGTGCAGATTTTATTTCAAGTTGGGGGGCAACAGATTTTGCTTTAGTTGAGATGCAAGAACAACCAATTTCAGGGGAAAACGGATTTCCTGATGTTTATTTTAGCGGTTGGGATAGAACAAACAATATACCTTCAAATACTACAGATATACATCATCCAAAGGGTGATTATATGAAAATAGTTTTTGATGAAGATTCTCCTATCGTCCAGGCCTCAGGATTCGGATCTTTTAGTTGCTCGGATTCAATCGTCACAGGTAATACCCATTATTATAGAACAAGTGTTGAAGTTGGGACAGCTCAACATGGATCTTCTGGTTCACCACTTTATAATGAAAATAACCATATTGTGGGTCAGCTTAAACGGGGTTGTGGTTGTGATAGAAACAGTGGTACAATGTCATATAGTTGGTTCCACTATGGTAGAATATATCATTCTTGGGATGATATGTCTTCAAGTGTAAATCATTTAAAGACATGGCTAGACCCGATAAATAATGGTGTTACAACCTTGGATGGAATAAAAATGCCTAACTTACTTTATGGCAGAGAAATAACAAATGGTATTATAAAAACTTATGCTGCTTACACAGATATGCACATTGGTAGTAGTACAACGGATTCTTATAGAGTTCAGCCAGGAGGGGGTTTGACACTTAAGGCAGGTAGAGAGATAAAAATAAGTGGATGTACCCAAATTAAAGCTGGTTCCGAGTTTCATGCATATATTGAAGAACCAGATTGTGATGATGAAGTCTTATTAAGTGACAAACTAACAGACCATAATCCAAATGTATGTTCCTCTTATCCAAAATTAGCAAATGAAACGCAGGAATTTGACTCACCAAATATTGGAAATACTGTACTTACCATCTCCCCCAACCCTGTAACAAGTATTTCGGATATTAAGTTAACTGTTGGTACGGCTGATAATGTTTCATTAATGCTTTATGACAATTTGGGTAATCAGCGTTTATCTTATTTAGACAATATTTCATTGAAGTCAGGAACTTATAACTACAAACTAGATGGTAATGAGTTGAATTCTGGTATGTTTGTTCTTATCCTAAAAATTGATGGTAGGATAATAACAGAAAAGATTATCAATTTGAAATAGTAAATTCAATTTATAAAAACTAAAGCCCAAATTGTTATTCAGTTTGGGCTTTTTTATTTGTAGGTGATATTTAGACACTTCATTTCGGTTTCGCTCAATTCAAGCATTTCGTTAAGATTTTGAGACGTATGCAATACGTCTCTACAATTGTTTAAACACCTAATCATCTAAAGTAGAGATATTTCCTGGGTCTTCGCCTAGTGCTTTTGCTTTTAGTACTCTACGCATTATCTTACCGCTTCTTGTTTTAGGTAGTGAGTCAACAAACTCCACGGATTGCGGCTTTGCAATTGGTCCAACTTCTTTTCCAACGTGTTGAGTAAGTTCTAACTTCAATTCTTCAGTCGGGTTGACACCATTCACTAATATCACATAAGTATATATAGCATTGCCTTTTAGCTCGTGTGGCAGACCAATAGCAGCAGCCTCTGCAACCGATGGGTGGCTTACGAGTGCAGACTCTATCTCGGCAGTTCCTAATCTATATCCACTAACTTTTATTACATCATCTACCCGACCTATCACCCAATAGTAACCGTCATCGTCACGCTTTGCACTATCACCAGTCAGATAATAACCGGGATATTTTGACCAATATTGAGTTTTGTATCTTTCGTCATCACCGTATATAGTTCTCATCATTGACGGCCAAGGATTTTTTATAACCAGATTACCCTCTTCCCCATTAGCTACAGGATTACCATCATCATCGAGTATATCCATTAAAATTCCTGGGAACGGACTAGTACCAGAACCTGGTTTAAGTGGAATTGATGGCATTGGTGTTATCATAAACATTCCAGTTTCAGTCTGCCACCAAGTATCCATAATAGGGCATTCGCCATTACCTATTGTCTCGTGATACCATCTCCAAGCTTCTGGGTTTATGGGTTCACCTACTGAGCCGAGTAATCGTAGTGAAGATAAATCGTGACGTTTTGGCCACGCATCTCCGTATCTCATTAGTCCACGTATAGCAGTCGGAGCAGTATAGAGTATGTTAATACCATATTTCTCAATTATTGCCCACCATCTATCTGGATAAGGGAAATTTGGTGCACCCTCGTATATCATAGATGTAGCCCCATTGAGTAAAGGTCCATATACAATATAGCTGTGCCCAGTTATCCAACCTGGATCGGCAGCACACCAATATCTATCTTCATCATGAATATCGAATACATATTTTAGTGAAGTATAGGTCCCTACCATATATCCGCCGTGAGTATGGAGAATCGCTTTTGGTTTACCTGTTGTACCTGATGTATATAGCATAAATAGTGGGTCTTCTGCATCAAGTATTTCGGCCTCGCACTTCGATGATGCGATTGGCATTTCCATTAACTTATGATACCAATGGTCTCTACCAGCTACCATTTCTACTTCATTTTTAACTCTTTGCACACAAATAATAGTATCTACATAACCTGAACGATCTGCTGCTTCATTAGCAATTTTCTTAAGCTCTACTACTTTTCCTCTTTGGTAAGAACCATCGCATGTAATTAAAACTTTAGATTGACTGTTCTCGATTCTCTCATGCAGTGATTCGGTAGAGAACCCACCATATACAACCGAGTGAACAGCTCCAATTCTAGCGCAAGCAAGCATAGCAATGACCTGTTCCATTACTCTTCCCATATATATAGTGACTCTATCACCTTTTTTTACTCCAAAGCTCTTAAGCACATTTGAGAATTTACTTACTTCTCTGTGCAAAGCGAAGTAAGAAACGGACTTAGTCTCCCCTTGCTCCGATTCCCATATAAAAGCAATCTTATTTCTGTTAGCCGTAGTTAAATGAACATCAAGACAATTATAAGTTATGTTAGTCTGTGCACCTACGAAAAATTTGTAAAAAGGTGCATTCGTATCATCTAAGTATTTTTCCCACTTTTTATGCCAATGGAGTTCATCTGCCATTCCAGTCCAGAATTTCTCTGGATCAGCTTGAGCCGATTCATTTAATTTATTCCAATCCTTAATATGGGCTTTTTCAATAACTTTTTGAGAGGGATTATATAATTTCTGAGTCATTTTTCTACTATGTTTATTTATTAAATCACGCCTAATCCAATTGCGATAGACACTAAAATAAGAAAAGTACCGATTAATATTCGAATAAAGTCTATAGTTATTTTCTTAAGATAGTATTTACCTATTACCGCTCCTGTAAAAGCAGCTATAATTGCTGCTACTAATAATTCCCAATTATCCTGAACTCCTATTGAAATTCTGCCAAAGCCATAGATAAAGAGTCTAGAGATATCGACCATCAAAGCAATTATAATTCCAGTAGCAATATACACTTCTTTGGGCATTTCAGCTTTAACTAAGAACGTACTTCTTAGTGCACCTTGATGACCAGAGAGACCTCCAAAAAAACCACTTAGCATTCCCCCTATTGGTAATGCTTTCTTTGATATCTTTATTTCACGTAATTTGGGAACTAAATCGAATAAAGCGAAAATAATCATTAATCCAGCAATTGTTATATTAATTGGGGTGGTTATCATTTGATATCCCAATAGTTTATATGTATATTGTATATCAAAATCAATCAAGACATTTAATATAGAAGCTCCAAGAGCCGCAAACAACATTGAAGGAATACCGAAAATCAACACTACTTTCCAATCAACGTGCTTTTTCATTAAAAATGTTTTGAAAATGTTATTCATTAAGTGAACAATAGCTGTCATAGCAATAGCAATATGAATCGGGAAATATAAAGCAAAAGCTGGTAGCAAAAGTGTCCCTAGTCCAAAACCAGACATAAAAGTCATAAAGCTTGCCAGTAATGCTATTAGAATTATTAGTACTTGGTCCATAGTAGGTATTATTTCTATTTTGTTCAACAGAATTAGAATAAAGTTAGTGATTTCTTAGTAATTCGAACAGCTTAATATTTTTAATTCCAATATTTATTACTAATTTATTCGATGAGTAAACATCAATTTTGAGTTAAAAATGAAAAAAATACTATTTCTATTCCTATTTCTACTTGCTATAAACTCTTGTAAAGATGATGAAGACGATATTGTTTCTCCAGGCAATAGAGAGTACTCACCTAAAATTATAACAGAAAATTATGGCACTGCAAAGCTAGTTGGTTTTGTGAATGATAAGTCTGGAAACCCTCTTTCAGGTGTTACAGTATTTTTTGGAGAGGAAAAGACACAAACAGGCTCAGATGGTGGTTATCAATTAAACACTATATCTGCTGGTTCTAATAAACGAATCTGGTTTCAGAAATCAGGATATGCCTCCAATCAAAAATTAGCAAACATTAGAGAAGATTTGCCGAACAGAATAGACGCGAGTCTATTTCCAATCGATAAAACAGAAAAAATGAATAGCGATGGTGGAAAAATAGAAGGTAAAGATTTCTCAGTTGAAATAATGCCAGGTGGTTTCGTATATTCAGATGGTAGTCCAGTAGAGGAAGATGTAACTATAGAAGCAACAGCATTTTTGACAAGCGAAGATGAGTTTTTAGATGCTTTCCCAGGGGAATTCAGAGGAACAAGAAAAAATGGATCTGAAACAACTATCGAGTCTTTCGGGTTTATTGATGTTTTATTAAAGGTGGAATCTGGCGAACCAGTTCAGCTAGCAGACGGAGTAACAGCAATTATCAAGATTAAAGCCCCAGAGAACTCGCCAACAACAATCCCTATGTGGCACTATGATGAAGATAAAGCTCAGTGGATAGAAGAAGGTGTAGGCATTCTAGTAGATGGATACTACACTGCTCAAGTCAGCCACTTTACTAAATGGAATTGGGATAGACCTTATGACGAGACTTCTAAAATAGTCGGAAGAGTAATCGATAACGCCGGCAACCTAATAGAAGGTGCGAGTGTCGTTCAGAAAGGGATTACGTATAAATTTCAAAACTCAACAAAAACTAATGAGTTTGGAAGATTTGAGTTACTCACTCCAGAATCAAATGAATCAGAAATTGAAGCTCAGTTTGATATTTATGGCTCAACAATAATCAATTATACAACTTCACCCAACGAAGGGCATGTTAATAATTTAGGTGATATTAAAATTAATGTAAGTATAGATAATATTATCGAACCATATATTTCTGATAACATTTTATACATTACAATTGGCCAAACAGCAAAGATTAGAGGCAACTACTTTGGACAACAAAAAAGAACTGGATATAAGCTATTGTTAAATGGCATTGAAGTTGTAAATACGACTTGGCAGAATGATTTAATTGAATTTGTTGTACCAAATGGAATTCCAGAAGATGGAACTATTCAAATTGATAGAGATGGTGTTTTAAGTAAAATAGTAAATTATAAAGAAGGTGATTGGACTTGTGAAATTTTGGGTCAATTATATGACAATTTCAATCTGCCAATTTATGAAGGTAAATTGCGCTTAAATTTATCTTATAAGTCATTGGAGAAAATACCAGATTGTATTGGGAATCTTCAGAATATAGAGAGACTTCTCCTTAACAGTAATCAATTAACTTCTTTGCCTGAAAGTATTGGCAATCTCCAGAATTTAGAGGAACTTCCCCTTAACAGTAATCAATTAACTTCTTTGCCTGAAAGTATTGGCAATCTCCAGAATTTAGAGGAACTTCCCCTTAACAGTAATCAATTAACTTCTTTGCCTGAAAGTTTTGGGAATCTTAAGAATCTAGAAAAACTTATTCTTGATAAGAATAAATTAATTAGTTTGCGCGAAAGCTTTGGTAATCTTCAGAATTTAGAAGAACTTCTCATTAATAATAATCAATTAACTTCTTTGCCAGAAAGTTTTGGGAATCTTCAAAAATTATATTGGCTTTACATTGATGGTAATCAATTAACTTCTTTGCCTGAAAATATAGTTAATCTTAAGAACTTGACTAAGCTTAGTCTTGATGAAAACCAATTAACTTCTTTGCCAGAAAATTTCAGTAATCTACAAAATTTACGAAACCTATTCTTAGGTAATAATCAATTAATTACTTTACCTGAAGATTTAGGTAAACTAAATTTAACTCAAATGAACCTTAAAAGTAATCAATTGAGTAGGTTACCAGAAAGTTTTGTCAAACTTAAGGACTTAAATTGGCTTCGTCTTGATGAAAATCTATTAACTATTTTACCTGAAAGTTTTGGGAATCTTAAGAGTTTACGTGAGCTTTCTCTTCAAAATAATCAATTAACTTCTTTGCCAGAAAGCTTTGGTGAACTTCAAAACTTATCATTTCTTAACCTTGAAAATAATCAATTAAGTGTTATACCTGAAAGTTTTGGTAATCTTAAGAGTATGTATCATCTTCAACTAACAAATAATCTTTTAACTAGTTTACCCGAATCAATCAAAAACTTAAAAGAAACACTGAAAAAGTTATATTTATCAGGTAACAACTTTTCAGAAGAAGAAAAAGCTAAAGTAGAGCAGTGGCTTCCTTCAACCACTATTTATTGGGAATAATAAAAGGTGGCTATTAGTTCATTTTTTTGATTATTTTATTTTGTTTTTATTAATCAGAAATAAGTTAGTGATTTCTTCGTAAATTGGTACAATTACTTTACATTTTTGACAGAGTTTTATGAAATTGATAGAATGCCCTCGCGATGCAATGCAAGGTATAAAAGAATTTATTCCAACGGAAAGGAAAATTGAGTACATTAACTCACTTCTGAAAGTTGGGTTTGATACTTTAGATTTTGGGAGTTTTGTTTCTCCTAAGGCAATCCCACAACTAAAAGACACGGCTGAAGTATTAGAAGGTCTCGACCTTGGTTATAGTAATACAAAGTTATTAGCTATTGTCGCTAATGGACGTGGAGCAGATGATGCTTCGGACTTTGAAGAAATTAGCTATTTAGGCTATCCCTTCTCTATTTCTGAAGAATTTCAAAAGAGAAATACAAATGCGGATATTGAAGAATCGTTTGATAGAGTAAGGGACATACAAGAAGTATGTGAAATACATAATAAGAAATTAGTTGTCTATATATCTATGGCATTCGGTAATCCTTATAATGAGAAATGGGATGCTGAAATAGTTGCCAAATGGATTAATAAATTAGAAAGAGAAGGTATAGAGATATTTTCATTAGCAGATACTATAGGAGTATCTACCCCAGAAAGTATAAAGTATCTTTATGAAAACTTAGTAAATGACCACCCTTCATTAGAGTTAGGAGTTCATCTACATAGCAAACCTGAATCAGCGAAAGAAAAAATCAAAGCAGCGTATGAATCTGGTTGTAAGCGTATAGACTCAGCTATAAGAGGATTTGGTGGTTGTCCTATGGCAAAAGATGATTTGGTCGGAAATATCTCCACTGAAGACGTACTAGAAGTTTTGAAGAGTGAAGATAAGAAATCTATAGATATGGATTTATTCAATGAATCCAGAGAAATGAGTTATAATATTTTCTCTTAGACCTTTGTGTATTCAACTGTAAGGAACCATCCACGTTTCTTCTTGTTTACGAACAGCGATATTACTTTTGAAGCTAGTCGAAGCATAGGGTTGAATCGTTCTAATCTGTCGTAAAAAGTGAAGTAAGTCTTGACTTTCAAGTCTTTCAATGGCAGATCTTTAACTATCGCTTTTGCTTCTTCAATTGTATAACCCTTGGTACCAGCACTTTCCATATTTTCAAATAATGCTTCATCAACACTCATTGAAAACTTACCTTTGAATAGTGCGTGTTTGACCCAAAAGAAATATGCAAGCATGGATTTCCTATTGTAAACCATAATCTTTGCCTTTCCCCCTGGTTGCAAAACCCGATAAATCTCTCTAAATGCCTTTGGAGTATCAGGAGTATGGTGTATGACTCCCCAAGAATATACGAATTCGAAAGTATTGTCATCATAAGGAAGATTCTCACTATCCCCTACCTCAAACTTAGCTTCTAAACCTTCCAAGGACAATCGATGTTTAACATGAGCTATAGATTCAGGTGTCAAATCTATTCCATGAGCATCGGCACCATTTCTGACCCAATTAATGAAATCAGTACCAGCTCCTAAACCAACTTCAAGCATTTTCTTTCCCTTCCCAGACGGAAAATCTGCAAACTCTAGTATTTCTGGCTCTCTTGAATATCTTTTTTCCTCTATAGCGTCGAAATATTCCTTTGTGAACTTCTGAGCATCTATTTCATCTGTTCCACATGCTTGTTTATCCCAATAACTTTTGACTTCGTTTTTTAGCTGTTTATTTTCCATAAGCATTTCGTAAATATATAATTCGTATATTTGCAATTGTTAATTTAACAAATTAATTAAAATCTATTGTGTCAAGAAATTTTAACAGCTTAATCATATATTTATTTTTGATGCTTACCGTAAATTCGGTTGAATCAAAAGATATTATTGATACTGATTTTAACTATAAATTAGGGTTAGGTTTTAACTATTCGGCTATAAGTAGCTATTATGATAAAGATTTTAAAGAAAAAGCAGAAATCGAAGCTTTAAGGACATTACAGTTTAAAACAGAAAATGGCGATTCGAGCTACACGACATTAGGCGATATTAATATTGATTATCTTGAATTTCATAATGACTATTTTTTCGAATATAAAGTTAACAATGATTTCGTAGCTGAATTAAATTTGGATATAGCTTACTATTCTATGGATAATAGTTTCACTTATAAAGATACTTTGAGAGATGAGAATCAAGTACCTTTGGAAGATAAGTGGGGTGAGAAATTATTTCAAAGAGTAGATGTACCAGATTTGAACGTAAGTTTATTAAGGATGATGTATGTTAATCCTAAAATCAATTATTATTTGGCAAATGACGAAAAAAATAGATTAGAATTTGAATTAGAAGCGTTCGTTCCATTTTCTTTCAATAATACAAATGTATATGAGGAAGGTGAGTTTATAGGTGATGGATATTTTCAGATTGGCTCAAAATTGAAATACCGTGCAATTTTTGAAACAACGCAGTTAGAATTAGCGGCAGGTTATTCACATAGAAGTGAAGTATTTTCTGATATGATTAATGCAAGTATAAGTATATTATTTACAAGAGTTAAAGATACTTACTTCTATGTTAAAGCTGATTATAATCAAAGTTTAACAAACCCAGAGAATCAGAAATTTATAATAACACAATTGCCAGCTTACGAAAGCTATATAGCTACATTATTTGGGCTTAATGTCAATATTGATGAATTTGAATTGGATTTGAATTATACATTTATACCATATGGAAGAAATTTTTGGTTATTGAATAGACTAAATGCAAGTTTTCATTATTTTATAAAATAGAAAATTAATGAAAGCGTCTTAAGTCAAATAATTATCAGCAATAGCAATAAACGGCATAATATTTGCTTAAGAGAAAATTATATTTTTATAAACTAATATAGGTTTTGTACCTATTATGAGTAATAAGAAAAGAAAATCAAAAGGATTGTTAATGAAGTTATTATTTACGGGGATATTTACATTCAGTATAATAACAATTTACAATCATGATAGCGCAACTGCAACAAATGAATACTCTCCTTTAACGGCATTCAATGATTTATCAAATGAATTTGATATAGTTGAGGAAGATGAATTTGAAGAGTACAGATTCGAAGAGAATATAGCTAGCAAATATGCTATATCACTTGATGGCAAGGCTTCATACTATGCAGATAAATTCCACAATAAAACTACAGCAAATGGTGAAAAATTCAATATGAATGATTATAGTGCTGCTCATAAGACTTTGCCATTTGGTACAATTTTAAGAGTAACTAATATCAAGAATAATAAAAAGACTTTTGTCAGAATAAATGACAGAGGACCTTATTCGGGAGACAGAATATTAGACCTCTCTAAAAAAGCAGCAAAAGATTTAGGACATTTAGGATTGTACAGAATTAGCCTAGAAGGATTTAAACCTGGGCAAAGGAAGTTTAAAAATACTGATAAGGATTATTTTTTCGGTTTATCCTATAACAAGGACATGGTTTGCTTACCTAAAGAACACTTTTATTTTGTAGATTCGACAAGCAAATTCGGAGATATTGTAAGAATGTACAATCTTGCTATAAAAAATGACCCTGATATTATGTTACTTGCTGATGCGTCAAAAACTAATCGCATGGAATTAGAAAGTTCTGACGTGTATTATTACTTGGGGAAGGTAAATGAGTCCACTATTTATGAAGAACAGATTGCTTCAAATAAGTAAAAAATCTAAACAGCTTTTCGGAGCTGTTTTTTTTTAACTTGTTATAGCAGATTCAATTTGTTAATTTAGTAAAATTTTAATGAAAATATTTTTGGAGATAATGTGAAAAGATTAGTTGTCGCATCCCTATTTTTGTTCATTGGAGCAGTCTTGTTGCAAGGATTCCAATGTGCATCTCAAGAAATGAATAGTGCAAAGATGGATTACCAAAAAGGTAAATTTGATGAAGCTATAGAAAATATAAGAAAAGAGTTAAAGAAAAATCCCAAAAACGAAGATGCTCACATACTGCATGCACAAATTCTGTTCAAGAAAGGAGATTATGATGGTGCTGCAAATGTAATTGCTGAGTCAAGAGATTATATTAAATCGAAAAAAAATAAAGAACAAGCAGCATATATTGAGACTCAGATATTATCGACAGCTTACTCAACAGCATACAGAAATTATCAGATGTATTTCCAAAATAAAGATAAGAATTACTTGGAAAACTCTTTAAAAGCGGCAGATTTGAGTTTGAAACTCAGACCTCAATTATTTGATTTATTTAACTTGAAAGGCAGGGTTTATGAAGAGTTAAATGATGATTCGAAAGCAATTGAATCATACGAGTCTTTCATAGAAGCAAATAATGATGAATATGAGTTTGCAAAAGAAACAAGTCTGAATTTGGATATGTTTAGAGAGGAAGCATTATCAATTATTGGGCAACCAACCGAATCAAAAACAGCTATATTAGACAGCACTAAAGGGGTAACAACAATAACTGACAGGGTTATGTATAATGGTAATGAAATATATCTTCATTCTATAAAAGAATCAAGTGCGGAAAGTAACAAAGTGACAGGATGGAGGTTAAACTTACCAGAGGAATGGAGAAGTGTTGAAAAATTTCAATACAACCCTATTAATATAGATCCTTATGCAGCTTTAGCACAAAAGTACTACAGTAATAAAAAATATGATGATGCCATACGTAACCTTAATTATTTAATAACCTTAAAACCATCAAACAAAGAAGCTAGTGGGTTAAAAATTCAAATATTGCAAGAAACTGGAAATACTGATAAAGCAATTGCTGAATTAGAAGAAGCAACAAAAATTTCACCTGAGAACAAAAGGTATTGGTTACAATTTGGTGATTTACTATCAAGTATGGGAAAATATGACGAAGCTATAAGTAAATATGAAGCTGCTCTTCGAATAGATCCTAATTATGATTATGCATTATATAATATTGCTTCAGCATACAAAAATAAAGCTGGTTCATTACAAAAAATTGAACAAGAAAAATTAGAGAAAGACCCAAAATATCAGATTAAAACTGAAAATTACTTTCCTGATTTAGAAAAATCTGCCGAATATTACACAAGAACATCTCAAACTGAACAGTTTACTGATAATCACAATGTTTTACTTCAATTAGCAAATATTTATCAAGTTATTGAAAATAAAGAAAAGCTAGATGAAACATTAAAGAAATTAGATGAAGTTGAATTTATGGTAGAACAAAACGAGAAAAGAGCATTCTATTTAGATTTACTTAAGCTTTATTCGACTATGAAAAATGAGACAAAAACTCAACTAATCCAAAAGAAATTAGAAAATTTAAAGTAAGAGAAATAATGAACGATCCAAAAAACACTGACAATAAAAACAGCTTAAATATTGAAATAACTGATGAAATTTCACAAGGTACTTATTCTAACTTAGCCATTATTGCTCACAGTAAGGCAGAATTCGTTATAGACTTTACTAGAGTTTTGCCAGGTACACCCAAGGCTAAGGTTCACTCGAGAATTATCATGACGCCTCAACATGCTAAGATGTTAGCAAGAGCATTGAATGATAATATCAGCAAGTTTGAGTCAGTCAATGGAGAGATAAGAGTGGAAGGTAGCGGAAATATAAATAATTTTCCTGGCTTCGAGGGTGACTCTGGGAATACGAAAATTAATTAGTTTAACACAGGAAAGCGAAATAGATGTCATCTTCTAATCGCAAACTGTTAGAAAATTTATCTTTCCAAAGTATTGCAGAATTTGCAGGGAAAGGATTACAAGCTATTTATACCATTTACCTTGCTAATGTTTTGGGAACTGAAGGTTATGGTGTTTTTGGGTTTGCTACTTCTATTATATCATATTTTATACTTTTTGTTAGCTTTGGGATGGATGTCTATGGCTCAAGAGAAGTAGCCACAAATAAAGACAATGTCGAGATAAATGTTAGTAATATACTTTCTTTAAGATTATTACTGTCGGTAATTGCTTACGTAATACTAATTGCAATCGTATATTTCTTTATTGATGAATTAATAGTTCAATATGCAATTTTAATACTTGGTATAAATATTTTCTCAAATGCAATCTTGCTTAGCTGGGTTTTTCAGGGTTTAGAGAAAATGGGTATTATAGCTGTTAGAACAATTTTTGTTTCTGGTCTCAGCTTAACATTAGTTGTTTTATTTGTTAAAAGCTCAGATGATACCTTATTAGCATTTGGTATTTTATCTTTTTCGCTACTTATAAATAGTATTCTGATGACAGTGTATTATTTGAAAAAGATTGGTAAGATTAAGCTAAGCTATAATTCTGAAAATTGGAAAAGAATTGCAAAAGGATCAATTCCAATAGGTTTATTTTCAGTAATGGTCTCTATAATGAATAATATTGATTTATCATTGATAGGAATTCTTTTAACTGATTTTAAATATGAAGCAGGTATTTATAATGCAGCTTATAAAATTGTTTTCTTAGCAATTGTTCCTTCAATAATAATTCAGAACGCTTTTTTTCCTCAGCTATCGAGAGCAGAAGGTTTAGAAAACAGAGTAAATCTTTTTGGTAAATATAGTAAAGCAATCCATGTTATTGGTGCTTTGACTGCATATATCACTTATTTTTATTCAGATTTTCTAATTAGTACACTGTTAAATTCTGATTACCAAGGATCAATCGTTTTAATGAAACTGTTTGCTTTCTCAATTTTTATAGTGTTTATAAATGTATCACTATCATCAACACTTGTTGCGTGGAAAATGGAGAAATTAGTAGTCTATGCTACTATTTATGCAGTTATTATGAATATATTAATTGATATTCTGCTAATACCTATTTATGGTGCTTATGGAGCAACAATAGCTACAATATTAGCTGAATTTACACTCTTAATAGCACTATCAATTAATTTATTCAAGGTAACTAGAAAGATATATTTCACAAATATTTTAATTGTAGTCATTATTGGAGCAGTGGCAATAATACCTTCTTTGTTTTTGATAAATGATAATTATGGACAATTAGTAGGTATTATTTCAACCGTTATACTATTCATTTTAATAACTCATTACTCAGGCTTTTTTAGAATTTTAGATATTAAAAAGATACTCAGAACATGAAATTTGACTTTGTAATTGTAGGAGCTGGATTTTCTGGTTGCGTTTTAGCTGAACGAATAGCTACGCAGCTAGATAAGAAGTGCTTAATAATTGAGAAAAGAAATCACATTGGTGGTAATTGCTTTGATTACTATGACGATAGTGGTGTCTTAGTTCATAAATATGGACCTCATATTTTCCACACTCAGATGAAAAAAGTATGGAACTATCTTTCTGAATTTACCGATTGGATTCCTTACGAACATAAAGTAAATGCAATTATCGATGGGATTGAAGTTCCAGTGCCATTTAATTTTAATTCAATTCACAAAGTTTTTGATAAAAAGAAAGCTCAAGATTTGGAGGATTTATTAATCTCAACTTATGGTATGGGAGTTAAAATCCCGATTCTGAAGCTTAAAGAAACAAGCAATGAAGATCTGAAACAATTGGCCGACTTTATTTATGAAAAGGTTTTTTTGGGTTATAACTTAAAACAATGGGGAATGAAACCAGAGGAGTTAGATCCTTCAGTTTCTGGGAGAGTACCAGTCTTTTTAAGTAGAGATGATAGATATTTCCAAGACACATATCAGGCAATACCTAAATACGGGTACACGAAAATGTTTCAGAAAATGATAAACAATAAAAATATCAAAGTAATGCTACAAACTGATTATAAGGACATTATAAATCATCTTAATTATGAGAAATTAATTTATACAGGGCATATAGATTATTACTTTGATTTTAAATTAGGACATCTTCCCTATCGAACCTTAAATTTTGATATGCAAACAATCAATCAAGAATTTTTTCAATCTGGTGCACAGATAAATTATCCAAATAATCATGAATATACGAGAATAACAGAGTTCAAACACTTAACAAAACAGGAACATAGCAAAACTACAATAGCTTATGAATATCCTGAAGAATATAAATTTGGAAAGAATGATCCATATTATCCAATACCAAAAAAGGCTAACTTAGAGCTATATGAGAGATATAAAGACTTAGCAGATAATGAAAAGAATGTTTATTTTGTTGGAAGACTCGCAGATTACAAATATTACAATATGGATCAAACTGTTGGTGTAGCATTACAATTATTCGAGAAAAAAATTGCAAAAAACTAATAAAAATAAAGACTTCAAAAATACTGCATTATGTTTAGATTTAGATGGTACTTTAATTCGAAGTGATGCACTGTTTGAATCTATATTTCAAATGGCAAAAGTCAATCCATTTCTATTACTATTAGTACCAATTTGGTTATTAAAAGGTAAACCAAATTTGAAAGAAGAGATAAATAAAAGAATTGATTTTAATGCAAAGTATTTACCCTATAATCAAGGTTTAATTGACTATGCGATCAGTGAAAAATCAAATGGTAGAAAAATTTATTTAGCGACTGCTAGCCACATATCTATTGCTCAAAAAGTGGCTGAGCATCTTAATTTTTTTGATGGAGTATATGCTACAAAAGATGGTTATAACTTAAAGTCTAACAAAAAAGCAAAAATTTTGAACCAGGAATTTGGTAAAGGGAATTATGTTTATGCTGGTGATGCAAAAGTAGATTTTAATATTTGGAAAGATTCCGCTGCGGCTATTGTTGTTTCGAATAAATCTTCATTTATAGATGATGTAAGAGATAAATTTAATATTGAAAAAGAATTCTATAATAAATCAAATTTATTTAAAAGCATATTAAAAGAAATAAGAGTATATCAATGGGTTAAGAATATCTTATTATTCTTACCGATAGTACTAGCTCACACTATCGATAACATTACAGATTTAACGAATGTATTAATTGGCTTCTTCTCATTTAGCATATCAGCTAGTTTTGTCTATGTTTTAAATGATCTATTGGATTTAGATTCTGATAGAAATCATCCTCGTAAAAAGAATAGACCACTAGCATCAGGAGATTTACCTATTCAAATAGGAATTGCCTTAGTGCCAATTTTATTTATAATAGGAGTTGGACTGTCATTATTACTTAACTTCAAATTTCAACTTATACTATTAGCATATATTCTAATTACAACAGCTTATTCATTCAGCTTGAAAAAAATTCCTATATTAGATATTATAATACTGGCAACTTTGTTTACAAGCAGAATAGTCGCAGGCGCATTTGCCGCAAATGTCTATCTCTCTATGTGGATTTTAGCTTTTTCAATGTTCTTTTTTATGAACTTAGCTGTATTGAAAAGATACACTGAACTATTAGTAATGAAAAAGAACAAACAAATAAAAGCCGTAGGACGAGGATATCATATAGAAGATATGGGATTATTGCTCAGTATTGGCCCTGCTGCTGGTTTTCTTTCAGTACTAGTCTTTGTGCTTTATATTGATAGTAGTCAAGCCACAGGACTTTATTCCGAACCTTTAGTACTTTGGTTAATAGCACCTGTCTTTTTATATTGGATAAGTAGAATCTGGCATTTGAGCGTAAGGGGAAATATGACAGATGACCCTATTGTCTTCACTGGTAAAGATAAGGTTAGCTATATTGTTGGTCTAATTATATTTATAATTGCATTTTTGGCATCTTAATGAATAATATAAATTATCTATCATTCAATAAATATCCCAAATTATATCCTCAGAGTATAATTACTCTAGGTTGGTTAACTGATTTAGATAATTTAAGAATAAATCCATTATCGCTATGCTATGGTATGGGAAAGAGTTATGGCGATGTTTGTTTGAATGAAGGTGGAACAATCTTTGATATTACAAATCTTAATCACATTATTGATTTTGATGAGAAAAATGGAATTATCAAATGTGAAGCAGGTATTACGCTAGATAAGATATTAGAGTTTGTGGTGCCCAAAGGGTGGTTCTTACCCGTTACTCCTGGAACTAAATTCATTACACTCGGTGGTGCAGTAGCGAATGATGTACATGGTAAAAATCATCATACAGCTGGTACATTCGGCTCTCATGTAACAGAAATTGAATTACTTAGATCAGACAACATCACTTATAAATGCACTAAAAATGAAAATAGAGAATTGTTTTGTGCTACAATTGGCGGTTTAGGACTAACTGGCTTAATAAAATCAGTTGAATTTGGATTAATACCTATTGAAACTCCATTTATGTATGTAGAAAATATCAAATTTGACAATCTTGATGCTTTTTTTGATTTGAACGAAGAGTCTGAGAAATTATTCCCCTATACCGTTTCTTGGGTAGATTGCACCACCAAAGGCAAAAAGATGGGAAGAGGAATCTATATGAGAGGTAGGCACGCCACTAAATCAGAAGTAAATAAATCATTCGAGATGAAAGAAGGTGCAATCCCATTCCCAATCGAAGCACGATTTATTAATAACTTTACTGTTAAGACATTTAACAAACTTTATTATAGTAAACAACTTAGCAAAATTTCAACTCAGATTGTACCATTTGAACCATATTTCTATCCTTTGGATATGATAAATGGTTGGGAAAAAGCTTATGGTAAGAATGGATTTTTACAACACCAATTTGTCCTCCCTTATGACAATTGTAAGAAAAATATGCAGCAGATATTTGAGATAATAGTAAATTCCGGAATGTCTTCATTTCTAACAGTACTTAAATCTTTTGGTGATGCTAAATCTCCAGGAATGCTTTCTTTTCCTAAAAAAGGGATAACATTAGCTATTGATTATAGAATGGAGGGTAATAAGACTCTTGAACTTCTTAATAAAATAGATAAATTAGTATCAAAAAATAATGGGCGATTATATCCTGGTAAAGATGCAAGAATGAGTAGAGAACATTTTCATCAATTTTATCCTAATTTTGGAGAATTCCAGAGCTATAAGGATTCAAACTTTTCATCAAGCTTTTACAGAAGAATAAAATGATAAGAAATATATATGTATTTGGAGCAACAAGTAAGATTGCAGAAGAAACAATAAAACATTTCGCAAAAGAGAGTGCTAATTTCTATTTAGTTGGTAGAGATATAGATAAACTAGGAATCGTTAGTAAAGATTTATTGGCAAGAGGTGCGAATAAAGTAGAATTAGAAACTTGCAATGCACTTGATTGGGAAAAACACCCTGCTACTGTTGATAAGGCAGATAATAGCATAGGGCAACTGGATTTAATATTCATAGCTCATGGGACTTTACCAGTTAATGAAGATATTCGAAATAATCAGATGAAAGTAATAGAAGAATTTAACATAAACTGCACAAGTATAATATCTCTTTGTACAGTTGCATCGGACTATTTTGAGAAAAAAGGTAAAGGAACAATTGCTGTAATCTCATCTGTTGCTGGCGAAAGAGGAAGACAAAGTAATTTTATATATGGTTCAGCAAAGGGTGGAGTAACTAAATATCTAGAGGGCTTAAGAAATCGATTGTTTGAAAAGGGAATAAAAGTAATTACAATTAAACCGGGAATGGTAGATACTCCTATGACTAAAGATTTCAAAAAAGGACTTTTATTTGCTAGCCCATCAAGAGTTGGTAAAGAGATTTATAAAGGTATAAAAATCGGTCGTGATGTAATGTATGTACCAGGATATTGGAAAATAATTATGGGAATAATTAAATCAATACCAGAGAGTATTTTCAAAAAGCTAAAACTCTAAGTTAGAGGAATTTTGAAACTAATTTTTGTTCCTTTCCCCTCTTCGGATTCAACTATTATCTCACCACCGTGTTGCTCTATAGCATTACGCATTATCATAGTACCTAATCCAGTTCCGCCAGCGGAGGTAAAATATGGTTTGAGCATATTTTCTTTCACTTCCTTACTCATACCTCTTCCGTTATCTTCTACTTCGAAATATGCATACTTAGAATTCTTATAAGAACGCAATATTAACTTTCCATCAATTCTATCATTCATTGATTTTAAACTATTCTCTGTGGCATTTCTTATTGCCCTTGAGAGCTTTTGTTTATCAACATAAAGCTCAAAACTATTTCCTTCGTCTATAAACGTAATATTAGGAAACATTTCTAAATCAAATTCTTCAATTACATCAGAAATCAAATCTTTAGCATTATGTTTTGCTTTGTGGACATTTGAACTTCTTCCAACTGTAACAATATCTCTTACTTTCTGATTTAAGATATTTATTTGCTTTATTATCTTGAGTTTCTTTAAGGCAGAATCCTCATTCTGTGTTTCTAACTCTTCAGCGTTTAGTTTCAAAGTACTCAGATTTGTTTGCATATCATGAGCTAATTGAGCAAAATTATTCAGCTTTTGCTGTCTTAGCTCTTCTGTTATATCCGTGCCTGATAACAGATAACCCACTATTGAACCTGTTGACCTTCTTTTAGTTACAGCATTGCAAATATATTCGTGTAACTCATTATTCTGAAAAATATGTATTTTTTGTTGGAAATTTTCTTTCAATTCTCTCATTTTAAGAAAAATTTCAAAAAGCTCTTTCGTATGTTCACTGATACAATAATACTTATAAAATCTACCCAAGGGCACAGAAGAATCAATCTCAATCAAATTCATTGCTGTTTTGTTCAAATTTACTAAATCACCCTTTTTATTGAAAACGAAAATAAAATCATTATCTGAAAGCTCGAGTAATGTTTCATTTAATTCTTTTTTCTTTAAGTATAAATAGTAAATAATTATTATTACAATAAATAAACTCAAAGGTACGATGTAGTTAATGAAACTGTTGTAATAAGAATAAATCTGCCAGAATGTATTCTTTTGCTTAGAAAAGATGTGTGTGTTTGTAGTTGAATAAGCAAAATACTTTTCATTATCTAACACACTTATATTTGAATTCAATTCATTTGTAGTTATCGATATTGGTTTGTAGAAATTTACATTAAGTTTAAGGTCAAAATTATAAATTGCATTTTGAAATAAAACCGTAATATTATCTCGATTATAGAATATACCTAAGGGAGATGTAATATAGCTTGGCAAGTCGAATTGCCTTAGGACTTCATCTTTAAAATCACTCAACTTTACAATATATTGATTATCCGAATAATCAATAGTGTAAAGCCCAAGTTTATTGTTTTCTGTTTCTTCTATTAAATAATTATTGCTCTCAACATCTACCCAAAATTCATTGAGTAGTTTTAGCTTTCTCGAGTAAATAAATATGTGGGAATTTTTTTCGTAATGACATTCGATTACTATCTTGTTGTTTATTATTGACGTAGTATATGAGTTTGCAGGTTCTACTCTTAATAATTCCTTTTCATACTTATGATTAATATTCTCAATTAGGTAGGTTACATTATCAGAAGCACGTAAATAGTAGAATTCGTTACTTTCTAACATTATGAAACTATTCTCTACATATTTTGTGCTAATAGTTTGTTTTATTTTGCTTTTTGTATCAAAATAAAAAAGGACGTTATTCCTACTGATAATAAATTTATTTGATTTTGAATATAAAATTTTAAATTTATCATTCAATCCAATATTAGTATCTAACAAATGTATTTTTTTAACGGAGAAATCAGGATAGAATATTGTAAGAAATGCCCTATTATTAGAAGCTGCAATTGCAACATTAAATGAATCCTCAGAATACAAATCTCTAATTTCTGTTTTATTTAAAATTAGAGATCTTTTATCTAAGTTACTATTAAATATTGAAAGAGTAGTTGTTTTATCAAGCCAATTATTCTTAACTGATATAAATCTATCTCCCGATAGATTATAAATCACACCAGGAATAGATTGATTTTTATCAAGAAGCACAGGATAGTTTTCTTCTACTTCAGCATTCAAAATAAATGGTAGAAATACAGCAGTCAATAATAAATATCTAATAATTAGCAAATTTTCACTCAATTAAAAAAAGCAAATCACACTTACAATATCTTAAAATTACAAAATTGTTTTACTTTTCATCTAATTTATTGAGCTCATTATCTATATTTTCAATTTTTGCTTGGGTTTCTTCTATTTCCTTTTGAATTCTAACACTATTGGAAACTTCATCACTCTTAGTCGTTTCTTCTTTTGTATTTGATTGTATTTCTTCAGTCTCTGATTCTTTTTGTTTTTTTCTACTTTTGATAAAAGAATTTCTTTTTTCATCAAATTGACTAAACCCAACTCTAATTCGCTTGAAAAGTTCATTTCTTTGTGATCTAGTCAATTTTACTATTTTTACTTCATCCTGAACTGCTATTAATCCTTCTCTTATATCATTTAGATTATTAGTAAAGTCAATATAAGCACAAGCTTCGTTCACAGCGATTTCCAGTTTGGCATAATTCTGATTACATTCTTCGAGAAATTCCTCTCTGTTAGCATCTTGTTTTTCGTTTAGTCTGTTAAAAACTTCTCTGATTGCACCATAAAGTTCATCTCTTTGGTTTCGAGTAAGAGTTTTTTCTTTAATCGCTTTCTGAGTATCAATCAATCTTTTTCTTGCTGATTCATAGTCGTCGGTTGTATCTGCGAATACTATTGCCTCTGAAACTAAAGGCTTTATAGCATTATAATTCTCAATAGATTTTTCTTTTTGTTCTTCTCTTTCAGCATCTTGTTTCGCGTTAACATTCTCAAACGCTTTTCTAATTAAACCAAATAATTCATCAAGATGGTCTTTCTTAAGTTTCAATTTCTTTAGTTCATTTTGACATTCAATAAGCTTTTCTCTTGCCTTATTGTAATTATCAGTTTGAATAGCAAACTTAATAGATTCAGCAACTACTGGTTTTATATTCAAATAGTTCTCTGATATTTCCATCTCATATTTTTCTCTTTCGGCATCTTGTTTCTCATTCAATGATTCAAAGGCTTTTTGAACAAGACTAAAGAAATCATCTTTTCTATCTCGGTGAAGTTCAAAATCTTTAATTTCTGCCTGCAAATCAATTAACTTTTTTCTAATCTCAGTGAAATTCTCCGGACTTTCTGCTTCTTTGAGAACCTCATGGATTTTTGGCTCTATTATCTTTAAATTTTCGTCTAATTTAGCGTTCTTTTCTTCTTTTAGTTTTTCAGTCGTTACTTTTAGTAATTCAAATTTTTCTTGAATTTTTTCAATATAATTATCTCTATCTGATTTGGGAATTAAAAACAATGACAATATTTTTTCCTTAAGTTCAGCCATTAGCTTTCTTTCGTGCTTTATAGCATCCATAGAGCTAAGTTCTGTATTTAAGGAGTCAACTTCCTTCATTAAAGATTCAAATTGCTGAGTCTGTTCTCTTAATGCTTCTTCGTTGACTTGCAGTTCGATATGTTCCGTTTCGGGTTTATCCAAATTTGTGTTTGATTCTTGAGTTATTTCTTTATCCTTATTCACATCATTTTCGATATTTTCAGCATTTTGATTGAAATCCGAATTATCAGAATTTGTATCAGTATTTCTATTTTCATTCATTGAGTCTGTCATATATTACACCAAATTTATAGGTTAATTATTCTTGTTTTCAGAAGAAACATCATCTGTATTATTGTCAGAGTTTATAGTTACTTTTTCGTCATCATTAGTAACATTCTGATTGTTTTTAATTTTCATTGACTTGATTGCGTTCAATTTACTTAAATTTATTGGAGGTAGTTCCTCACCTTTCATTAACATCTCAATTTCTATTGCATCAAGTGTCTCTCTTTCTAAGAGAATTTTAGAAGTTTTATGAAGCAATTCGATATTCTCTTCGAGTATTTCTTCAGCTTTTGCATTTGCTCCAAACAAAATACTCTTCACTTCCGAATCAATTTTCTCTTGAGTACTTTCAGAAAATTCTTTTTGATGTGCTATTTCTCTTCCTAGAAATAATTCATCTTCACTAGTTGAGTAGTTAATTGGACCAATTACTTCAGACATCCCCCAATCACATACCATACGTCTTGCTAAATCAGTAGCTCTTTTGATATCATTAGAAGCTCCAGAAGTTGTATTTCCAAATACTAATTTTTCTGCAGCCCTACCCCCCATCAACATTACAATCTTCGCTTCTATATATTCTTTTGAATAAGAATGAAGATCTTCTTCTGGGAGTGATGCAGTAACACCTAATGCTCGTCCGCGTGGTATTATTGTTACTTTATGAACAGGATCACTTTTGGGAACTAATTTGCCAATTAGAACATGCCCCATTTCGTGATAAGCCGTCATTTCTTTTTCCTTATCTGAAATAACTAAGCTCTTTCTTTCGATACCCATTAATATTTTATCTTTCGCATTTTCAAAATCATACATAGTGACTTTATCACTATTTCTTCTCGCAGCAAATAATGCAGCTTCATTTATTACATTTGCTATATCGGCACCTGACAGTCCTGGTGTACCTCGTGCAAGAATCTTCAAATCCACATCTTCAGATAACGGAATATTTTTTGTGTGAACTTCAAATATACCCTCTCTTCCTACAACATCTGGCTTATCAACAACTACTTGACGGTCAAACCTTCCCGGTCTTAGCAACGCCGGATCTAGTACATCAGGTCTATTTGTTGCAGCTATTATTATTATACCACTATTCTGCTCAAAACCATCCATTTCAACTAGGAGTTGATTCAAAGTTTGTTCCCTCTCATCATGCCCTCCACCTAGTCCTGCTCCTCTCTGTCTTCCGACAGCGTCTATCTCGTCAATAAATACTAAACATGGACTACTTTTCTTTGCTTGTTCAAATAAATCACGTACTCTACTTGCGCCAACTCCAACAAACATTTCAACAAAGTCTGCACCCGACATAGAGAAAAATGGAACTCCTGCTTCTCCAGCCACTGCTCTTGCTAACAAAGTTTTACCTGTACCAGGTGAACCAAGCAACAATACTCCTTTTGGTATTTTACCACCTAATTTTTTAAATTTTGATGGTTCTTTTAGAAATTCTATTACTTCTTCTAACTCGTATTTAGCTTCATCCACTCCAGCAACATCTTTGAATGTAACTTTTACTAGACTTTCATCTAATAATTTAATTCTTGCTTTACCAAAATTGAATAATCCTCTTTGGCCTCCACTTCCGCCCTGCATTCTTCTGAATAAGAAAATCATAAGCACAAATAACAAGACTAAAGGTAGCAATGTTATAATTGTACTCCAGAAAAAATCGTCACCTTGTTCGTACTTTAGCTCTATCCCTTTTGACTCCCAAAGCATTTCGGTTTCTGTATCAAGTACTCCAAGTTTCGTAACAAAAGTTCTAATCTCTTTCTTTTTATTATCAACTTTTATTGTTGCAGGTCTGTTAAGCTTACCATAAAATTCAAAATCATTCATCTGAGTTTTAATTATGGTTGCCTCTGATATCCATCCTTTATCTAAAAATTCTTTATATTGGGAATAGGATACTCTAGCATCACTTTTATTTCCATCTTGAAAAAATAGTAAAAGTGAAATCACACCCAAAGAAATAAAAAGCCAAAACATCATGTTTTTGCTCATTTTTCCACTTTGATCATCCTTGTTGTGATTAGGTGTCCTATTATTGTTCTTATTGTCTGTTCCGTTCATTTAATATGCCTTATATTTCGTATAATATTTTGTTTTTGTATGACGCAAAACCCAAACTTAAATTTTTTATTTATTAATTTATAGGGTTTTTAAGTATTTCTGCTTTAAGAATTTGTTTAGAATCTTTTTTAACTGCGTATTTGTTACTCATTCTTATGCCCAGAACCCAAATAATATCTATTTTATCAGTTAAAACTAATAAACTTTCTTTACTACTATTGCTTAGCTTTTTATTGTTCAATAAATCTGAGACTTTAATTGTACCATCAAATCCGAAAGGTGTAAGTTTATCACCATTTATCCAATTTCTAATTAAAAGTTTATTTGGCATAAATTCTGTATCAAAGTACTCCACATTGTTATCTTTGACAAAATTCACATCTTTCCGCTCAACTAAAGAGAACTTTATTTCATAACCACCTATTTTGACTAATCCTTTGGGCTCAATAATTTGATTTATAGTTTCAACCTTTTCTTCAACTACTTTCTGAATTAATATTTTTCCCCTTTCTTTTAGTGCTATTAAATTATTGGAAATTTCAACTTTCGTATTTACATTTTTGCTAGTTAGTTCTGCTATTCTTTCCGTTATCTCATAAGGTGCATGATGAAATGAAAAATATCTTGAAAGAGTTTTGCGAACCATTTCGTTTTGTATAATTTCGGCATAAGAATCAAGGAATTGTGAGTTTATTTCAACTTTCCCCTGTATTGCCGTTATAAATATTTTTTTGAAGTTTGCCTCGGTGTAATCACTTACAAACTGATTTGCACTTTTTATTATTGACGCAGTTCTCTCAATAGTATTAACAAAATTAGGATTGTAATTTTCTTCTATCTCAGGAATTAAGAGATTTCTGATTTTATTTCTAGTGTATATTAGTTCATCATTAGTCTTGTCTTCTACCCATTGTAAATCTCGAGCATTCGCATATTCAATTAACTCATCTTTTGTTAAGTTAATAAGTGGACGAACTACAAATGAATTTTTTGTTAATCTTCTTCTGGTCGGAATTGAAGTCAAGCCATGGAGTCCACTACCTCTGAAAAGATTTAGTAAAAATGTCTCTGCCAAATCATTTTTAGTGTGAGCAGTAGCTAAATACTCATATTTATATTTTATACAAACTTTCTCAAAATATTGGTATCGTTTGACTCTTGCAGCTTCTTCTATTGACATAGATTTGTCTGAAGCATATTTTTCAACATTTGCTGAGGACTTAAAGAATTTAATCTCGTTAGCTTTACAAACTTTTTCTACAAATCTTTGGTCCCTGTCCGATTCTTTTTCTCTCAATTTATGATTGAAGTGAATTACTGCTAACTCAAAATTCATTTCAGCTTTTAGGTTTATGAAAATATCAAGTAAAGTAATAGAATCAACACCACCGCTAACAGCAAGTATTATCTTAGATTTTTTCTCAACATAAAGTTCTACTTCCAATGTTCGCTTAACTTTACTAAAAAAGTCAAAATATTTTTTTGACTTTCTTTCTAAACTAGTTAGTAGCTCGGGGTATTTAAACTTCTTATGTTTTTTATTTTTTGTATTCAAATTCTTGTTCTATTATTGATAAATCTTATTGTATTTTTGCAATAATTGCAGCATTGCAGCAAAATCACGATGATAATCTGCAGTTAAATATATTGTTTCTTTCGTTATTGGATGTTCAAATTTAATTGAATAAGCATGCATAGAAAGTCTGTCTAGTATAGGCCTTTCTTCAGTATTCTTTTTCAAATTGAACCTCTTCTTAAAATCAGAAATTTTGAATGATTCAAATCCACCGTAGTCATTATCTACGTAGAGTGGGAACCCAAGAGTTGATAAATGAACCCTAATTTGGTGTGAACGCCCTGTTACCAAATTACATTCTAACAAAGTTGCTCTATCAAATCTATCTAAAACTTTGACTTTAGTTAAAGAGTATTTACCTCTTGCAGAAGGAATTGACATCCCTTTTTTTCCTTGACTAGGCATAATAGGAATATCAATATCAATTTCATTTTTAGGAAATATTCCTCTAACTAAGACATGGTAGATTTTCTCTATAGTTTGATTTTCAAACATCTCATTAAAAAGCTTATGAGTTTTGGCATCCTTCGCATAAATCATAATACCACTAGTACCTTTATCTAAACGATGGACTACAAAAATCTCTCCATATTCCTCTTTTAAAAGTTGTTTAAGGTTAATCAAATTAGGATTATATCTATCTGGAACAGAGAGCACTCCAGCGAGTTTATTAACCGCAACAATAAACTCATCTTCATAGATAATATCATAAGGTAAATTATTTTTACTCATTATTGCGAAGCAGATTTGTAAGTATTATTCATTAACATTGCAATTGTCATTGGTCCAACTCCACCTGGTACTGGTGTAATTGCTGATGCTTTTCCTATAACACTATTGAAATCAACATCACCAACTATCTCATATCCTTTTTCATTGTCAGCATCTATTCTATTAATACCAACATCTATAATAGCACAACCTTCTTTAATATGTTCATCTTTTATGAAGTTTGCACTACCAATTGCAACAATAAGTATATCTGCTTGTTTAGTATATTGGAAAACATCATCGGCAGCCGAATGACAGATTGTTACTATTGCATTGGCACCTTCCTTCTTTTGATACAGTAGATTAGCAACTGGCTTTCCTACAATATTGCTTCTACCAAGCACAACTACATGTTTACCTTTCGTTTCTATGTCACTTCTTTTAAGAAGTTCAACAATTCCAGCAGGTGTACAAGGAACTAATCCTTCTAAGCCAATGACTAATCGACCAAGATTGACTGGATGAAAGCCATCAACATCTTTATCAGGATTAATTTTCAATAATACTTTATTCTCGTCTATATGCTTAGGTAAAGGAAGTTGAATAAGAATACCATGTATTTCATCATCATTGTTCCATTGATCAATTAGATTTAATACTTCGTCTTCTGCGATGTTAGAATCACGTCTCTCCATTACAAAATGAAAATCCATATTCTCAGAATTACGTTCTTTGCTTCTAACATACGATTCGGATGCAGGGTCGTTACCAACTAATAGAATTGCTAAACCAGGTT
The DNA here is from genome assembly GCA_020437395.1 of Ignavibacteriota bacterium. Classification (GTDB taxonomy): domain Bacteria; phylum Bacteroidota; class Ignavibacteria; order Kapaibacteriales; family UBA2268; genus PGYR01. The sequence goes on along the minus strand of JAGQWJ010000009.1, from coordinate 47,050 downwards.
TAATACCTTTATCTTTGTAAAGCTTTGCTGTATTTTCTCTTACTTCTTCTTTAATCTTATTGGCTATTTGTTTGCCATCTATAATTTTTGTCATCATAATCTAAAAACTGTAAAGCAGTCCACCATTGAAAATATCGAATTTACTTACGTTATAACTAGCAAAAATTGCCACAGGACCAAAATCCTTTTTAACACCAATTACCCATTTTATATTAAAATCATCAACGGTTAACGATGTAGTTTGAGGTTTAGTATCACCAGGATAACCTCTTGCCGGATCAACTTGTTTATTCTCGTCAACTAATCCCAACTCTATTTGGGTTACTATTGGTAAAGTATATACGAAATCTGCTACTATGTCTATTTGCTCAAATGAGATACCTGTATAAACATCAACTATATCTTCTATATTTTTACTACCTTGTATATTAAAATTCAAGATATTCGCATTTGAAGTTAGTTGTGCGTTCGTTTCACCAAATATATTATCAAGTGTAGATTTTTGATATGCAAATTGAACCGCAAGGTCGAATGTTCTTTCCTGATCAAAATCAAAGAAATATTGAGAAATAGAATGTTTTAAACCTACCCCAAAAAATCCGAAATCACCAATAGTTTCACCATAATTGATTTTAGGGATGAATCTTAAAAGTAATTCAGTCCCCATATACGAACCTATTTCAATTTGAGGTACTGCGAATTGCATTGTATTCATTCCAGACCCTTTAGGTAAATCAAATGAACCCGGGAGGCCATCAAGTGTTTTATAAATTTCATCTTTTAGTTCTTGTGAAAGTTTAGAATTTGTTAAAGCTTCTAATACTGAAATTCTTTTTTCTGCATTTTTTCTAAAAGAACCTTTTGTAATTTCAATATTCTTATTATCCTTACCTAATAAAGTAGCAGTCCTTTCTGGTACTACTATTGATCCGTCTGCAATTCCGTCATATAACAAGGTTTTCAGAAGATAAGTATATAGTCCAACTGTATCAGTTACGTTAAACTCTCCACCGCCAAAAGACACATATTTAGAGGCCTCAAAAAGATTGAATTTTTCAGTTGGAAAAGAAGGTGAATAGCTTTTATCTGCCTCAGGTACAAAGCCATTCATATAGTTTACAGATACTTTAAAGTAAAGAGAATCTTTTCTCGGAATAAATGCTGTATTAAAAAAACCAGAGTTAGCAGTAGCATTTGTAGCAGTTACTATTGGTTGGGAAAATGGAACTCCGTTAAGTTCAAAAATTTCTTTTCCAAGCACCCTTGATAATTCTACAGCAGATTCATTAATAACATTTTCTTGCGAGTACAACTTTATTGCAAAAAGAAAAAAAACTATAATTATTAATTTTTTCATTATTTGAAAACCTTCTTTTTTAAAATAGTATAAATCGGGAGTGCTAAAATAGCTATTGCAATTATAAATAATAGAAAAAGAATTCCTTTAAAAACGAATCCAATAATTGCGAATAATAATTTTATCAACAAATAAGCAATTAGTATTGCTATTACTGCGGATAATATTGATTTAAGAGTACCTTTTTGTGCCATTTGTTCCTTTCATAATTAGTGAAACACGTGAATCAAATAGATCTTGTAATTTGCTCATAATTTCCAAATTCAATGGTATATTGAAAGTTTCAGTTTTAAAACAGTTTTTATACCCAGATTCATTATCAAATATATTAAAATAAATTTGTTTAGGTGTGCTTTTACTATCAAAAAAATCATTTTTAAGTACATCTAATTTGGTATTTGCCTCCGAATCATGCAAATCTATCCATATTTTATAGCCATCACCATATTTATCTATAGCTTCATTAATATCCAATACATTAGAAACAAAGATTTTAAGTGACTCCTCACCCTCTTTTATTGTGCCCTCTATCAATAATGCCTTATCTTTAGAGAGCTTTTCACCAAACTCACTGTACTCTTTCACCCAAACAATGCATTCTGCTTTAGAGTAATAGTCTTCAATTGTCAAAATAGCAAAAGGATCTCCCTTTTTATTCAACTTGACCACCATATTTGAAACATAAGCACAAACAGTAATTTCTTGAGCTTTTAATTCCGATGGTGATTGGTCAAAACTGATTTTGTTGAATGACTTAACTAATACATCATATTCACGCAAAGGATGACCAGAAATATAGAAATTTAGAACTTCTTTTTCCTTAATAAGTTTTGTTTTATCGTCCCACTCTTCAACATTAGCCAATCTAAATTTTTCAACCTCCTCTTCTTCTACACCTAAGAAAAGCGAATCAATGTTTTCTGTTTCCTTATTACTAAACGATTTAGAAAAGTCTATTGCCATATCAATAGATTCAAATAAAGCAGCACGAAGACCATTTTCAATGGAATCAAATGTTCCTGAACAAACTAGTGATTCGAGCGTTTTTTTATTAATCACTTTGTCATCCACTCTTTCGCAGAAATCAGCAAATGATTCAAATTCTTTTAAATCTCTCGCCTCAATTATTTTCTCTAAGACATTAACTCCAACACCTTTAATTCCAGCTAAACCAAAGTAAATTTCATTGTCTTTCGCGTCGAACAAAATGGAAGATTTATTAATATTCGGTGGATGAACGACTATTCCTAAGTTATTTGCATCATCAATTAACTTAACTAATTTATTTTGGTCGTTCAATTCAGCAGTCATGTTAGCAGCTAAAAATTCAGCTGGATAATATGCTTTTAAATATGCAGTCTGATATGCCAATAGTGAATAAGCAACAGAGTGGGATTTGTTAAACCCGTACTCAGCAAACTTCAGAATCAATTCCCAAATTTCTGTGGCTAATTTCTTATCAATATTATTTTTTGCCGCTCCATCAACAAATTTGCTCATTAAACTATGCATTGTCTTCTTATCTTTCTTACCCATAGCTTTACGAGCAATATCTGCTTGAGCAAGAGTAAACCCGCCAATATCTTGTGTAATACGCATCACTTGTTCTTGGTAAACAATAATACCATAAGTATTGCTTAATGATTTTTCAAGCAATGGATGTAGATAAGTTATTTCTTTTTTACCGTATTTTCTATCAATGAATTCACCAATATTATCCATTGGTCCCGGTCTATAGAGTGCATTCATTGCTGTTAATTCTTCAATAGATTTGGGTTTTAACTTCCTGAGCCACTCTTGCATTCCCTGACTTTCAAATTGAAAAATAGCATTTGCCTTATAATCTGAGAATATTTCATAAGTCTTTTCATCATCAAGAGGAATCTCATCTAAGTCGATTTCAATTCCATAGTTGCGCTTTATTGATGAAAGCGTGTTTTCAATTATTGAAAGTGTACGGAGACCTAGGAAGTCCATCTTTAATAAGCCTGCTGATTCTACTTCTTTCATTGTAAATTGTGTAGCAGTTTTTATGCTTGAGGTCTGCGCTTTCTTCGGTACATTAACTGGAATATAATCTGTTACATCACTTGGTGCTATTATAACGCCTGCTGCATGTATAGAATCATTTCTTTTTCTATCTTCCAATATCAAACAATATTCAATTAATTGTTTAATCTTTTTACTTTCGTCATCTTTTGGATTTTTTATTTTTTCCTTAATGTGACTAAGTTCTGAAAGTTCCAATGCTTCTTTAAGTTTAGTTACTTCTCCTCTGACAACAGGAATTTTTGAGGTTATCTCCTTGACATTGTTAAATGGAACTTGTAATACCCTACCAACATCAGACAAAACAGCACGAGTAGAAAGGGTTCCAAAAGTAATAATCATAGCAACAGCTTCTTCGCCATATCTATCTTTGACATATTCGATAACTTTTTCTCTTTTGTCATCTGCAAAATCTATATCTATATCGGGCATAGAGTTTCTATCTGGATTCAAGAACCTCTCAAAAAGCAAATCATATTTTAGTGGATCTACGTTAGTAATTTTTAATGCAAAAGCTACAATCGAACCAGCAGCCGAGCCTCTTCCAGGACCTACTCTAATTCCCATCTCTCTTGCTGCCCTAATAAAGTCCCAAACAACTAAGAAATATCCAGGGAAATCCATATCGTTTATTACTTTCAATTCAAAAGCAGTTCTATCTCTTATTTCATCAGTAATCACATCATATCTTTCTTCCAATCCCTTGTAAACTAACTCACTTAAATACTCTGCCAGAGTAGATGAATTAGAGGTCTCAGGAATCGGAAATTTGGGCATGTAAATTTTACTTTTGAAATCTACATCACATTTTTCAAATATTTCGTAAGTGTTTTCAATCGCATCTGGGTTCTCCTTAAACAATTCTACCATTTGATCAGGAGATTTGATATAGAACTCAGGTGAACCGAATCTAAGGTTAGTAACATCTACCTCTGATTTGCCACCATCTTTAATATAGAGATGAATATTGTGAGCTACAGCATGTTCTTTATATCTGTAGTGAGTATCATTAGTAGCTACAACTTTTATGTTAAACTTTGACGCTATTTTAGGTATAACTTCGCAAACTTTATCATCGAACTGTATGCTATGATTCTGAATTTGTAAATAGAAGTCATCACCAAAAATTTCGTGGTATGTTTTTGTAATAGATTCTGCATCTTGCATATTAGAATTAACAATAGATCTTGCTATTTCGCTCCCTCTACTACCTGAAAGACATATTAGACCATCGGAATATTCTTTGAGTAACTCCAAATCTATTCGTGGCTTATAGTAAAACCCCTCTACAAAAGCTCTTGAACAAAGTTTAATTAGATTCTTATAACCATCGCGATGTTTTGCTAACAGAACAAGTCTATGGTAACGTTGTTTATTAGTCGATTTTTCAAATCGACTATCTGGAGCAATATAAGAATCTACTCCAATAATTGGTTTTATTCCAGAGCGATTAGCAAGCTCTTGAAAGTTGAACGCACCATATAAAACCCCATTATCTGTAATAGCCACTCCTGGCTGTTCAAAGTCAAGAGCCGATTTCACTAACTCATTCGTTGTGGTTATTGCATCAAGTAACGAAAAGTCAGTATGATTTTGTAAATGTATAAATTTTGACATATTTTATTATTAAAGTCTTAAATTTGATATTATTCAAAATATGATTTAACAGAATGAGATAAAAACTTAGTTTTAAAATCTTATTAACAGTAAATGGTAAAACAAAGAAAACAAATATTTATTTCAGCTGGTGACCCCTCTGGCGACATTCATGCAGCGAATCTGATGCGAGAATTATTATCTTTGGACAATAATCTTAAGTTTGTTGGGATTGGTGGTCCGAAAATGCAAGAATTAGGATTAACACCAATAGTAAATTTTAGTGAAATCAACGTAGTAGGGTTTTGGGAAGTAGCAAAAAAATACCGATTTTTTAAGCACTTAGAAGCGAAATCAAAGAATATTATACAAGATAGTAATATTGATTTAGTAATTCTTATTGATTATCCTGGGTTAAATATGAGACTTGCAGATTATGCAAAATCGATTAATAAAAAAGTATGTTACTATATTGCACCACAACTTTGGGCTTGGGGTAAGAAAAGAGCAAAAAAATTATCAAATTCAGTGGATAAGTTATTGGTAGCTTTTCCATTTGAAGAAGAATTTTTCAAACAGTTTGATATGGATGTTCAGTTTGTTGGTCATCCCTCATTAGACTTAGAAGTATTCGAATTAGATGATAATAGTACAAGAATTGATAATCAAGTTTGTTTGATACCTGGCAGTAGAAGCCAGGAGGTAAAATCACATCTATTACTGTTCGATGATATAATCAGAAAAACTCAAGGAAAGTATAAATTTGCATTATCAAAATCCCCGAGTGTTGATCCTAGAGTTTATGAGTCCTTTATAAATACAAACCCAGATGTTATTATATATGAGAATAGCAGAGATGCAATGAAATCTAGCATTTTTGGAATTGTTAAGACAGGGACATCAACACTTGAAGCAACACTTCTTAACTTGCCTTTTATAATGATTTATAAAACATCTATTACAACTTATTTAATTGGTAGATTTTTAGTTAATATAGAATATCTAGCAATGCCAAATATATTATTAAATAAACAAGTTGTTAGTGAATTGATACAGCAAGATGCAACTGCTACAAAAATTGTTAAGGAATTAGACAGATTCATGAATAATAGTGATTTATTAGATAAAATCAGAAAAGATTTCGTCGAAATACGTTATAAATTAGGAAAACTTTCAGCAAGTAAAACAGCATCAAGCATTATATATAAAGAGTTTTTAGATGAGAATACTTATTAAATTAGGGCTATATCTCATGTATTTTATGTCGTTTACGTGGAGATATAATACTTTAGGAACTATGGATCACAAACCGAAAGTGATTGCATTTTGGCATGGCAAAATGCTACCTGTTTGGTTCTATTTTAGAAACCTTAAGAAAAAGGCTGGTATTGTTAGCAACAGTGAAGATGGTCAAATTTTGTCAGACTATTTAAAAATCCTAAACTATGAATTAATTCGCGGTTCCTCTTCGAAAGGAGGTAAACAAGTTATTGAAAAAGCTATAAGTAAAGCAAAGGATGTAACAATTCTAATCACTCCTGATGGCCCGAGAGGCCCTAATGAGAAGATGAAAATAGGTGCTGTTCTTATATCGCACCGAGGGAATGTACCTTTGCAACTTTGCAGTGTTGATATAGGTTGGAGTATAAAACTTAATAGTTGGGACAAATTCGAAATTCCTTTGCCTTTCTCGACAATAAATCTTCAATTCTCAGAAATTTTTGAGTTCGAAAGTCTAGATGATAGAGAAGAAGTACAAAGACAATTAATTGCATTGGAAAAAATAATGAGCGATGTTAGTTGAAAATATTATCATACATATATTTATTAATTATTCGATTTAGAAATTTTCTTTACAATTCTAATATTATTAAACCATATAGATCCAAATCTTACGTAATTTCTATTGGAAATATTATAGCTGGTGGAACTGGTAAGACTCCAATTATATTTTATTTAGCTCAATTTTTACAAAGCAAAAACTATAGTGTCGGAATCATAGCGGGTGGTTACCGCAGAAAAAGTAAAGGACTACTAATTGTTCACGATGTTGACAAATTGTTAACAAACGTGGAAAAAGCTGGAGATGAAGCATATTTATTAGCAAAAAAATTGTCATGTCCACTACTAATTCATAATAAAAAGTATCTGGCATTAAAAGAGATGGATAGATTATTTGATAACGATATTATACTTGTTGATGACGGATTTCAACATAGGAAAATCTATCGTAATTTGGATATAGTTATTGTTAATGAAAAAACGATTGAAGAGGAGTTTTTAATTCCTGCTGGATATTTGAGAGAAGAGATTAAGAATTTAGCAAGAGCAGATGTACTACTGTACCGAGATACTAATAGACGAGTTGAAATTGTTAATAATAAAGATAATTTTAATTTTTTAACTAACATTAAAATTGAGAACTTAGTAGAAAATAATGCAATTGTTGTAACAGCTATTGCAAATCCATCTATTTTTGTTAAATTTTTACAGGATAAAAATGCAATAATAGAAAAGGTATTTTCATTCAAAGATCATCATTTCTTTTCCAAAATTGAAATAGATGAAATAATTGAATATTGTATTAGCAATAAAATTGAGTTTATTTATACAACTGAAAAAGATTATGTAAAGCTTGAAAGTTACAATCAAAATTTTTCAGACTTCAACATTGCATTAATAACAATAGAGTTAGAGATTTTATTTGACAATGATTCAATGTTTAAAAATTACATAGAGTTTAAATTAAATGAAAAGAATACAACAAATTAGTCTTACTGTACTTGCAATATTTTTATTGATATCTTGTTCTGACGAAAAAGTTAGAATAGGTTTGTCTAAAGGCAGTGGAGGAAAGTCATACAAGAATTATTCTAAATGGCTAGAAAATTATGGGTATGACGTTGAAATAATTGACATTTATTCATCTAATGACCCCCTGAAAGATTTACTAGATTGTGATGCTCTGGTACTTACGGGTGGTCCAGATGTTCATCCGGGGAGATTTGATAAGCCATACGAATCAGATCGATGTTCTATAGATGAGTTTAGAGACACATTAGAATTTGAGTTATTAAGAAATGCATTATTAGTAAAAATGCCTATTCTAGGAATTTGTAGAGGTCAACAATTAATAAATGTTGCACTTGGCGGGAATTTGATAATAGATATACCGAGTGATTTAACAAATCCAGTTGTCCATCAGATAGAAGATGGCGATGCCAACCACAGACTTTTCTTAGAAGAAGGTACTTATTTGAAAGAAATTGCAGGTGTAGATAGTGGTTTAGTGAATAGCAATCATCACCAAGCTATTGACAAATTATCCAAAGAATTAAGGCCTTCTGGTTACACAAGAGACGGAATAATAGAATCGTTTGAATGGAAAGATGTATCATTCAAAAGTTGGTTGTTAGCAGTCCAGTGGCATCCTGAAAGATTGGAAGAAGATCATCCTCTTTCAGGACCAATAGCAAAAGAGTTTATAGAAGCAGCTAAAAAGTATAAAAAGAAATTGAAAAGTAAAGAATGAAGTGTTGGCCAATTCCGAATAGCTTCTTGGAATCACTACCGACTGAAGGTGATAGAGGATCTTATTGGGAAGATAGACATATAGGTTTCAATTGTGGTGTTGATATTTTCTGTCCGCAAGACTCCAATGTATTTGTAATTGAATCAGGAACTGTACTTAATATCAGTCAATGTACTGAGAGGAGTGAATTCAGTTGCTTCGAATCGACAATGCAATGCGTTATTAAATGTAATTCCGTTATGTACAAATATTCTTTTCTTGAAGAAATCAATTTACATCTTGGTCAAAATGTAGAAAAAGGTGATTTATTAGGAAAAATAGGCAATGTAATTATAAAAGAAAGAGTTAAGTCTTCCGACCCGTTTTATTTAAGAGATATTGCACATTCGAATCAAACCAGCTTCCTACACCTTGAGATTTTCAAATCACCTATTATGGAAATAAGACCGTATAGTTACGGAAATTATTTAGGTGAACAAAAGCCTCAATCAATTATAAATCCCAATCTATATTTATCTGGATTAACAAAAGAAACTCAGATTTAACGTAAATTATAGACTATTTGAAATACGAGCTGTGTCCTCTCATTACCGTCTATTTCTTCATTTCCAGTTCCAATTTTATCGACTCCATTTTTAAATAAGTAATTTGCTCTTAACCAAATATCTATTTCTTCAATAATACTATATTTCAAGAATAAATTGAAATTATTCCCAGATTGATAGAAAGGGTAAACATAAGCAAAACCTGGCACTTGGTATAAATATGTATAGATGACTGTTTCAAAATTAGGAGTGTTAAAAGTAATAAAACTAAAACCATAGTGTAAATCTTCTTTATTACCTTTCTTCTTAATTTCTAGCATTAATAAACTACCTGTTTGTATTTCTTCAAAATCATTAATTCTAAATGCAATTTCCGATCTTCCTCTAAATGTATAATCTGAACCTAAGTTACTATTTAATTCGAATCTTGTACTTATTTTGGAATTTGGTATTGTAAATTTTGTTAAAAGTGAATCTGATTTGAATGTATCGGACTTTCTTTCGTAGTTTATTCTGAAGTTATACTTCGTGGCACCTGATTTTAAAATAACATCTAAATAATATTCAATACCTCTAATTGGTTTAGTTGTAGTAAATGTTTTAAGTTCGGAATTATAAAAATCAGAGAAAAAGGCAACATTTATATTATCAAACTTATACGAAATGCCGGATAATATGCCTTTTTCATTTGCTACAAATGATTGCTCACCAAAATTCATAGAGTAAGGAGCTCTATAGTTAGGTTCAGAAAATCTTATATCAGTCAGAAATATTAAATTCTCATATAATTCAAGTAGATAATTAGTACGAATAGATAAATTATAATTTACATCATTACACAGCTCGAATTTAAAAATTTCATCAGTGCTTCCTATTCTTCCATAAATTGTATTCAAATTACCCCGTTTCCCATAGAAACTAGAAAAAGAGTTAGATTCAATAAATTTATTATACTCCATTTGAGTTCCCAAAATTCCCAGACTAAATCCTTCTGACTCATATTCTAAATTTAAGCCATATAGAATTTCACTTAATTGATTTTTCTTTCTTATCTCTGTTTCTGTACGAAAATAACCTGACTTGTAAACAGAAGTAATAATATCTCTAGATGTGTCAAGTGTTGCAGCCCTATTAGTATTTGCGTAGAAAGTGGCAAACCTTAGATTTGATGAACTATTAAGATAGAACACTTTGTCAACAAATCCGCCACGGAAGAAGTTAAAATCAATTGTTGAACGATTTAAAGTTGCACCTTGCCCAAATTCAGAAGAAGTGTTTATAAAATCTGAGTTTTTTAGACTTAGGAAACTTTGGTCATATAAGTTTCCTAAACCATAAGAAAGATTATAATCACCCAAGATAAATTTAAAATTGTCAATTTCATACTTCAAACCAATCGAATTGAAATCAGCTATTTCTACTTCACCATCGTCTTTATCAATTATAGCATTAAGTTCATAATTTTTATACTCTGTTCTTAATTTTTGATAAAAATTTAATTCAGAACCCAAATACTTATTTTTTTCAAACCCTTTTGTTGGCTCTAAGTTATTTCTATATCTAACAGTATAGTTACAATTAAATTTTTTCGATTTTAAATTCGAAATAGTTAAACATTCTTTGAGTATAAAAATGACTATTTCGTCAGATGATAAGTTGTCAATTGTATTTTGTAATTCGAATCTATTACTAAATGGGCTTTTCGATTTTAACTCATCAATAACCCAATCACTTACAAATGGTAGCTCTCTTAATTCTTTCTTACTAGCACTATTTATATTGATTGGATTTGTTCTATAATACTCGAAAACGTCTTGAATTTGTGATAAATCAAGGTAATCTTGTGCGACCGGGGTTCTATTTCCAAAATAATTTTCTAATAATGTCTCAAAATCCTGTGCACTAATTTTTAGTGAAAGTAAAAGAAAAGAAATCAATATGACAATTCTAGTCAAATGAATATCCTACACCAAAGTTATGTGATACACCAAGATAATTGTGATAGTTTAACAAATACAGTAAGAAAAAATCATCGATAGTATTCAAATTTATATCAAGCTGTATCATTTGAGGTTCAGAAGCATAAGATATTGCTGCAATCCCAAGACTATCAATTTCTTTTATAAAACTAATTAAAACACCAGAACTATTTTCAATTCTTACTTCAGTTCCTAATTGTACTTTAAAATCATCATAAAGTTCATATTCTAATCCAAATCTAGCAGTTTGTTTTTTTATATCATTCCTTTCTTCTAAACTAGAGTTAAATATATTAGTTACTGAAAAACCAAAATTAAAACCTTTATTTAACTCTAATATTCCTCCAATGTCAAATGTAAAATTACTTAAGCTATTATAATCTCTTATTCTCAATGAGTTGTAATTTAGTAAAAGTGATGGAGTAAAATTATCAAAGATTCGATAAGTTATTCCATATCCAAAACTTGTGTATGAATAAAGTTGTTGAAAAATACCATTTATATTCATAAAGTGAACTAAACTATCGTGTTTAAACGATGCGATTAGACTATGATTACTTAATTCATTAAGTCCAAATACTGATGGGCTGTAACTAGTTGCTATTGAATTACGTTCTATATTCATAAGTTTAGCAGGATTATCACTAACATCATTGATAGAAACTGAAGAAACTGGGAAACTAATAAATGGCGTTAAATCTAAAATTTGTGCTTCTAGGTTCGGTAGAATATAAAATAAAAATACGAAGCAAAATATGATAATTCTAATCATTATGTTATCTTTGTTTTAAGTACAATATAAAGAAATTATGAAAATATGAGAAAATTATTATTTACACTTGTTTTTTTAGTATTCGGAATGAATATTTTTGCTCAGGAAATTGAAGCCGATGTCACTGTCAATGTTGAAATGCTTGATCAGGATAAGAGAATAAGTGTTTCTACAATGGAAAATGATTTAGAAAGATATATAAATTCAACTAGATTCACTGATATTGAATGGGAAGGTAAAAAGATACCTGTGGATATATCTATTGCACTCACGGGTGGATACAACAACAGATACAACGCAAAATTATTTATTGCCTCTAAAAGATATTTATATGGTCAAGAAGAAGGTACTTCAGTTGTATTAAAAATTGCAGATAATGAATGGAGTTTCGAATATGCACAAGGTGCCTATTTTGATTATAATACCACAAGATACAATGAATTTTCCTCATTAATTGACTTCTATATGTTAACCGTCATTGGGTTCGATATGGACACTTATGAAACGCTGGGAGGTAATTCTGCGTTCAATATTGCCCGTAGAATTGCAGGAATTGCGTCAACTGAAGATATACCTGGTTTCAAAACTTTTATTCAACCTGGTGAATTTACAAAATATGCATTGATTTCAGAATTAACAGATTTAAGATATGAAGATTTAAGAATTTTATTCTTTGAATACTATGTAGATGGATTAGATATGATGGCCGAGGACAAGGATAAGGGTTTAGAAAATCTTCGTAAAATAATCGGTGACATAGTTGACTACAAACAGAATAAGATGACTGGTCCGAGCGTATTATTGCAAGTCTTCACAGACTCTAAGGCTTTTGAGTTAGGTGCAACTTTTGAAGGGTATAAGGATCAATCTGTGTTTAAAGATTTGAAATATATAGATCCTAGTAATACTACACTTTACGAAAGACACGAAAACAAATAAAAAAAGGTAGTCTAACTAGACTACCTTTCCTATAATTAATGGGTTATCCGATTCACAATTAGACATAATTTTATCTACGTTTTCGGGTCTGGATATTAAAATCATCCCAATTCCAAGATTAAATGCTTTTCTCATCTCATCATCACTTATATTTCCTGTTTTTTGAATTAAGTCAAAAATAGGCAATGTTTCCCATGAGTTCCAGTCAATTTCAAGTTGACATTCCTTAGGTAAAATACGTGAAGTATTTCCAATTATCCCACCACCGGTAATATGGGATATGCCTGTCAATAATTGATTTTCAATCAATGGTTTAACATTTTTTAAATAAGATTTATGAATTTGGAGTAATGCACCACCTATTGTTTCGTTCATTCCGTCTGGTGTATCATTTATATCAAATTTTGGGAAAAGTACTTTCCTTGCCAATGAATAACCATTCGTGTGTAAACCGGTAGATTTTAAACCTATTAACAAATCCCCTTTTCTTATCTCAGAACCATTAATAATATTTTTCTTATCGACAACACCTACGATAGTTCCAGACATGTCATATTCATTTTCGTTGTAAAAACCTGGCATTTCGGCAGTTTCGCCACCTATTAAAACACAATCATTTTCCTTACACGCTATAGCAAATCCTTTAATAACATCAGAAGCAACTTCTGGAATCAATTTTCCAGTCGCAAAGTAGTCTAAAAAAAACAAAGGTGTTGCTCCGCCAGCTAAAATATCATTAGTACAATGATTGACTAAGCACTGACCAACTGTATCATGTTTATCTGTCATGAATGCAACTTTAAGTTTTGTTCCAACTCCATCTGTTGATGAGACTAAAACTGGATGTTCGTAATCTGGAAATGAAGCATCATAGAAGCCCCCGAATAGACCAACTTCCGATAAAACATTCTTATTCATTGTTTGTTTTATATAGGGCTTGATACTTTCAACCGTTTTCTCGCCTGCCTCTATATCTACACCTGCAGATTTATATGTTTCTGACATAAATAACCTATCTAATTGGTTTCCATTCTTTTGAATAGGATTTTCCTAATAAAAGTACAGAAACTGAATTTAAAAACCATTTAGTTAAAGTGCTTGCGTATCCTTCTTGTCTAAATCTTCTTGGAGATTCAAAGACAACGAATTCATCTAAAAATTTGATTCTACCAAACTTCGCAATTCGACGATATAAATCAAAGTCTTCACCAGCAACAATTTTTTCGTTATAACCATTCACATTTAAAAAAGTAGATCGTTTTATAATCTGGCATTCTCCCCTACCCATGCCTATCCCAATATAATTAAGGAATTTAAAATACTTATTCATGAGGAAATAAAATATTTTATCTTTTCTTTCTGTCTCATTTTCAAATGGCAGAACTTTAGAAGCAATTGCATCTACATTTTTCAATTTGGGATTGTTCTCCCAATTGACTAATTCTTGAAGAATAAACTCTATATCTTTTGGAAAAGTATCAGCATTGATAAACATTAATATATCTCCAGTTGCAACTTCTGCTCCTTTATTCCTGCCTTCCGCAATAGTCTGTCTATAATTACCTCTATGATGTACTATTTTATCGACATTACCATTTATTTTCTCAAGAGTACCGTCATTACTTCCACCATCACTGACTATCAATTCCAAATTGTACTTTTCTTTAAGTTCAATCGGATAATTCAATAAAGTATCACAAATAATCTTTTCTTCCTTATAAACTGGAATTATTATACTTATCTTAATATTACTTTCGATTTTTTTACTCTTGTAAATTTAATTGCTACAAATTTATCAAATTATCTAAAACTCTACGAATGGATATACTAACATAAACTTAGTTTCTTCTCCAAATTCAATAGCTGGCGAAGGAAATTTAACATAATTTAACGATTGTACAAACCAATCAAAAGGTGCTCCTACTTCAGGTATCAACTCAGCTAAATTGTAATCTAATGCAATAATAAATTTTCTATCGCCGTGTACAATTCCATTCACAGCATACGAATCAGTACAATCAAAGTTAGGGTCATTTGGGTCACATAAGTTTCTAACTGCATATCCGAAGGATAGTTGAAGCCATTTTGGCCAATACTGATTGTATTCTTCTCCTAAGATATTGTGAACGTTCACCGACATCCACATTGTATGAGAGCTATAATCATCTATGAATGCGAAATGCGGTCTTCTTTTTCTTTCACCATGAGCATCAGCTGGAATATACATAAATTTTGGAGTGAAGTTCTGAAGAAATGGTACATAATGTTGTGCTAGAAAAAAGCTTGCACCAAATATATCAGCATAGAAATCTGATGGCGAAAATCCAAAATTACTACCATATCCATCAAGTACTTCTATATATGTTTGGTAAGTCAATCCTATTGATGCACCAAGAATATTTGAAAGTTCCCAACTAATCCCAGCTGAAGAGAGAAATTCAGTATAAGCATAGGACATAATATAGCTTCCAAATATATGCCCCGCCTTATCAGCATACAGAGCATACTGTCCATCTTCAATTATTTTGAACTCAGCTTTGTCTTTCCAAATAGTATTCGATTGATAAATATGTTGTGAAACCATAAAAGCTGCTGTTGTAGCAGTAATACCAATGAAATAAGGGACATTAATTTTAGTTTCTAGATTTGGTAGTTCACCACTTAAAGAATATCTTTTAGTATTTGCATAGTAAAACTCGGTTGAATCTATCTTTTTGATATTTTCTATTTCTTTTGAAAATAAACTACTTGTGCAGATATAAATTAAAAGTATGAAGATTACAAATGAAGATTTAATCATTTATTTTTGGCTTGATTATTGTTATATTTGTAATATAATACAATTATTACATTTTATCTAATGAAAGAACAAGTCAAAATTCTGGTCGATACTAGAATAAAAAAAGGATTAGATTTAGCTGAAGTTTCTCGGAAAACGGGGATAAGGCAATCTGTATTAGTGGCAATCGAATCGGGTGATATGCCTGAGTTACCAGTGGTTTATCTACGTTCTTTTATTAAAAAGTATGCCAATTTTTTGGGGCTGACAAGTAACTCATACTCAGATTTACTACAGCTATTAGACGACAAATTAGCTCAAGAGCAATTAACACACAAACCAATTACTAATGAATCAGCAAATATTATTGACCCAAGTGATAGAAATTTAATATCTGTATTAAAAACTCAAAATTATAAAGATTTACTTGCTGACAAAAGACTTATTTCATCACTAATGTATTTAGGTTTAGGACTAGTTTTAATTTCGATTGTGTATTTTGTATTCTTTTCGAGTGAAAGTAAAAATGAGACTTCAATAGTTAATAATGTTGAAATAGGAGACGAGTTTGACAATAGTCAAGACGAAGAGAGCTTACTAAATTACTTCGAAAGTTCTGATAGTCTTGTACTCGAGGCATTTGCTCTGGATACTTCTTGGATGAGCGTAACCATAGATGGAAAAGTAAACGATGAAGTATTATTAAAACCTGGGGCAAAGAAAGTATGGAAAGCAGAAAAATTCTTTACAATCACTGCTGGTAACGCTGGTGGTGTACAACTAAAGAGAAATGGACAACCTTTAGACCCATTGGGTGCCAGAGGTAATGTGGTCAACAATGTAAAAATCACTAAAGATGAAGTTAGCAAGTAATAAAGCTAAAGTCCACTTTTTATCAAATCATGTATTCGTACTATTCCTATACAAGTGTTGTTATCATCAACAACAGGTAATACATTAATTTGACTTTTTCTATTTTCCATTACAGAAAGAGCTCTACCGACTAGGGTATCTTCTTTAACTGTAATTGGATTTGAAGTCATAACATCTACAATTTTAATATCTGAAATCAAATCAAAATTGTTTAAAGCTCTTCTAGTATCACCATCTGTGATTATACCCACTAACTTATTATTATCTACTACACAAAGGCAACCTAACGGTTTATCTGTCATAACTATTAATGCATCTTTAAATGAGCGACTTATGTCAATAATTGGTATGTTTATCCCCGTATGCATAACATCTCCGACTGTAGTACTTAAGTTCTTACCTAATTGCCCTAATGGATGATTCATTGCAAAATCTTTTTCTTCAAATTTATTCAACCTCATAATTGATGCGGCAATAGCATCTCCCAGAGCCATCGTCATAGTTGTACTTGTTGTTGGAGCCAATTCAATAGGACATGCTTCTTTATCTAATGGAATCAATAAATGTATGTCAGATTTTTTTGAAAGTAAAGAATTACTATTTGAAGTAATAGAGATAATACAAGTTCTTTTCTTCAAATATGGGAAGAGTACAAGGAGCTCATCTGTTGTTCCGCTTTTAGAAATTAAAATTGAAACGTCTCCTTCATTTACTATTCCCAAATCACCGTGTAATGCTTCAGTTGGATGTAAAAAAATAGAAGGTATTCCAACACTAGAAAAAGTAGCTGCTATTTTTTTACCAACTATTCCCGATTTACCAACACCAGATACAACTACTTTATTTGCTTTTCTAATCTTCTCACATGCTTCCACAAAATTATTATCAAGTGATTGCGATAATGTTTCCAATGCCTTAGATTCAGCGGAAAGTACTCTTTGCGCTTCTTTTATAATATTCATATTCTTTTTTTACTGCAAATTAAGAATAATTTATTTAACCTGGTGGCCAAGTCATCTTTCTGCCTGCTAACAAGTGTAGATGGATATGATAAACCTCTTGTCCCCCATCTTTATTGCAATTAAATACTAATCTGTAACCATCTTCTGCAACTCCCAATTCTTTTGCTATCTGACTTGCTCTATATATAAGTTTACCTGTCAACTCTATGTCTTTCTGCTCTATATCATTAATAGTTTTAAACTGAGTTTTAGGAATTACTAAAATATGAATAGGAGCTTGGGGATTAATATCTTTGAATGCCAAAATTTCCTCATCTTCATAGACAATTGAAGCCGGAATTTCCTTTCTAATTATTTTATCAAATATTGTTTCTTTCATATCAAACCTCATTTTTTATAAAATAAGAAAAACCCTCGTTATAATATAAATAACGAGGGTTTTAATTCTATTTAGTTAAAATAATTTTTAACTAATTACTATTGAACAATACTCATCTTAGCAGATTGAGTTTGACCATTAGCAGTAATTCTATAGATGTAAGTACCAGAAGTTAATCTGTTTCCTACAGCGTCAGTTGCGTCATACTTCAATTCGTAAGTACCAGCATTTACCTCATCATTCAATAATGTTTTAACAACATTACCTAATAAATCAAGAACCTCAATCTTAACATTACCGTTTTCGTTAGTAGTGTATTCGATCTTAGTTGATTCTTTAACAGGATTCGGCCAGTTACTAATTACTAAATTAGGATTGCCGAACTGAACAGTTACGATATCAGTTTCGTGACAGTTCTGAGTTCCATCAAAATCAACTTGTCTTAATTTATATTGATAAGTAGTACCAGCTTTTACGTTCTTATCTGAGTAAGAATAATAGCTAGTAGTTTTAGTATTACCGTTACCATTAACGAATGTGATTTGCTCCCATTCATTATACTCATTGTTAACTTTTGATCTTTTCTCTATGTAGAAACCTTTGTTATTTTCTTCAGTAGCAGTTGTCCAAGAAAGATCTATAGCAGAACTTCTTTGTTCACCTTCGAAGCTAACGAGGTTAATAGGAACATCACAATCATCAACTCTTTGAACATTATCAGATGCTTTAGCACCTAAGAATGGTCTAATCAATGGAATCCATGTACCGTTAGTTAATGTTAAAGTAGTACCTTCAGCAGGAACCCAACCAAAGTGGTGTAAATGAGCATAACCTACGTTACCAATACTTGGAGTAAATGGTACCCATTGTCCAGATCCTCTTGTATTCTCGAATGCAAAGTAACTGTTGTTTAATAGATTTCCACTAACAGCTCTCTTTCTGAATTCTTTATGAATGTTAAGAGATACACCTGAACCACCGACTGCACTCGTGAAGTTTACTGGAGGCGGAACGTAAACTGACATAGTTCTTAGACCAGTTCTTTGTTTTGAACCACCTAACTCTAGACCAGTTTCACCCAATTGAGCAATTGCTATCCAGTAAGTACCTTTCGGAAGTACAATACCTTTTTTCAATAAGTATCTTACATACTCACCATAAACCAATTTGTCAGTTCTGTCATCTCTACCTCTTTGTCTATCTAATCTAGAAGAAGCAATTTCTTCAGAAGGGATATCAGAGTCTGCTTGACCTTTGTAGATTGATAACGCAATATGGTCAGGAGATTGGTTAATAGTTCCGAATAGTGCATCGTAACCATAAACAGTATCCGCTTGTAATAGTTCAAATTTCATAGCCAATTGACCAGAAATACTACCACCTATGTAACCTGAACCAAATTGAAGTTCATCATATCCACCAGATTGATTGTTAGCATTACCTCTACCACCATAAGCATAAGCTTCGATGTTCAGACCTCTACCAACAGGGAATGCACCACCACCGATATCGTTCTTAGGACTATCTACTGGATCATAAGCAAATGTAGAACCAAATTTAATTGTAAAGTCTGTGTAAGTTGTGTCGTTAAGTTCTTCTAAGTCACCACCCGGAACAACTATGATTGCTTGAGCTCTATACTCACCTTCGCCAAATTTACGAGCTTCGAAGTCAGGGAATGCTTTAACAATTTCATTGTTAGGATCGTGATAAGTAACTGTTCTTGTATTACAATAAACTAAGTTATTTGTATCATTTACGTTCGTTCCTCTAAATATCTTAACTTTGATATGGTAGAAAGGAGCGTTGTTTGCAGTATTGTTAGTAGCTGTAACCTCAATCGGAATTTTAGAAGCTTGAGTTGCAGGTGCTTCAGTATAAGGCCAGCTTATAGATACAGCACTTACTTCAATATCAGTTGTTTCCTTAGATTTGAACAATACACTTATATTGTCAATCAAGAAGTTATCATCGTCATCATTTGTACATTGAGGACATTTCTTATCGTTAGATGCAAACATCTTCAATCTAAATCTGAAATGTTTTGCACCATCATTTTGATGTCTGATAAATGTATCAGGAATTGGAACAAAATACTTTTTGTAAATGAAATCAAATCCATCATCATAAATGTCAGCTCTTAAAGAATTCTCTTCTCTAGTACCAGCATTTGGCAATGCTAAAGATGAATCTCTATCGGTTTCCAAGAAACCAGTTAAATATCCACCAGCACCATAGATTCCTAATGCAGGAACTTTAGTTTCAGCATCTTCGCCTCCTCTACGAGGGTGATTTCTCCATCTGTTGTCTTTTACGTTAGTAATGTTAGCAACTCCATTGTCTGATGGTTGCATAATTTCTAAAGCTAACATATCTGGATTAGAAGATACAGCAACGCCAGTACTGAATACAGTGAAAGGATCTCTGTTTAATACTGCTCTTGGCTCTGGTCCAACTAATAAGTTGTCTCCATAACCTCTATCCCAGAATTCTTTGTCTAAAGTTCTTTGTACTGATAATGAGATAACAGAACCAAATCTACCTCTCATGTCGATTGGATGTGATCTCAATTCGTCACCAGGTGTATTATCTTGACCACCTGTAGTTACTCTGTTCATTTTGATTACTGGAGAACTTAAGAAGAAATTCTCATTGTTATCAGCAGTAAATCTACCTCTTGGTGGAAGTGGGTGTCTAGAAAGTACATCACCACTTACAACCTCAGCATCAATACTTACCCATTTTTGTACTGAAGGAATCGGAACACCATCGATAATGTGATATTCTCTTGCATCATCACTAAAGAAAGTGTGTAATCTCATTACGTGTAGATCAACGCCTGCAGTATCATCAAATGGCCAAGCATCACCTAATTTCTTATTTGTATTAGGGTTAGTCGCATCTGCAACTACGAAAGCTGCCATTCTACCAATTTGGTAAAGTTTATTATTCTCATCTCTTGCAAATTCATTTGGCTCGAAAGGAGGGAATTTAACTTCTACATAACCATAAGGTGGGATACCTGTTCTAGTTTTACCATTCCAAGGGTTTGTTCCTGGATAGTTAGCTACTTCAGCTTGGTAGTTACCATCTTTGTCTATTGTTACTGTAACTAATCTAACTCTTACGTCAGGATTACCTTCACAATTAGCTAAATTATCATCTGGAGTTGATAAACATTTGTTATCAACTGGTACAGCTCTGTTATAAACTAATCTTCCAGTAGCTTTGTTCATAACTCTGAAACGAGCATAGAAATTCAAATCTTGAGGAACGAAGTTTACACCAGTTGGAGCTTGTATGTCATTAGATACGTTTTGAATAATAGCAACTGGTTGAATTGCACCTAAGTGATCATTACCAGCTAATAATTCATAATTGTTCACATCTCTTGAATTTACTTTCTCAGAGAACGCTAAAGAAGCATTTGGATCTTGCTTACGAACTCTGTATTGAATATCAACAACTCTCAAAGTATTTTGGTGTTGTTTGAACTTCAAAGAAGTAAATGTTTGTGGGTAACTAGCAGCGTTTCTGACATAAGAGAAATAGTGAGTATATTGCTCGTATTCTCTTACCCAAGGGAAGTCAGAACTATTTTGGTCTGGACCACCAGTTACGTTGTAGTTTGCATGTCTTCCAAAACCATAAACACCAACAGCAGAGTTACCTCTGAAAATATCTTTTGCTTGGATAACAGTTCTACCAGCAGTTACTCCACCCATAAATCTTTCATAGATGATTGTGATACTACTATCGTTTCTGTTTAATATAGTTTGACCAGAAACTGCAGTATAGCCGTCGTCACTTGGTCTTGAGTCAGATGCGTTCCAAGTTATATTCCATCCTAATGTACTCTTTGTACTAGCTGGTACAGCTAAATTCTCGTAGTAAATTACAAGTTTATCATTAGCAATTGTTCTGAAATAGTGAACTCTACCATGATTATCAACTTTATTTTGAGTACGTGCGAATTGAGATAACTCATAATCACCATACATAAATCCAATTAAAGCTGGCTTGTAAGAAGCAGATGTAATGTCATTCATTCCGTGTGGATTCGATAAGTTACCTCTATTCGCTTGGTCACCTCTAATACCACCATTAGGATCAGCTTCATTGCCACCTATAATTGACCATTTATAACCAAAATCATCAGTTACATTGTCACTTAAACCGTTACCTGATCTATTTCTATTATCACCACCAATATAGCCAACGAAATAATCCATTGAATTAGGGTCGTAAGCTGATTGCTCACCAGATGGAATATATTTATTTCCAAATTCATCATAGAAGTATCTTCTATTAGTTAGGGCAATCAAACCATTAGTAGTCACATAGAATGAGTCATAACGAATACCATTGAAGTAGAAACCACCAACTAATTTTAATGGCATTGGGCCAGCAAATGCGTTGTCAGTAGTATCTTGGAAATATTCATTATGCTCAAAAAAGTCCCTATTGTTTTGAACAGGGTAAGCAGGGTTTCTAAAGAATCTTAGACCCTCTTCTTTATTATTGTCCCAATAAGTTTTCTCTACTACTCTTGGACCAGGAAGTATAGAGACCCATCTTTCTGGATTTTCATCTAAACTATAAATAGTTTCAGAAGGTTTCCAGTAAGCTGGAGCGTCATCAGCAAAATCTACTACATAATATCCAGTAGATACTGCGATTCGGTCGTGAGCATTGTTCACGAGGTCGAACGGCAAAGGAGCTGTTCCTAGCTGGTAGAAACTTTTCCTTTGTATCTCATTGCTTTTGCTACTCAACATATCTTCCGAAGTACCATTGTCTGTTTGAACGTTGACTTCATCGTCAACACGCTCAACCGTAACTTGTGCACTTACAGTCAATGTTGCTGCAGCGAAAAGAGAAATGAGGAATATAGCGTATATTCTTCTCATTTTAAAATCTCCTAAAATTGTTAAAAAAAAATAAATTGTTAATTATCTCTTAAATCTCCAGCCATTATCTTCATTTTCGAAGATCCAGCCAGCTATTTTCCCAGGTTCTATTGTCTTGAAAAAATTCCAATACTCTTCGTCATATACAAAACTAGAACTTGTATCATTGTTGGAAACACTTTTAGCTTCTGTCATTATATTGCTTAATCGTTGTTTCCATTTTTCTAAATTTTCTTTTCTCAAATCAATCCAACCATCGTAGCAGAACTGATTCAAATTGTCTTCAGTAAACTCTATTTCGTCTTGATTCCTTCTAACAGGAATTTTAACAAAATCACCTCTTAAATATCTACCATCTTTTAGCAAGATTGGAAGACCTATTGATAAAATTTCTTTTCTTAATTCAGAATTTGTACTTATAATTTCTGTTGTTTTATTTGCTAATTCTTCTTCCGAATAAGTTAAAACTTCTTCAAAGTTCTCACTTACCAACCTTAGCAAGTTTGCCTCATGTAATAACTTCGACAATCTTGGAGGTCCTAAAAGTTCAAATGCAACGCTTTTTAATCCGTTTTCTTTTTCAAGGTGGTTCAATCTTTTAACTGCTTCGTTTCTTAGATATCCGCCTCTGTAAGTTGGTCCTAAGCTAAATGCGTCTAAACCTTGCATTATATCTTTTCCAGTATTTCCACCTCTGATTTCGAATACTGTGTATTCAGCAATTTCTTCAGGAGTGACTATTTCCATTTGCCCTAAGGCACTAATAGCTTCAAATTCACCCTTTGAGAATATTCCATTTTCACCAGTATCAATATATACTGATTTCAAATATTCATTAGTTGCTATAACATTACTTTTGTTGTCAAACTTAAATGTACCTTCAGAATTAATAGCGTTATCAGGATTCATATCAAAAAGTTCTATTTTCTTACCTGATTTTTTTATTTCTCCATAGGTGATTTTTTTCCAAGCTATGGTAGCAGCAGGTTTAATTTCCTTAACGATAGTACTATCCGGTGTTCTAGCTAACAAGAACATTAGCATTGAGTGTGCTCCAGCTACTGCTGTTTTAGAAAGCAACACTCTAGATGGTCTTTCTTCACTATGGGTATATGGAATATTCATACCCATACCACCTGTTCCTGTTGTTCCTATTTTCACATACATCCCAGTACTATTATCAGTCATAGATTTATTAAGAATCTGTATGTGTCTTATTAACTGAGGTATATATGAACTAGCTATAAGTTTTTCTACATTAAGACTATTTAAGCTATCTGTTTTAATATCGTTCAATACATTATTAGATTGACTATAAACATTTAAGTATGCAATTGCAGTAGCAGTATTTATACAATCAATAATAATATCTGGTTTTGATTGTGCGATAAAGCTATTCAGAGCTGAATTTTGTAAAATTTCATTATCTAATTCTGAAAAAACATCATTTATAAAACCATGTCTTGATTCATCGTTGTTGAAAAGTTCAGCAGGATTTATATCCTTCCACTCTGCTCTTGTGAAAACATTACCCCACAAAGGAGTAAATTTACAACCAGAACCATTGAACTCTTCTTCAAGCTTAGATACTGCATCTTTTGCTTCAACTTCTTTCAATGAAGTTACTATAAGTTCCGATGGGTTGTACTTCATCAGCTTTTTACAAATTGCATTACCAACTAGTCCCCAGCCACCTAAAATAAGTATTTTTGAATTATTTATTTGCATTTTCTATTTTTTATTGATTTCCGAATTATGACATTCACGTAAATTAAAAAATAGTTAATTATGAAACAAATAAGAATAACAAACAGTATTAAAAGTTGCATTATTTAAAAAGTTTCAAAGAACTTGTCACATTAACTATCTATATAGACACATGAACAGCAAAAACGTCTCAAGAAAAGTGAACTTTTTTTATCGTTTTTATCCACAATTGAGGTCTAAATTTCAATATTCCCTTATATTTGAACGAATTAAGTAATTATATTTTTTTTTATGACTGAAGTACTTTTTATTGTTTCATTTAGCTTTTATTTCGCTAGAGCACTATTTTTTGTTATCGGTTCAAAAAAAGGCAGAATAAAATTTAAAGAAATTATCATCAACAATTACCCTTTTGTTAGCATTATTGTTCCCGCTCGAAACGAAGAACATAATATAATTATGTGCTTAGAGTCAATTGTTGACTCTGATTACCCTCGTAGTAAATATGAAATTATTGTAGTTAATGACAGGTCAGATGATTCCACTTTAGAATTAGCCGAAAAATTTGCTCAATCACATTCCAACATAAGAGTGCTTAATATCAGTGATGATAGTCAAAAAGTAGTAGCAGGTAAACCGGGGGCCTTAGATTTTGGAATTAAGAATTCTAAAGGCGATTATATTCTTCTTACTGACGCCGATTGCAAAGTAAATAGGAAATGGATATCGAGTATAGTAAAAACATTTATAGAGAAGGACTCAGATTTGGTTGCTGCTTTCACATTAGTAAAACACAATAATTTCTTTGATAAATTCCAAGCAATTGAATGGATATTAATGCATACAATGGCTTCTGGTGGTATGGGATTGAACTTTCCATTAGGATGTTTTGGTAACAATATGGCTTTTAAGAAATCAGTTTACACACAATTAGGCGGCTATGGTGGCATTGAATTTTCAGTCACTGAAGATTTAGCATTGCTTCAATCCGTTCACAAAAATGGTGGAAAAATAAATTACGTTTGCCACAGGGACAGTACAGTTAAGACTTTGCCATTGGACAAATTCAGTGACTATCTCAAACAAAGAAAAAGATGGGCAATTGGAGGAAAAAAACTTGGGTGGAAAGCTACTCTTTTCGTTTTGGCCTCATTATTAATTTGGATTTCAGCAATTGTCAGTTTGATAGAAGGACATTATTATTTGAGTGTTATAATTATGTTACTTAAAATAATCACAGATGCTATACTTGTATTGCCAACAATTTTTACCGTAAAAGAAAAGGGCTTACTCCCCTATTTATTACCGTCAAATTTTCTTTTTATTATTGTAGAACTCATACTCCCATTCTTAATTATCAACAAAAAGGTTGAATGGAAAGGTCAAGTTTTTAAATGATTATTTACCTTTGATAATTAAACTTTTCATAATTCTATCAAATATAGGTTGATAATATTTGAAATCTTGAGATGCTGATTGAAAATAACCATAGAAAAGTTGATCTTGCTTCGCAGTAACAAGTTCATACATCAGAAGTTCATAAGTATTATCATTTCTTTGTGATTTAGTTAAGAAATTCAATGCTTTCCAACCGTTTAGCATAAATTGCTTTTGTGAAATCAAATCATAGGTTTTATAGCCATCTGTATTTTTTAGCTGACTTTGTTGCCAAAAATTTATCAATTCATCTTCATTACCCACACCATAATTAGAAGACATATCATAGTTATAAGATAAGGTAATTACAACTGTTTGAAATCTTTCATTAGCATCTTTTTGAGGTACAGTTATATTAATCTTATCTTCACTATTAGTTGACTCCATAGCAATTTCCCAATGTGTTGGTATTTCAATACTATAGTAACCATTTTTTGAGTTAATTCTCTCGTATTTATATTCTTTTGGGTCTTTAAAAGTCACACCAGTAATTTTGTAAAGTGTTTGTCTGTCTTTCTCAGCCAAATCTTTTTTACCTATCTCATCATAGAGTACAGCTCTGTTATTGAGAGCATCGGTTTGTTTCGGATTTTTTTTAATTATTGTCGAGTAATCCTTTATTGCGTTGTCATAATCCTTCAACTTATAATAAACAGAAGCTCTACTCAAATATAAATCTTCCGAATTTAATCCTTTTTTCTCTGCTTTGTTGTATTGTTCGATAGATTCATTGAGTTTTTTGTTTTTATAAAGCAATCTGGCTAGTTGGAAATTGATATCAGGGTTTTGTTTATCAAGTTCTAATGCCACATTTAGATCATCTATCGCCTTATCAATCTTTTCAATTGATGTATAGGCACTACCTCTGTTCAAGTATGCGTGTGAAAAATTAGGGTCTAGTTCTATTGATTTAGTGAAATCGTCAATTGCACCGTGTACATCTCCAACATAAGCTTTAGAAAGCCCTCTCCCATTATAATAGTCCGAAACTGACGAATCGAGTTGAATTGCTTCCGTAAAGTTCATTTGAGACTCTTCATATTGACTCAAAAATAACTGAGCAAATGCTAATTGACCATAGATATAAGAGTTTTTAGAATTTTCCTTTAGACTTTTCTTATATAAATCAATTGATTTTTCGTACTTACCTTCTTTAAAAAATTTCTCTGCATCTTTGAAGGCTTGGGAATTCTGACTTAGCCCAATAGATATATTTGCAAATAGTATTAGAGTAATTAAATAAATTTTCATTTTTTACGTTTGTGTGGTTAAAATTATTTACTAAATTACGGCTAAGTATTGAGAAAGTTATTAATTTATTCCAATATTTCATATATTTACATTTAAGTGATAAATCAAATATTATGAATGAACTGTAAAACTAGTTGTACTAAGGTTAATAAGGATGAAAGTCCATATATTGTACAAATTAAGATTACATACTTTGACTTAGTTTGATCACAATTCGTAAATATAAGTTTTGACAAAAATCTCTCCGAAACACGTGATAGTATTATTTCTATTTGTTCGATTTTTTTTATCATTAAAAAAATTGAATTGAGGTTTAAATTTAATTAATAAAATAAAGAGTATCGTATGAAAAAGATAATTTTACTAATAACATTTTTATTACTTTCGCAATCCAGTTATTCAGATTGTATGGTTGGTACTGGAAGTATAATAGAAGACAGAATCTATGTACCTGATGTAAAATCATTGATAATAAATGTTCCAATGAATATAGTCTTGTCACCAAGTCAAGAAGAAAGTATTTTAGTTAAAACAAATGAAGATATACTAAAAAATCTTATATTTTATTATGATGATGGTGAACTGAAAATATCGGGGAGACAAGACTTGTGTCCGAAAAATTTAACTATTTTCATTTCTTTGAAAACAATAAACTCAATTACTCTAAATAAAAATACTAAGGTAACTTCTACTGGTACATTCAAGACAGAGGACTTTGAATTAGAAGTGAATGGTTCAGCTGAAATTGATTTTGCTGTAGAAGCCGAGGATATAGAAATTGATTTCGAGGGTTCAGGTACAGTCAATCTAAAAGGAAAAGCTGAAGATTTAAGCATAAGTATGGATGGTAGTGGCAGTCTAGATGCTGGCAAAGTAATTGCTGATGATATAGAAGTTGACCTTAATGGAAATGGAGTGATTACGATTCATCCTGTTAATTCGCTCAAAGCAAATCTGAATGGAAATGGAAAAATTCTCTATAAAAATAAACCAAAAGAATTATCTATAGAGAAAGATGGAAATGGTATAGTTGAACAAACGAAATAATTTTATGAGAATATTAGTTATAGAAGACGATTACGCACACTTTCATACTATCAAGATGGCACTCAAGTATGCTCTTGATAAAGATGTAGCTGTTGACAATGCTTTAAAATTGAATGACGCTATCAGTTTTATGAAAGACAAAGATTATGACTTGATTATCAGTGATTTATTTCTTCCTTACTCTTCAACATTGATGAATACGATAGAAAACGTAATCGATAATAAACGCTCTGCAACTGTTATTTTTTGCAGTGCTATGAATATATCAAAAAGTGATTTGGAACATATAGAATCAAAGAAATGGATATTTTTTCCAAAAAATGACAGGTTCCCCGAAAACTTAAAGAATATGGTAAAAGAGAAATTTTTTGTATAATTTTAATAAGAAATATAATTTATTCTTGTTAAAATATATTGCCGTAATAGTTTCGTATTACCTTATAATTCTTATACCTAATAATTTTTTACTTGAGCAGTACTTAAAAAGTACTGCTTTTTTTTCATCAATTATTATTAATTGGTTTTCTGGAAATGTGAGCCAGATTGGTGACGTAATCGTTGGTAATGATTTTTCTGTTCAAATTTCTTTTGGATGTGAAGGAACAGAACCAATAATATTATTTCTTGCAGGAGTTATAGCTTTTGAAACATCCAAAAAAAAGAAACTAATTGGAATATCATTAGGAATTATAACTTTATATATTCTGAATTTATTCAGAATTGTAATACTTTTTTTCGTTGGAAGTAAAGATTTAGCCCTATTTTCTGCACTACATGATGTTTATTTGCAGATTATACTTATCGTTATTGCTGTCTTTATGCTTTTACTTTGGATTAATTATGCAAAAAAATGATATTGTAAAATCATTAATAATTTTCATTTTTAGTTTGATATTGCTATTATCAATAAAGCCGATAGTTATCGATTTGAGTAGCTCATATATTGAAACCACAAGTAATTTTTTTTTAGAAAAATTCGTTAATGAGAAATATATATTCGAAAAAGAAGCTGTTGCCTTCATTGGAGAAAATAACAATCTAAATGTTGATTGCATATTTTTTGGTACCGAAAGTGGTGATATTAAGAGAAATATGAAGATTGATATATTTTTAGAATTAGTGTTGCCATTTTCTATAGTTTTATCTCTCTCTTTTTGCACATTTTTTTATTTCAAATCAAAATATTTATTTCTATTCATTTCATTGATTGGTAGTCTATATTTTTTAACTATCAAAATTCTTGTATTAATATTCGACAACTATAATTATTCTGATTTTCAATTATCCGAATTTGCTTTTCCAGTAAAGCAGTTTATCTATTATTCTAATTTATTTATAAACACGACGGGATCCAGTATAAATTTTTTATTCCCAATTTTATTTATCCTTATGCAATTCGCCTTTTTTGAACCTAAAAGAAATCCATTCGGGAACAACACTTAATATGATTATTTAATCGGTAGGTGTTAATAAATTCCAAATTCGATTTTTCAAGTTTTCAATATTCAAATGTGAAACTGCTGATATTAACATAGGTTTAATTGAATCTTCAAACACTAAATCTTCAAGTTCTTTTCTTTTGTCCTCATCAATAGCATCAGTTTTATTTATACAAATAATTCTTTTTTTATACTCCATATCAGGATTGTATTTATATAACTCATTTTTAAGAACTTCGTATTCCGAAACAATATCCTCACTAAATGCTTCCAGTATAAAAACAAGCAATTTTGTTCGTTCAACATGCCTCAGAAACTGATGTCCTAGCCCTTTACCATCACTCGCACCTTCTATAAGTCCAGGTATATCTGCAATAACAAAACTCTTTGATTCAGCTATCTTTACTACACCTAAGTTAGGAACTAAAGTAGTAAAATGATAATCAGCGATTTTGGGTTTAGCGGCAGAAACTACAGAAATTAGAGTAGATTTACCTACATTAGGAAATCCAACCAGCCCTACGTCAGCTAAAAGCTTTAGTTCTAGAGTTATTTTCATTTCAACACCTGGAATACCAGGTTGAGCATATCTAGGAGCTTGGTTAATAGAATTTTTAAATTCTGCATTTCCTTTTCCTCCCGAACCACCTTTAGCAATTATCTCCATTTGACCAGCTTCAATAATATCCGCAATTACCTCGCCTGTTTCAGTATTTTTTACTAATGTCCCAACAGGAACTTTAATTATTCTGTCTTTTCCATTGCGTCCAGTACAAAGATTTTTACCGCCATCTACCCCGTTTTCTGCCTCATAGACTTTAGAATATTTAAAATCCAACAAAGTACTTAAATGATTATCACCTTTAATAATTAAATCACCACCTTTTCCACCATTTCCACCGTCTGGACCACCTTTGGCAACAAACTTTTCTCTTCTGAAGCTAATATGACCCTTGCCGCCATTTCCAGATTTAACTTCAATATTCGCGATATCTATAAATTTCATAATTCTAATTTTTTTAATGCTTCTTCTATTCTATTAACTTTTATCAGATCTATTTTGCTACTTCTGTAACTAAATTTCTTAACGTTAGGTACAATTGCTTTTTTAAAACCTAATTTTTCTGCTTCTTTAATCTTTTCGACCAAACCCGAAACTGGTCTAACCTCACCTGTTAGACCTATTTCACCTATTACTATTGTATTTTTGCTTAGTGGTTGATTGTTTAAACTACTAACTAAAGACATTGCAATTCCTAAATCCGTTGAAGTATCATTTACTTTTAGGCCACCTGCAATATTCAAAAATACGTCATATTTATAGAACATAGCACCTATTTTTTTTTCGAGCACAGCAATAATCATCTGCAACCTCCTGTTATCAAATCCAGTTGCCGTCCTTTGTGGGACTGAGAAACCTGTAGGAGAAACTAAGGTTTGAACTTCAATTAAAAGTGGTCTATTTCCCTCAGTCGATGCTACTGTAATTGTCCCAGGTTCATTGTCTATAGAATTTGATAAAAAGTATTCAGATGGATTAGACACTTCTTCCAATCCTTTTTCTGACATTTCGAAAATCCCAATTTCATTAGTTGAACCATACCTGTTTTTTATTGTTCTTAATATTCTATAATTCTGACCTTTGCTACCTTCGAACTGTAAAACAGTATCAACCATGTGCTCCAATATTTTGGGGCCTGCAATTGAACCTTCTTTATTGATGTGGCCAATTGTGAATATTGGTTTATTTAATCTCTTTGCTAATTGCATCAACTTTGATGTACATTCTCTTACCTGAACAAAACTACCTGGTGTTGAGTCTAACTCGCTCAAATATACGGATTGTATAGAATCAACAATAGCTATTCCGCATTCGTCACTATTTATAGCATCTATAATTTTATTCAATTCAGTTTCAGCTATAATATTCAAATCACCAGGTATATTCGAGAGCCTATCTGCCCTGTGTTTTATCTGAGACAATGACTCTTCCCCTGTTATGTAAAGAGGTTTTTTGTCTATCAAACTTCTCGTCATCTGTAAAGTTATTGTAGATTTACCAATTCCAGGGTCTCCAGCAATCAAAACAAAAGAACCAGGAATTATTCCACCTCCTAAAACCCTATCGAATTCGCTAATTCCTGTTTTAAACCTATATTCGTCACCTGTCTCAATTTCGGAGAGTTTATGAACCTTTATATTACCACGTTTTTCCAAATTGAGTTTCTTGGAGTGTTTCCCTTCTATTTGCACTTCCTCAAACGAATCCCATGATTCGCAAGTTGTGCATCTACCCATCCATTTGGCTGATTCATATCCGCAGTTTGAACAAATATATTTGTATTTCGTTTTCATTTTGTAAATTGTATGCTGTTATGATTGATTGGAAAAAAAACGAATATAAGAAAAATTTTATCAGTATAGTGTTCCTTGGAATTGTTTTAAGGATTATATTGTTTTTATTTTTAGGGACTAATAATCAATCTGAATGGGAATATGGTACAATTGCACAGAATATTACTGATAATAAAGGGTATTCATTTTACTATTTTGATGATGGGAAGTTAACACATGAAATTAAAGAAGATTCTAATCCTTCTCCCTCTGCTTATATGGCACCGGGATACGTTTTTTTACTTGTAGCAATAAAGTACATTTCTAGCCCACTACTTGAAAATTATATTATTTTTGGTTTCAATATTATTTTCTTCATTGCTACTATGCTTTATTTGTTTAAAATAACAAATAGATTCTTTGGAGTAAGAGTCTCATTAATAGCATTGATTATTTATTCAGTCGTTCCTGAATTTATCTATACAAGTTACTCTATCGGAACTACGCAAATATATCATTTATTTTTAGCTTTAATCATTTATTATTTCCTTGAGTCCGAAAATAAATATGTTTTACCTGCTATATTTGGGGTTGCAATACTATTTAGATTCGAACTTTTCTTATTGCTTCTAATAATCGCAACACTAACATTAATAAAAAAACAATATTCCAAAACAGTTTTATTATTGATTATTCCTAGTTTATTTTTAACTCCTTGGATAATACGTAATTATCAAGAATTTAATCAATTTATTCCTTTTTCTACTACTGGTGGTTTGAATCTTTACAGAGGTAATAATGAAATTATGATTGGCGGTTGGCATAATTTTAATACATTAGAGAAGTTGAATAAGTTCAATGGGGATACGAGTAAAATCGAGATATTTTTAGATAAGATGTATATAGAAGAAGCAATTAATTATATAACTACTGATTATTCAACATCTACGATAAATATTGTAAAGAAATTTTTCTTTTTTTGGTTTATAAACCCAAATGAGGAAAAAGCATTGAATATAATATATATCATTCCTTGGTTTACAATGCTTTCATTGAGTATATTTGGATTATCAATGAATAAAAAAATACCAGCAATCTTTTTATCGATAATTATCTATCATACTTTACTTTCTGTAGTTTTCATCCCGCTTCTTCGATATCAGAATATGATGAAAATAGTTTTGATACCAATCGCTGCTTACGGTTTAGCTACTTTAATCAAGAAAAAAGAATAATTTATTCTTGTATAAATGTTTCTTCACCGGATTCGGAACCAAAAAGAGCTTCAACATAATTAACTGCATCAAATGGCTGTAAGTCAGTTATCCTCTCCCCAACTCCAATATATCTAACTGGGATTTTTAATTCATCTGCAATTGCTATTACTATCCCTCCTTTGGCAGTACCGTCTAATTTAGTTAAAACAATACCAGTTATATTTGCAACTTTTGAAAATTCTTTAGCTTGTTGCAGAGCATTTTGTCCAGTTGTACCATCTAAAACTAGATAGACTTCATTTGGAGCATCATCTCTATGCTTTTTCATAACCCGACCCATTTTCTCTAACTCATTCATTAGATTCACTTTGTTATGAAGTCTCCCAGCAGTATCAATTATAACTACATCATTTCCATTTTTGATTGCAGTTGCCATAGTTTCGAAGGCTACTGATGAAGGATCAGAGCCTTGAGATTTTTGAACTATATCAACACCTGCTCTCTGGGACCAAACTTCCAATTGCTCATTAGCAGCAGCTCTGAAAGTATCTGCTGCACCAATTATCACACTTTTACCAGCGTTTTTATAGTTGTATGCAAGCTTTCCAATGGTTGTCGTTTTACCTGCTCCATTCACGCCAATTACCATAATCGAATGCGGTTTCTTTGATTCTTCCACAGTGTAATTTTTATCAGCATCTTCACTATTAGATTTTATTATCAGCTTAAGAATTTCTTCCTTTAGAATTTTATATAATTCTTCTGCACTTTCAAAGTTTTCTTTTTTTACTCTTTCTTTTAATTTTTCAATTAATTTCTCGGAAGTAGAAACCCCAACATCTGAAGTAATTAATATTTCTTCAACTTCATCAAGTAAATCCTGATCAATTTTTCTACCTTTCAATAGATTTGAAAGTCTATCAGAAAAAGACTTTCTCGTCTTTTCTAAACCTTCTTTTAATCTATTAAACCCAACGGCTTCCGAGGTTTTCTCTACCGTATCAACTATTTTTTTCTTAAACTTATCGAAGAATCCCATAATGAAGTCTTAATTTGATTTTAGAATTTTGTACGCTTTAAGTACGTAAATTACAAAAGAATATATAAAAAATAAGGCAGTTATTGCTGAACCATAGGTGAAGAAGCCATTCCAACCAAGTAGAATTCCAATTAATACAACAGCAGCAATATTAACTGCTATTTTACCTGTCATATTCGAGGCAACTACTATACCTTTTTTATATTTTATATACATACCACCTAGGAAAATTAATATATCCCTAGCAACTATGACGAAGGCAAGATATAAAGGTATTAGACCTTGAATTATCATTATAATTGCTGCGGTTCCAAAAAATATTTTATCTGCTAGTGGATCAAGGATTTTTCCTAATTCAGTAATATCATTTCTACTTCTCGCAAAATAACCATCCAAATAGTCAGAAACTATAGCTAGAGCTCCAATTACTAATGTCATAGTTATATCCGAAGTCAGCAAATAGCAAGCTAGGGGAATAGATAAAAAAATTCTAACTATACTTATATTGTTCGATATATTAAATACTAATCTCAAACTAACCGTTTGATTTTTTAAAGAAATCAACTGTTTTGTCTATTCCGTCAATAAATGAGACTTTAGGAAACCAGTTATGTTTAGTTTTAAATTTTTCGAATGAACAAACACTTCTTCTTTGTTCTCCTTTTTTTGCTGGGCCGTGAGTTTCTTCCAATGTGCTGCTTGTTTTGTCTTTTAAAACTTGAAATATATGATTTACGTTTGTTTCAATTCCAGTCGTCACATTATAAATACCATTTACTTCATCTTCAATCGAGCGTACATTAGCTTCCACGACATCAGAAATGAAAATATAATCACGGGTAATCAAACCATCACCATTTATAATGGGTTGTACATTATTGATAAATCTATTTGCAAATATTGCGATAACACCTGCTTCGCCATTTGGGTTTTGTCTTGGGCCAAAGACATTTCCATATCTCAAAGCAACGTAATCGATTCCATATACTTGTTTATAATAATACAAATAATATTCGTTAGTTAATTTGCCAATTCCATAAGGCGAAACTGGATTAGTAGGATGAGTCTCATCGCAAGGGAATTCATTTTGTTCACCATAAACCGTGCCTCCTGATGAAGCGAAAATTATTTTCTTTACTTTGTACTCTCTACAATTTTCATACAGATTGAGTGAACCAATAATATTGTTTTGTGCATCAAATTTTGGATCATTAACTGAAACACGAACATCCATTTGGGCTGCTTGATGCGAAAGCAAATCAAATTTTCCATCTTCAAACACTTTTGAAATTGATTCATCTTTGATATCCATTTCAATAAACTTTGCATCTGGATTAATATTTTCTTTTTTTCCAGTAGATAAATTATCTACAATAGTAACGCTATGACCGAGTGCAAGGTATTTATCTACGATATGGGAGCCAATGAAACCCGCTCCACCTGTAACTAATATGTTCATAAATAGTATATATAATGTACGAAAATTTGAATTTATACGTCTTTTTGTAAGAGTTATTTTTTTTAGAATACTAATTTAACCATAAATAATTAATATGCACTATACAATCCCAATTAGTCAAGGTCAAAGAAAATTAATAAAATCACTTTACAGAAAGGATAAACGCCAAGAGCATGACTTATTCATTGCAGAAGGTATAAAGTTGTGTGAAGAGTTGCTTGATAGTGAGTATGATGTAATCCAAGTTATCGTAAGAGAATCACCATCACAAAAGATTATCGAACTAGCAGATGAGTATAATAATATCGGAGTTCCGATTTATACTGCACCTAAACATAAGTTCAGACAACTAGTTAAGCAATCTTCACCCGAGGGGATTATTGCAGTAGTAGGACTAAAGGAATTAGATTTTTTACCAAATGAATCATTTATTGCATTAGATGGCGTTTCTGATCCAGGCAACGTAGGAACTATTATCAGAACAGCTGACTGGTATGGAATCAAACAAGTGTTTCTTGGTTCTGAAAGTGCAGACCAATTTGGTCCAAAAGTAGTTCGATCTTCTATGGGGTCTATTTTCAGATTAAAAGTCCTTTATAAAGAAGATTTATCACAATTTTTGAAGGAAAACTTCAGTGACATAGATATTTTTGCAGCAGACAGCAATGCAAAAACTCCTGTGGAAAAATTGAAGCATAATGGTAAATATGGCATTGTCTTTGGGAGTGAATCTCATGGGATAAGTGATGAAATAGAAGAATTAATAACAGACAAATTTATTTTAGAAGGAAATGGCAGTTCTGAATCGTTAAATGTGGCAGTTTCAGCAGGTATTTCTCTACATTATTTTGCAAAGAATGGCAAATAATTATATATTGTGAAATATAAACAATAATTACTACAGAAATGAGTACAACTTTAGCATTAATAATTATAGCAGCACTGAGCTATCTCGTTGGTTCTATTCCAATAGCAGTAATTGTGAGTAAGAAATTATACGGCTTTGATATCCGAGACAAAGGCAGTGGTAATATGGGAAGTACTAATGCTTTTAGAGTGATGGGATGGAAAGTGGGGATATTAGTCCAGCTATTAGATATAGCAAAAGGTGCTTTTGCGGTAATTGTTATTGCTGGGGTTTTAGGTTCAGAGCTTGCAATACCAAATATGACAAGTTTTGAAGACTTTACTTTGATAAAGTTAATGGCAGGTATTTTTGCGGTACTTGGTCATATCTTTTCTGCGTTTGTTAATTTCAAAGGTGGAAAAGGTATCAATACAGCAACTGGTATGTTGATAGGGATTGCACCTATTGATGCAGGGGTGGCTGTTGTTTTCTTCCTAATTGCTGTTACTCTATCTGGCTACATTTCCTTGGGTTCTTTATTAGCGGCTTTTACTCTTCCTTCTTCTCTTATTTTCAGGTATAATGTATTGCATGATTCCATACCGGGTTATGGAACAATTGTATATTTCTTTCTTGGGTTATTTCTACTTATAATCTATACGCATAGGTCAAATATAAAACGACTTTTAGAAGGGACTGAAAATCGTTTCCCAAAATTACAAATATTCAAAAGATCTGGATAACTGAGTAATTGAATTGATTAATCAAAAAGATAATAAAAATATAGCAGTTGTTGGAGCAGGTGGCTGGGGTACTGCTTTGGCAATGGTGCTTAGTGAAAACTTTGATAGTGTCATTGTTTGGACCAGAAATGAAGACCAAGCAGATGAGATTAATCTTAAAAGGACAAATAGTAAATATCTAACCGTAAATAAAATTCCATCGAACGTTGTAGCAACAACTAATCCTGATGATATAAAGGATATTAAATTTTTAGTAAATTCTGTGCCAACACAATATATCAGAGAATATTATCAGAAATATAATATCAATCTAAAAGACAAGTATATTATTAATTCCTCAAAAGGGGTCGAAAATAATTCAAATAAAACTATATCTGGAATTTTCGAGGAAGTTTACAGTATTGACAGTAATCATTTTGCTGTTCTTACAGGTCCAAGCCATGCAGAAGAAGTAATTTTGAAAGTACCCACCACTGTAGTAGTGGCATCAGATTCAACTGAATTTGCCAAAAAAGTACAAGAGATTTTTTTTACCAACTATTTTAGAGTCTATACCTCCGATGATGTTATTGGCTGTGAAATAGGAGGTTCTTTAAAGAATATAATTGCAATTGCGGCAGGTATAGTAGATGGAATGGGATTAGGAGATAACACGAAAGCTGCATTGCTTACAAGAGGTTTAGCAGAAATTGCTCGTTTAGGTGAAGCAATGGGTGCTAAACATCAAACTTTTTCAGGTCTCTCAGGGTTAGGTGACCTATTTGTTACTTGCAATAGTAAACATAGTAGAAACAGAAGCATTGGAGAAAGAATTGGGAATGGTGAGAATGTCTCTACAATATTAGCAAATTCTAAAACTATAGCCGAAGGAGTATTTACATCAAAATCGGCTTACAATTTGAGTCAGAAATATAATATAGAGATGCCTATTACTACCGAAGTTTATAAGACCATATTCGAAAATAAAGATCCTAGAAAAGCTATTGATGAGTTAATGAAAAGGGATGCAAAAAATGAATGGTACAGCTAATAGAATTGTAGTTTTACTTTTTTTTGTCTCAACATTAATACTCAATTCTCAAGTTCATTGGGCAGATAAAGTTATATCTTTTACAAGTCAAATAGGCGAAATTCAATATTCTGCGAACCAAGCTCTGGGGCAGCCAAGCTCTTATTCTAATGAGAAACTTCCCACTTCATGGATGCCAAAAATTAGTACAAAAGAAAAATATGAGAGTATATCATTAGGATTTGAAAATAACACAAAATCTAAATATGTAATTATCAATATGCCTATGGGAAGTCAATCCCTTGAAATAGTGAATATTGTAAATACGGATAGTCAAGAATCTAGTATTTACATAGAGAAAAATATAATTTTTAATGAAAATGGAAGAATTATCATAGAACTACCGATTCCTGTTACTATCCAAAATATAAAACTTTATTTTGATGTAATTAATAGTAAATCAGAAGTGTTATTAGATGCTGTTGGAGTCGGTAATGATACATCGAATATTAGGACTATAGATGTGGCTGATATAAATCTTTTTACTTCTTCACCTGAAAATATGGGTGATAGAATAAATTCACCTTATTCTGAATTAGCTCCTATTATTTCCGCAGATGGCAAAAAACTTTTCTTTACTCGTGACAAT
Source organism: Ignavibacteriota bacterium (assembly GCA_020437395.1). Classification (GTDB taxonomy): domain Bacteria; phylum Bacteroidota; class Ignavibacteria; order Kapaibacteriales; family UBA2268; genus PGYR01. Next base: position 8,200 of record JAGQWJ010000009.1, on the reverse strand, counting down.
CATCCTGAGAATATTGGACTTGAAAAGAAACAAGATGTTTGGTTTAGTGATTTAGAAGAAGATGGTAGATTTTCAAAATCTAGAAATTTATATGAACCAGTAAATAATAAGAATAATAATTTTGCATTTTCCACTAATTCAGATGGTACAATGTTGCTTATGGGTAGAAGTAACAAATCCAATGAATTGAGTTCACTGTCATATTTCAAATATGAGAATAAAGGTTGGTCTGAATTAAAAACATTTCAATTTATTGAGATAGGTAATAAAACAAATTTTGTAAACTACTCACTATCTCAAAGTATGAATGTTATGTTTATATCAATGGAAAGAGATGATTCGTACGGTGGATTAGATTTGTATTTTTCATCATTGACCGATAGTGGATGGAGTGAACTTAAGAACTTAGGTCCACATATTAATACAGCTGGAGATGAGATAGCACCTTATATTTCAAATGATAACAAAACTCTATATTTTGCTACAAATGGGAGACCAGGTTATGGGAGTATGGACTTATTTGTTACAAAATCTGAAGATGGTTATAATAGTTGGCAGAGCCCTAAGAATTTGGGGGATAAAATAAATTCTAAGGGTTGGGAAGCTTATTTCACAATTTCTTCGGTAGATGATTATGCTTATTTTGTATCATCGAATAATTCAATTGGTAACGAAGATATATTTAGGATTAAACTACCAAGTAATATAAGACCTGATAATTCTCTAATTGTTAAAGGACAGGTTACGGAATATGGTACGAAAAAACCAATTGGTTCAATTTTAGAATTTCGTAATTTGAACAACAATAAATTAGTAGGGATAACAAATAGTGATTCTGTTAATGGGAACTATCAGATTACAATTCCTCAGGGGTCAGATTATGGAGTAAGTGCCATTTCTGATGGATATTATTCTGAAAGTAAAACAATATTCGTTGTTAGTAGCAACGACTCAAATTTAAATCTGAATTTATCATTAAAACCTGTGCAAATTGGCGAAAGTTATGAGTTAGTTAATATTTTTTTCGAGTTCGGAAAAAGTCGATTAGATGAGAATTCGAATAGTGAACTATTAAGATTAGTAAAATTTCTAAAACGATATGAGAACTTAAACATATTGATTCTCGGATATACTGATGAGATAGGAAGTGAATCAAATAATATGAAGTTATCCGAATCTAGAGCAAAATCAGTATATGAGTTTCTTATAAAAAATGGAATAAGTCAAGATAGATTAAAATACGAAGGTAAAGGTGAGTTAAAGTCAAATAAAAATGGTAAATTAGAAGAAAGTAGAAAAGTCGAATTCAAAATAATAAGGGATAGTAAATGATACTTAATGTGAATATAGACCATGTAGCAACACTCCGAAATGCAAGAGGCGAGAAAGAGCCAGATGTTTTGGAAGCTGCACTTATAGCAGAAGCTGCTGGTGCAAAAGGTATTGTATGTCATCTGCGAGAAGACAGGAGACACATAAAAGATGCCGATGTTTATTTATTAAAGAATAATATTTCTACTCTACTCAATTTTGAAATGGCTATGTACGATGATATTATTGCATTAGCATTAGACGTTGTTCCACACGTTGTTACTATAGTCCCCGAAGGAAGACTGGAACTTACTACAGAAGGTGGATTGAATGTGTTAGCTGTTCAACATGAGTTGATTACACTTTGCAAAAAAATGCATGATAAGGGGATAAAAGTTAGCTTGTTTATAGAACCCGATAAAACAGCAGTTGAGATTGCAAAAAGTGTTGGCGCAGATATGGTAGAATTACATACTGGAACTTATGCAAATCTTTCTGATGAGACATCACGACAGAATGGTGAATTAATTAGAATCAATGAAGCAACACTATTTGCTAAATCTTTAGGATTAAGAGTTGCAGCTGGTCATGGTTTGAACCTTGATAACACCGCTGCAGTAGCTAAGATAAGAGAAATCGATGAACTTAGTATTGGTCACTCTATCATATCTAATTCATTGAAATATGGATTGGAAGCTACTGTCAAAAAATTCATTTCAATTATAGAAGCCAACTAAAGTAAATCAAGTTATTGTATGTGTGGAATAGCAGGCGTTGTAGATTTCAGAACCAAAAGTAGTATTACCTTAAAAATACTTCAGAAAATGGGTAATGAGATTATACATCGTGGACCTGATGCTGGTTCTACTTGGATGTCAGAGAACAGAAAATGTGGTTTTAGTCATAGAAGACTCTCTATAATTGATCTTTCCGATGCAGGAATCCAACCTATGTCCACTTCAGATGGGCGATACACAATAGTATTCAATGGCGAGATATATAACTTCCAAGTAATCAAAGACGAATTAGAGTCCAAAGGTTTGAGATTTATATCAGGGTCAGATACTGAAGTACTTATAGAGGGGTATAAGTATTACGGTAAAGAAATAATTGATAAGCTCGTTGGAATGTGGGCTTTTGCTATATGGGATAGCGAAAAGAATGAACTTTTCGTGTGTAGAGACAGAATTGGTGTTAAGCCATTTTATTATTATTACCAAGATGGTCTTTTTATCTTTGCATCTGAAATAAAATCGATCCTAACTCACCCTGAAGTTAGCAGAGAACCTAACTATAAAGAGTTACCAAACTATCTTACTTATGCTATGTCTAGCAAGAAAGAAAGTCTGTTCGCAGGAATAAAGAAACTTGAATCTGGTTCATTAATTACTCTGAATAAAAGTGGAATAGATTGGAGGAAGTATTGGACTCCCCTAACAAAGATTAATAATAATATTAGTTTTGAAGATGCCGGACAAGAAACAGTTAGATTACTCAGAGAAGCTGTCAAATCAAGAATGATATCAGATGTTCCTTTTGGAGTATTTCTAAGTGGTGGTATTGACTCCAGTTTGAATGTTGCATTAATGGCAGAGTTGATGGATAGACCAATAGACACATATACTGTTGGCTTCAAAGAATTAGAACAATACAATGAGCTTAAATATGCTAGAAAGGTCGCTAAACAGTTTGGTACCAATCACAGAGAAATTCTTATTGATGATAATGATTGTAAAGAAATTATAGACAAAATTGCGTGGCACACAGATGAACCGAATGGCGATCCAGTTTGTATGCCTCTTTATTATCTTAGTAAATTGACACACGAGTCAGGAACAACCGTAATACAAGTTGGCGAAGGTAGCGACGAGCAATTCGTTGGTTATAGTTGGATGTTACAAGGATATAATCTCCAAAATTCTTATTGGAAATACTACCAAATGTTGCCCAAAGCATTACGTAAGATTGGGTACAATATAGCAACTAAATTCAATCCAATACTTAATCAAGATCTAGCCTTCGAATATTTACGTAGAGCAAGTTATGATGAGGAATTTAGCTGGAGTGGTGTTCCTATGTTCGGTCAATTTTCACTTGAAAAAATGAAAAATGATTATAGGTTAGACCCTACTATCCCCTATCAATATGCAAAATCACTGTATAATGAGATTGGGAATATAAAAACTGATGCTGAGTATTTCGAAAAGATAATGTATGTGGAACAACAGCAAAGATTAGCAGAAGTTCTTCTTATGAGAGTTGATAAAATAGGTATGGCTCATCATTTAGAAGCCAGAGTTCCATTCTTAGACCATAGATTAGTGGAATTCACAACATCGCTTCCGGATAGAATAAAAGTCCCAAATAGAGATGAACCCAAATCATTACTAAAAAAAGCAATTTCAGGTATTTTGCCTGATGATATTATTTATAGAGAGAAAATGGGATTTGCAGCTCCTGTTCATGATTGGTTCCGTGGTCCTTGGAAAAAACTAGCTCACTATCATCTATTCGAATCTAAATTTGCGAAAACGGGTATTATCAATGATGAATTCAAACGTAACCTCATAAAAGTACACAATTCCGGTAAAAAACGTGGTTCTCACATTTACAACCTTGTCGCTTTAAGTGCTTGGTACGAAAGATATTTCTAGTCTCTATTTTGCATAAAGGTTTTTATAAAAATCTTTAAATTCCTCTTCTTTCCCAGCTTTAACTTTTATTATTGCATGTTTCTGATTCTGATAAATTTTATCAGTTAAACCTTCATAATAACTCAACATCCTATTATCACAAAGTATATATACTTTCTTGTATAAATCCGTTAAACCATATTTATACTTCAAACTTAGTCCATATTGTTCAATATACTCGTCTTCCCTATCAAAATTTTTCTGGGTAACAAACCTAAGTCCAGAATATTTATAAGACTCTGCATTAATTGTCATTTCTGAAGATTTTCCATCGAAAATCACTGGATTACTAATATGATATTTGAGATAGTTTATACATTCTTCAAAACTAGAGTTTACTTCATTATAATGGTTTAACCTAGAACGACTATGTAAGTATCCAGAGTTCAATCTATCCCAATAAACCTCAACTAAAGATGTCGCACGTGCCTCTCGTCTGAAATTCGTATTCGGATCTATATTATCATAAGGATACAATAAAAAGAACGCTATCTGAAATAATATAACACTATAAAGTAGTTTAAATCCTTTAATATTATTGAAATATATTATTCCTAGAATAAGAATAATAGAAGTGTAGATTAAAAATATATAACCTTTAGAATAGTGTCCAAATATAAAGAATAGTAATGCCGGAACAGTCCAAAAAAGATTAAATACTATACCCTTATTTAATTTAATTTTTGTGAATTTGCGCTTGATTCCTAAATATGTGAATACTGCAAATACTGGTATTAAGAAAGTGATAGCATAAGCCACAAATCCAGCTATATTCTTAACAGGTCCGATTGGTGGCATTGGACTATGGGTGTCATACAACTTAAGATAAGCAGCAAATCCACCTACTGAGCTAAGCAAAGGTAAAAGCCAAAATGCTGTTACTAATAATCCGAATAAATTAGCCAGTGCTAATACTTTCATTGATAATCTACCTTCTTTTGCATATACATAAGTTATATAGAAGTAGAGCGGGATTAGAAAGAATGCTGAGCTCATTCGAATACCACCCATAACAGAGATAAGTGGAAGAAAATAAAAATATGTACTTCGTTTATAAAAAAGTAAGGCAATCAAAGATGAAAAGAAAAGATCATATACATAGGATTCGGGAGTACATTGATAAAACCATATAAGCGGATTAGTGAATAATAGTATCACAAGCCAAAACGATTTTTCTTCATTGAAATAGAATAAGAAAAGCTTGAAGATAATCAATGCGGATAGAGATGAGAATGCTAAAACTAGTAATTTCATAGAAATAAAAGAATCTTTAGTAACTATATTCACAAAAGCTATAGTCTTGACTAAGACATAGTACCCTGGTAAATGTGGTCTTGATTCTTCAATATTATAATCTTGAGCTGCAAGTGCAAAACCTGCATCATCATCTGATAGAAAAACATTGTAGTCTAAAAAGAATGCAAATCTGGTAAAAAATACGACTATTATTATTAATACTGGATAAAAGTATCGAATCTCTTTGTTCATTTGTTCTCTTAATCGTTATATTTACCAAAATAGAAATCCAAATTAAAAAAAATAGGTCAGAATATGTTCAGTAATATTGATGATAAATTCATTCAATATAAATATTCCACATTTATAAAGAAATTTCTTATACTAGTTTCTTTGCCTTTAATGGTTAGTTGTAGTTCTATTCCTGGATATTATCCAATAGTGCTTTCAAAAGTCGATAATAATTTTAATTCGGATGGAAGAATAGAAATTGATAATATTGGAAATGAATTTTTGAATCTTTATTCAGATGAAATAATTTCTACTTCTTGGGAATTTAAAGAGGAAAATATACTGGTTTCTATAGAGAATCTCTCTGATAATAATTTGACTTTAAACTGGAAATTTCTTTTCCATGTAGATAGACATAACGATGAATTTGATATTATGAGGTCAAATCACTATTTTTTTGAATCGAATGAAATTAGAACACCTTTATTATTTAAGCCAAATGATAAAGTTCAATTCATTCTTGCAAAGCGTTATTTTGGATGGAGGGAAGGTACAAGCATTCTACCTTCAAGTCATTCTAACGAAGAAGATATAAAAGAATATAAAAACGAATATAAATACAGAAAAATAAGAGTTAATTTACCTTTTACGGTAGATAATAAATATTTAGAATATCTATTTACATTTGATGTAAAAGACTTTGTAATAAAAGAAGAAATAAATAATTAATTATAATAAATAGGTCAGAATATGTACGGAAGTATCAAAGATTATCTAAAATCTGAAATTGAAACACTAAAAGAAGAAAAACTTTATAAAACAGAAAGACGAATAGATTCAGCCCAATCATCTGAAATAACAGTAAATGGTAAGCAAGTACTGAACTTCTGTGCTAATAATTATCTTGGATTGTCTTCTCACCCAAGAATAGTTGAAGCAGCACACAAAGAGATGGATAAAAGAGGGTATGGACTTTCATCTGTTAGATTTATTTGTGGTACACAAGATAGTCACCTAGCATTAGAAGAAAAGATATCTAAGTTTCTAGGAACTGAATCGACAATACTTTTCAGCTCTTGTTTTGATGCCAATGGTGCATTCTTTGAGCCTTTCTTTGGACCAGAAGACGCTATTATCACAGATGCACTTAATCACGCTTCTATTATAGATGGTATTAGACTAAGTAAAGCACAAAGATGGATATATAAGCACTCTGACATGAGAGATGTTGAAGAGCTAGATCAAGCTACAGGTAAGTCTGCTAAAGGATTGGAAAAATGTTTACAAGAAGCGAAAGATTGCCGATTCAAAGTGATAGCAACTGATGGTGCTTTCTCAATGGATGGTGATATAGCCAAGTTAAAAGAAATATGTGATTTGGCAGATAAATACGACGCATTGGTAATGGTAGATGATAGTCATGCTACAGGATTTATGGGTAAAACTGGTCGAGGTACTCACGAACACTTTGACGTAATGGACAGGGTCGATATTATCACTACAACTTTCGGTAAGGCACTAGGCGGTGCTTCTGGTGGATGTATCTCAGGTCGTAAAGAAATGATAGAATGGCTACGTAACAAAGGCCGTCCATATCTATTCTCTAACTCATTAGCTCCTGCTGTAGTTGGCGCTACTTCAGAAGCAATCGATATGATAACGGAATCAACTGCATTGCTAGACCAAATCAGAAAGAATACTAAAAGATTTAGAGATGACCTAAATGCTGCTGGATTCGACATAATAGAGAGCATACACCCTATTGTTCCGATTATGTTCCGTAACTTCGACGATAGTGCTAAGCTAGCCGTTAAGTTTGCAGATAGAATGCTTGAAGAAGGTATATACGTTATCGCCTTCTCATTCCCAGTAGTGCCGAAGAAAATGGATAGAATCCGAGTACAACTCTCTGCTGGACATACAGATGAGCAAGTTACTAAAGCTATAGAGGCATTTATAAAAGTCGGTAAAGAACTGAATGTCATCAAATGATAAAAAGTTAACGGAAGGCCGCGATTACTATATAGATGATCGCGGTTATTTCGTATTCACAGAAGAATATCACAAAAAACGTGGTTGGTGTTGCAAATCTGGCTGCAAACATTGCCCCTATGGATATGAGAAAAAACAATAATGTATAAACTATTCAAAAATATAATAATCTACGGTTTCTGTATTGGTGGATTAGCACTATCTATATACTTCAAAGATATTGGTAATAATCTTCTAGCTCTGATATTTCTAATTATATCAGTAGGATACTTTATGTCGGCAGTATTCAGAAAAAGCCAGAATAAAGTGCTAAACTTCGTGATAGATTTAACAATTATAACTGGCTTTACTTGTTTAATAAGCTATATACTGATTGATTTGCTGAGGTAATCTACTCCACCACCACTTTCACTACTTTCTCTTCTGTGCCGTGCTTATTGTTGATTAAATTAACTTCAACGTAGTGAAACACTGTTATTTAGAGTATAAACCTTTAAATTTAAGTAGTAATTCAATACCAAAAGAATCTAGTTCAATTTTATTTCCTTTAATAAAGAGACTTTTGTTTTGATAAAAATAATATTCTTTTGATTTAATAATAATGGCAGGAGTATGATTATTATCTGAGTATTTTAGAAATAATGAACTTTCAATATCGTCCATTTTAACACTCTTTGGATTAAATATAATGGAATTATAATAATTTGTTCTTTCTTCAATCATTGTTTTAAAATTCA
>JAGQWJ010000099.1 GCA_020437395.1 Ignavibacteriota bacterium | reverse complement strand
TCTCTTTTATTCTAGATTTCAAAAACTATGGATTTACTCATATCGGACAATATGGGGATTATCTCCTAATAATACCAAGCTACCAGATAAAAGAAAATTATATGTTCTTGTTAAATAAAGAAGGTGAGTTAACAAGAGTAGAGCCAGATGGAGCAAATAGAGCGAACAAATTTGTGTTAGAAACAGGATATGCTATTGTAGGAGTGTTGAATGGTTACCTATATTTCGTTGCTAACTATTTTGATACTGGTGAACAGTTATGGCGAATACAAGTGGGTGACACTACTACAAAAGCTGAGCCGACAGTAACATACGATTATAAGCTTTATCCGAATCCAGTTGTTGACTATGTGAATATCAACATAGAGCATTGTGCTGGAGTAGCTATATACAATAGCATAGGTACGAAACTTACTGAGTTGAGAATATCCGATGGAAGAATAAATGTTACTGATCTTTATCCTGGCGTGTACTTCGTAGTAGATGAGCAAGGTAATAATATAGCTAAGTTTGTGAAGGAGTAAGGGTAAGAAATAAATATAAAAACTAAATTAAAACTCCGCCACTTTTTCTGAACTAAATCGTAATTATTGTGTTATTTAAAGAAAATTTGCTAATTTACTTTCGCAGCATAGGGTAAGGTTTCGAAAATCCCATTTCGTCCTCTCTATATTACTTAAAAACACAGTATAAAATGACGAATTCTAAGATAAAATTATATCTTGTTTTTCTCTTGTTCGGATATTTTGTGGCTTCGGCTCAAGTAACCGAAACTAGCTATATATATAATGCTGAAGAGTTAGACAAAGCGATAAGACTATATGATACTAAGCTCATAAACCTGAGTGAAAGGAAAATCAGCGATGTTATTCGCAATATGCCAGAGAACCCAGCTAATGACAAAGCTCTGATGTTCGAAACCGAGCTGGATTTAATCAAGGGCAATTTCCATATAGCCGAGACAAAGCTTCTGGACTTCATAAAAGTTAGGAATAATTCTCCATTCGTACCCGTGGCATATTTCCGAATTGGTATGATGCATTTCAGACAAGAGAAGTTTGAGACCGCTACGTACTATCTGAATTTCGCTTATGAAACGGCTGCCGAGAACTATAATAGCCGCCACGAAAAGAAGAACAGCAGACCCGATGATGAGTATTATACAATAGGTCATCATTCTCTTTATTGGAAAGGGATAGCTGAAAGCCAAATCAACAAGCAAAAAGTAGCCAAGGAAACTCTAGAACAATGTGCTGAGATATACCCAGAGGGCGAATTCTCTGATGATGCTATATATGCTTATGGTCAACTCTATGAGCAAGAGTTCGAGAACGAAAAAGCTATTGCAGCATTCAAAAAAGTAAGAATCGAATATCCTAAAACAAATGTTTACATTGCATCTCTAATCCGTGAAGCGAATAATTATCTGATTTTGCGAAAGTACCCCGATGCTCTTTTAGTTCTAGAGCGTGCAAATTTTGCAGCTCTTAGTATATTAGAACAAGACTCAGTTGGTATGCAGTACGAAAAGCAAACCAACTTCGAAAATCCGCAAGAGGCAATATTATACCTACGTGGAGAAGCTAGTAATCTAGCTGGTAATTACGAGCAAGCACTGATGTATTTCGAGACTTTTCAAAATACTTTTTTCGGTTCACCTTTAGAATACAAGAGTAAGTTGGGTGCTGGATGGGCGTTGCTAAATTTGGAGAGATATAGTGAAGCGTTGGCTTACTTCGATGATATTATCAAAAATTCTGGTGATGACCATTTACAAGTTAAGTACAATGCACAGCTATATAGAGCTGTTACGCTAGTTAAATCAGGTGATATAGACACTGCGAAAACAGAGCTAGATGCTCTTTCTCTTAGTACATCTTTCCCTTTCAAAGGAGCTGTATTGCTTGAGTTAGGACAAATATTCTACAAAGAAAAGAATTATGGACAAGCGAAAGTAGTACTAGAGAGAGCTGAAAGATATGCACTATCCCCAGTTACTGCTACTCGTATCAACTTATTGTTAGCAGCTACTCACATGGAGTTATCTGAATGGAGTTCAGCAACAATTACTTATGAAAAAGCCATGCAAACTATTAAAAATTCTGACTATGTGCTAATGCCCAAAAAAGATTGGTATATGTCAGAAGCAAGGTTCAGAAAAGGTGTTTCGCTTGTGATGGATAAGCGTAGCAACGAAGCTATTGCGTCACTTTCTGCTTACGTAGCAGACGCTAAGAAAGGTGACCCAAGAATGGAAGAAGCTCTGTTTTGGCTTGCTGAAGCAAATTATGCAAGTGATTTACTTACAAACGCTGCACAATCTTATGAGAAGTTGCTCAAAGAATACCCATACCATACTAGAAGAGAGGATATACTCTACTCTTTGGGTTGGTCATATTTCAGAAAACAAAATTTCAGACAATCTAGTAAAATATTCGAACAATTAATAAGCGAATTCCCCAAAACAGAA
>JAGQWJ010000098.1 GCA_020437395.1 Ignavibacteriota bacterium | reverse complement strand
AATAAATAGATGCTACTAATATTAAACTCCTAACGGAGTTAAAGAGGACAAGCCACGGAGTGGCTGGATATCTGTAGCTAAAGATTATCACATATATTCAAAGCGTTAGGCAATAGCAGGATAAACTAAAACTATTTATTTAATCTGAGTATTATACAGAACCAGATTCTATTTGTTTTGAAAGTTTATCAAATTCACTTACATAAGGGTATATTTTAAATAAATAAATTTTTAAATAATCTAATTCAACAGGATTTAAACCTAATAGACATGATATACGAGTAATTTCACTTGTGCTAAAGTGCAGTTCTTCATCAAAACAAAATGCCATTTTATCTACAAGGTCTCGGAACCGATGTGGCAAACTATTATAGATAATTATCTTGACTTCATTTTTGAATGATGGTTCAACTATAATTTCAAGATTATCGAGTCTATCATGTATGACATTTAATAAATGAAGAATACTTTTCCCGTATACTTTATTTACAAGTTTCAGAGATGACTCAATATTCAAATTACTACGAAGCTCTTTTTCTAAAAATTCGAAATCCGATACAATTATTCCAATTTTTCTATGAAGGGAATACTCTTTGTATTTGTGAAACATTTGTTCTTGAGAGAAATCATCGAAATGATCATCGATTATTTTTAACTCTCTATAAACTAAATCAAACGTCCTTGTTCTTTTAAATTCTAATCTTTGTTCTTCTAATTCCTTTTTCTGACTTGCTAGTTCTTGTTTTTGAGATTTATAGGTTAAATAGACTAATACAATAGTTATTAAACCAAATATTGAACCGATAATTCCACCGACTCCATCACCAATCTTGCTAAAAGTATCTAAGTTTAACATAACACTCTAATATTTTTACAAAAAAATAACAAGATAACTTAATTTTCTTAGCCATTTGCATTAGGGTAAGAAACATTGAAGTAACCCTTTTTAAATTCGCCAGTTCTTATAAGTCTTGCCTCGACTCTTCTGTTCGCCTTACTTTGTTCCTCATTTATTTCAGGATTATAAATTAGGTGTTCAGATCCATGCCCTATTGATAATAATTTTTCTTGTGGGATTCCTTTTTTGATTAATATTTTCTCTATGTATTTTGCCCTTTTCAAAGACAATATTTTATTTTTTTCTGGATTTCCTTTACTATCTGAATGACCATGCAGTTCTATCAGTACCTCTGGATGTTGCTTATAAAAAGCCAAGACTGATTTTACAAAGTTATCATCTTCACTCAATGTTGATTTATTAAAATCGAAGTTTGCCACACGGGAAATAATATCTGGCTCTTCGCCAAAAAAGTAATCATCACCTATGTAAGTTAAACCTTTTATAATGTTGTTTTTCAAATTATTATCAGTTGTATTTATTTCAATATTCCTCCATCCATTAATCAATTTAGGTCTATATGTTATCTCATAGTAATTATTAAACATCCTTGGTAGCGAATTAATTATTTCATTTATTTCTTTCCCGTCATTTGCTCTGAAAGCCTTACCGTCAGTCAATGAAGAAATTTTGGATAAAACACCAAAATCAGCATTTCCATAACCAACTGTATAAATTTTAGTCCCCATATTTCTTGCGTTTTTAACTAAATCTGAAGGAGAATATGCTAGTTTGAAATCTTTCTCAAAACTGGTTTGGAGAGACATATTGTCTATTCCATCTGTAAATAGAATTACTATTCGATTTTCAAATGGAATTAATTTATAAATCGCCATATCTGCAGCGGCATACAATGATGTCTCTTTTCCAAATCCATTTAATAATTCAGGTCTATAGTTTGACAAAATCTCATTCTTATTTTGGCTAACTTTTACTTCTTCAACTAAATAATTATCAAACTTAATTACTCCGATATTATCTTTATCTTTCTTCTGATTGATAAAGTTTAAAGCAGCATTCTGTAAATCTTTTATAGGATAATTGTACCACGACATCGAACCACTATGATCTAAAACAAGAGAGAAAGAATATGGTTTAGAATAGGTGTCATGATGCTCTACAACATCGAAACTCTCTATCTCATATCTTTGATTGTTAATTACTTCTACTATACCTTTGAAGTATTTTTTTTTTATTTTATCACTTGCATATGGTTTTGCCATATTAGATATAAAGTTCCCATAACTATCTTTGACAGTTATAAATACTTTAATTGAATCTGGGAAGCCAGTTCTATCATAACTGAAAATTTCAAAAAATATATCTCTATTCTTCGCCATATCAATTGGAATTATTCCTTTCAAATATTGTGATGAATCCTTTGACTCATCTGCAATTATCGTAGTTGGTGGCTCTACTTTTGGTGGCTTTGGTACATTCACTACTACTTTTTTATAAGTTGTTGTTGCTTCATCGCCGTTTTTAACTTGTAGTGTAAATTCGCCACTTGATTCGGGTTTATAAGAATATGTATTATACATATTTTGTACTTTATTTATTGTATCTATAATACCATCTTTGTTGATAAAAGTAAGTAAACTACTTTCTGAATTTGATAAATTATAGCCTATCTGTACTTCTTGACCTACTTCAATAGAATCTCT
>JAGQWJ010000097.1 GCA_020437395.1 Ignavibacteriota bacterium | reverse complement strand
GTAACGCCATCTTCGAACTTGGCAAAGTTCTCGATATACTTCTGTGCTAATCCTTTGTAAGAAGTCATGTACTCGTTCACAATCAATTCAATTATTTTAAAAAAAATTATCCTTGGATTTTATCCTTGGATTTTATAATTTAATTTTAGTAAATATAATATATAGCTATATTTTAAAGTTCCATTTACTTCCAGTCTATAAAATTTTGGAATTATTTTAAAAGGAAATATAATATTATTCATTTTTTTTTTAAATAATACGAGGTTTTTTATGAAAAAGATTTTAGTTTTTTTTGTAACCTTAACTATACTGCTTTTAGTAAGTAGTTCAGATTTAATAAGTCAGCCACCATCAGGCTGTCCACCAGGAACAACAAATAGTATATTAACTACTTTTACTATTAATGGTTGTGATTTTGAAGTACAAATATGTTGGAGGTGCAAAGTTACTTCTTCACCTTTAGTTTATTCTATTACTTCAATTACTCAATTGACATTTTGTACTCCTACTGTAGACTTACTAGAAGCTCTGGATAGTATATATGTTACCCTACAGAATCCCACTTGGCTATATACTTTCTGTGGTGATGATATCCCACCTTGTTCAACAGACACTTATGAGTTTTCTGAAGTAAGATATAATTGTTTTAAAAAATATCAACCCTCAGGTACTCCATTACCCCCAGTAAGAAATTTTGTATGTGATTATTCTACTTGGTGTCAGAAAGATTATTCAGCGTGTATGCTAAGCCCAGGAAATATGCAGTTGACTGTGATTAATGATTGGTATCAAGTAGGTGTTCCAACTTGTGATACAGACGAACCAAATAACCCAGATCCGGGTAAAGATTCTGATTGTTGGTTAATGAAACCTGATTGTGATTAACACTAAACTATTATGATTTATGACTAAGATCTATTTAATATTTCTATTTTTACCTTCGCTACTATTATCATCAGACTTCTTCAAAATTTCTTCTGTGAATTTTGATTTGGTGGGAGTAGTAGCAAGTGGTAATAAAATTGCTGCTTATGGCACTAAAGGATCTGTTTATTATAGCGATGATGGTGCTCAAAACTGGAAAATAATCAAACCTTTTGAGACTGGAAATATTGTTAACTTTTTTATTGAGAACGATAGATTTATTGCTTTCATGCAAACTGGTGAAGTTAGCCAATCCTATGATAATGGTTTAAATTGGAGTGTTACGAACCCAATTAATGATTCTATTTCCTATGTTATAAAGGGTAATAACGATTACTATGTACGTGCGAAAAATTCAATTTTAAAATTATCTGAAAATTTGACCCTATTGAACACTTACCATTATTCTTATAATTTCGGATTTAATATTACTTATCATTATTTAGCTAGAAATCGAAGGTTTATGACATTTATTGAAAATAAACTTTTTCTGATTGATACCAGCCTTAGTAGTTTTATAGTTTTTGATAGTAATTTAAAAAAGTTACATACCTTGGATTTCAAGAAGAGATTACTAGAAAGTGATTGCTACATGACAAATATTATAAATGATTCGAAAGACTTAATATTTCAATGCTTTAACTACTCACTTGATTCTTCGTATATATACAAATTAAACACAGACTTAACAGAAATAAAAGTATTACATAATATTAGTGATAGTAAGGAAAAGAAAAGAAAATTATTCAAAGAAAACTCACCAAATGTTAATTATTATAGTTTTTTCAACCAAAAATTATATACTCTAAATAATTTCCTTGATTCTAATTATTTAGGACCATTCTATAATTTGTTTGAATTGTACTCTAAAGATTCAGCAGTCCATAAAGGTGTAATTGATGCTTCAGTTGGGTATGGGTCTGTTGCAGCACAATTTGATTTTACTGATTTTGTTGTAGAAAATGATAGATTTACTGGAGTGTCAAAGAATAATTTTATAGTTTCTAAAAAACTAAATTCAAATTCTACAGAAAGAATATCGAGTTTAAATGGTGCTGGTTCTAGTTCTAATTTGTTCAAACTAAATGATTCTGATTATTTATTACTCACACCTATTAATATATATAGAAGTCATGATACAACTAAAACCTTTCAAAAAGTAATTGGCGATTCAGCTGTTTTTCGATCATATCTAAAGTTAGATCTAAGGTTTAATTATTATGATAATGATAAAATGAAACTAATTTATTTTGCATATTCTTTTGGTCGCAAAGACTCATCTTTTGTATATATTTCTGATGATTTTGGTGATAAATTTACTGAGAAACAATTGCAAAATTTGTCTTTTAATAATCTTGCCAATAAATATACAATCGTGAAAGTAGGTAGAAAATATATAATTGCGGAATATCAGAATGGTCCAATTACTTATAATTATTATGATGAAAATTTCAATTTTATAAATTCAAAAGTTGAGAGTAACTATAGGTATTCATATTTATCAAGTGATAATTTAGAAGATTACACCATTATTGGTTCAAATATAAATTTGCAAGACAATAATCGGTATCTAAAAAGTACAACTGATGGTGGTGAAACTTGGAACGATATTAGAACATTCAGTTTCAGTAAAGATACAGTTTGGTATAACGATTCCACCCAATATTTTACTACAATTACTAATCATCTTCGTTATAATAAAAGTATCGATTACGATGGAAAATCATACGTATTATTGGTTACATACAATCGGATTGATTCGTTGTACAAAATCGAAGCAATGGATTTGCAAACCAATGAATTTAGTTTG
>JAGQWJ010000096.1 GCA_020437395.1 Ignavibacteriota bacterium | reverse complement strand
ATAACCTTCTTACCAGATAAATCATAAATATTAATATCATCTGTTGACATCGGTAAGTTTATATCCCAATAGAATAGTATCTTAACCTCTGATTTTGCTGGGTTTGGGTAAGGTGGATAAGTGTATAGATAATTGCGTTCTATTTCTGATTCTATATTTGTTGTTTTACCTAATTTTTCAATTGATGTTCTAAATAAACTACCTTGTCCTTTAAATTTGGGTGGCCCATCTGTTGCATAAATGTAATTACCAAAAGAACCAATAATCCTAAAAGGGATAGGGTCATCATGATTTTGAGGTGGTTGATTATCAACCTGCTTCCATGTCTTGCCTTGATCTGTTGAAATTCTAATTCCTTTTAAACCATCTCCATAACTAGAGAGTATAATAGTATTCTCATCTATCATATCTAAATAGAAGTATTGAATTTCTTTAAACAGTTCGATTTCTAAGCTTTCCCAAGTTTTACCTTCATCAGTTGATTTTAATATTCGAGGAGGTAAATAATTTACGGCATAATAATTCTCTCCAAACTCATAGAAATCATTAATGGATAAAAAAGTTGTATCGTTTGGTAAAGAATCAACTAATTTAGTCCAAGTATCAGCATTATCAGTCGATTTAAAGACACCATCAAATTGAGAGAAAGCTAATAAATCTCCGTTCTTAGTTTTAGCTATTTTAAATAATTTATAATCATTCTTTAATACCGTAGTATCTATCATTGAAAAAGTTTTACCATAGTCTTTACTAATCACATGACCTTTATTCCCATAAAGCAATATCTTATCTTCTAATATCAATAAGTCTAAATATTCTCCCCATAAAAAATTATTAACAAATGTTTTACCATAGTCTGTTGATGCATATATGGCATAAGGAACTTTGCAATATACTTGGTTATCTTTCTTTCGGAGATAACTTACTGCTTCTACATTATTTTCAAATAATGGGAAGTAAGTATTCCAACTATTGCCACTATCTGTAGAATATTGTACACCTCTATTAAAACTTCCAACTGATAACAACGTATCATTAATAGAGTATAAATATGATACTCTACTATTCGGAAAAATAAGGTTAGTACGATTAATTTCCTCGAAAGTTGAACTAGTTTCATAAACAAGGTTACCAAAGCCCAAGAAGAAATATTTATTATCTTTTTTATATACTTTTGATTGAATAGGTACTTGTTTAAGACTTTGCCATGATTTACCTTTATCTTTTGACTCAATAATCCCGTGTATATTTGAACTGGCTAAAATTCTATCACCATCATCAAAATAATCGAAAACAGTAGCTCCAATATTTAATGTTGTCCAAGTTTTTCCATTGTCTTCCGACCTCATAATATTACCAAAACTTGTACTTACAAGTAGAAAATCATCATTTGCATATAACGAATAAAGCGAAGAATCAACTAAAGTTTTTTCCCAAGAGTTTCCCTCATCATTAGAAATATATAGTCCACCTTCAAGAGTATCCGTTATTACAACAGGATGATTTACTTTTTGTTGAAAAGCAAATATATGTGTACTATTTGACTCTACTCCTTGTATATACAAATCTAAAGTAGTATCTTTCTTTACATCTTTTACTAATTCCCAATCATTCAAATCAGTATTTAATTTAAATAATTCATTTTTTGCAATACTAACCACATAATAATTATAATTTGATATTTCAAAATCCTTTACCTTAGAGCCAAGATATTTATTATCCTCTATTCTAACCCAATTTTCTCCAAAATCAAATGACCTAAAAATTCCCTCTCTACAGCTTGTTAATATTTTATTTGCATTTTGTTCTATCAAATATAGAGTACCAAAATGTTCATAAAGAGTATCATCCTCAGCTCTTACCCATTCATTATTATGATACTTATAGTTATGTGATTTCTCAGATTTTGGGTCAAATCTATTTACATATATGTCATCATTCATACTAGTAATCAAACTTACGTAGATATAGTCATAAGGTGTAGAGATTTGTTCCCAAACTTGAGATTGGACTGGGCAAGACATAATATAAACTAGAATTAGAAATAATATTTTTTTCATGATTTCATTATAAATAATGTATAAAAAAAGGTTGACTATAGTTAGCCAATTTGATACTAACTATTTTATTGATTACATCTTGTATGATAGATGTAACAAGGTGTAGTTGTACCAACTGAATCAATTGTAGGTTCAGGAAATTCAATTTGATAGCCCTCTAATAGACATGAAGGTGTTACCGGACTACTAGGATTTGTACCCATAAATGTTCTTTGGTAAGCTCCACTTCCATCAACACAGACTGAATATATTTCTTCACAAAAATCATCGCTACAAGTAGAGAAATATAAAGTGTTTTGACCAAAATAAGATATCACCTCAGCTTTCCAGCATAGATATGATCTATATTTTACAATTATTGGTTGATTAGGTCCATCGCAAGGCGGTGCTTGAGGCTTAAAAGGACAAAGCACATCAAACATATATGATGGATTTTTTATTTGTGAATTTATATAATCAACAACAGCACTAAACGGTAAAGTCGATGTACAAGGTGGGATTAAAGTAATACCACCGTTAATATATACTTCCGAAGCTCCTAACCCCAGAGGTGAACATTTCACACAAATATCAACAGCATAAATACAACCTCCAACATTCATATTAATAGTTTTTGGGGTAAATCCAGCCGGACATTGTGCCCCTACTTCACTCTTCATTCCTACAATCAATAGGAATACCGTTACCCATAGAGCAACCAAAATATTAGAAAATCTTTTCATAATAAATACCTCTTAT
>JAGQWJ010000095.1 GCA_020437395.1 Ignavibacteriota bacterium | reverse complement strand
TTGACCACTCTGTAATAATGGATAAAGACCAAGATAAAGATGTTCAAAAACAAGTAAATGAATTTATTGACAATAAGAAGAATACATTTACAAAGGGGATTTATGCGTTTGAAATTGATTTTGAAGATTTTTTGGGGATACCGAAACCTCCGAATAATAGAAATGATTTGAAGCCAATGAATTTAATGATGCGGTTTAATAACGGTGAAATTACAGAACCTAAAATCGAAGGATTAAAAACAATAATTGAAAATTTGATAAAAGAATAAAGATAATAAGTATTTCAACCAATCCGTAGTTATTTTAATACTTTTCCCTCACCCACCATAAACCTCCCTTGTAATACTCGTCGCTGGGTCAACTATTAGCACCTCGTCATAGGTCAAATCGTACAGCTTGTAAACCATCAAATCTATTTCATTGTCGGTGGCTTCTATCTTGGCTTTTAGCTCTTGTGCCTCTGCTTTCTTTTCGTTGAAATAGCTCATCCATTCGGCTTCTTCGGATAGAGTTAATACCACTTTCTTTTTCTTTAACTCTGCTATGAATTGTTTGAAATCTAATACAAACCAGTTCTGTAACTTCGTACTTAGCTTGTCAATCTCGTATTTAGATTGGAGTAGGTTGAGGAAATTTAAAGATTTTTCTTCAATATCATTATACATTTTTAAATAATCTTTAGAAAGTTTAACAATGTCAGTACTTATATTATTGTTGTTTTTAGGAATTGGTATTCGTGAAGTAACAGGATTATCAAATCTCATAGTTCTGATTGCACGACCATATATAAATAAATAGCTAAACCAATTTATTAATTGCGAATTGAGCAAACACCATACATAATATTGATAATCTTCATTTTCTAAAGTTAATTGATTAATATTATCTGCTAATACATCTATTTGTTTGTTTGGAATGCAAGCAGTTATTTTTATATGTTCATAAGGATTCAAAATATGGGCTACTATCCCTTGAACTAAAATAGAATTGTTTGTAATTATTGCTTTATCATTAGCAGGCATTTCATCTAAAAATCCCCGAACATCCCTAATTCCAAACCTATCAATTTCTTTGCCTCCTATAACACTATAATTACCTTTTTCCTGCAAGTTTTTTACTATAATACCTCTTGAATTAGTTGCTATATCATTCAAAAAAACATTATTAGAAATTAGTTTAATTCCAATAGACAATTCATTATCTGATATTCCATTTAACAAAAATCCAAATTGTTTAAAGGTTGATTTATCAATTTGACCTACCTCAACAAAATTTTCATTCCTTCTTATTAGTGAATTATAATATCGAATTGGGATACTTTTAGAACAAGAAAATATTATTTGTTCCAA
Organism: Ignavibacteriota bacterium; assembly: GCA_020437395.1. GTDB lineage: Bacteria > Bacteroidota > Ignavibacteria > Kapaibacteriales > UBA2268 > PGYR01. The sequence continues at coordinate 1,453 of JAGQWJ010000095.1, read as the reverse complement.
CTTCACTTCATTCCAAACTTTCTTGCAGTCGATTACTTCATCTAAATCATTTAACAAAAACTCTCTAATTGATTTGTAATTTGAAGAGAAACTAAATGACTTTGGAATTATATAACTAATCCTGCCATATTCTCTAAGTATCTCATATCCGAGTTTTATAAAGGAAATTGCGGTTTCAGAACCTCCTTTGATATATCTTTTAGCTAACCATTTTTGAATGTTTACATCTAATTTTGCACCATACGGCGGATTCCCAATCACTACATCAAAGCCACCATTGTACTCTGGGCGGAAAGCATAATCGTATGAGCAGTAGAGCGGGTGTTGTCGCTCTGTAACAAGGGGTTGCAACCCCTTGTTGAGTGGTAAATTATGCTTGGTTCTGTTGTTAGCAATATATGTTATCGTGTTATATAGCTTTTCCTCATCTTCTATGTACGTTTTACTATATTTCTGTGCCCATAGGGGATTATATAGTTTTTTACCTTTCTTGTTAGTCCCAGACCCCTGAAGCTGTTCATCCCCATCTGTAACAAGGGAACTTGTTCCCTTGTTCTGGTCTAATCCTGATGTATCAAAGGAGCTTGTTCCCTTGTCATCTGCTCCTTCCTTTTGCAAGGGAGCAAGCTCCCTTGTTGCGTATATCAGCTTATTGCAAACTATTGCCGATTTGGACTTCATCTTCCGAACTATATTTGGTATCTCATCTTCCTCACATACTAGTAGAATATGTACATGGTCTCCACAGATATTATATGCCATTACATTTAGTTTGTCTTCTTCGACTATCTGTATTATAGTCTTAGTTATTTCAACTTCCATTTCGTCTGTTAACCATACTCCATTTCCCTTACTTACTTTATACTCCATCATTCGTTGAGAAGTTCGTGAGTTATGAGTTACCCATGTAATATGGAATGCTTTCTTTTGCTTTTCAGGGAATACTTTCGGGAACTCTTCTTCCCATTTGAATGCTTTGTCGCCTGCTACTTCGGGGTCGTCTATTAGCGAGTTGCCACACTTTATATTATTGTTCAGCGAGGTTAGCTTTCTTCCTTTCTGTGCCGTGCGTAACCATAGCGATAGCTTTGCAATCTCTACTGATTCTTCGTTTATATCTACGCCATAGAGGTTGTTTTCTAATATGCTATTTTCTACATCTTGGAAGACCAATCCACCACCGAACAGTTTGGCAGTCATCTCGTCAATCCATCTATGTTCACGGATTAGAAACTCCAATGCTTGATTGAGGAATGCACCAGAGCCACAAGCTGGGTCAACTATGGTTATCTGGAGTAGCCATTCTCGGTATTGGGTTAGCTGGGTTTCGAGTTGCTTTATTGTTTCTTTTTTCCTTCCTTTTTTACCACGCAAGTAATCTTCTTCCACAATTGATAGCTCTTGTTTTTTCTCCTCGCAGAGCTTACCTATTGTGTTGTCGACTATGTATTTG
>JAGQWJ010000094.1 GCA_020437395.1 Ignavibacteriota bacterium | reverse complement strand
ACATTAACAAATGATACAACCTATACATATTATAAATACGAAATCAATGATATTTATAACACGATACAATCATCTTTAAGCAAGGTAAAAACAAAATCAAATAATTGGCGAGATGCTAAGTTATTTAGACTTTATTTTCAGGACATAGAAGTTCCTTTTTTCTATTGGTGGGGAGCTTTAAGGTATGTAAATAAATTCTCTAATGGAATGTTCATAGCTAGTGATGTAGAAAATTATCCCGAGCTTTACCAATACTATACTATGGCACCAAATAGGTATTTTGGGATGAAAATGAACTTGTATGAACAATTTTTATCTCAACCCTTTTTTAGGTGGACAAGATATAATGATACAACATTTGCAAACCCAGATTATAAAATTCTTGGCTATAAATATGGTTTCAAAGGAGAACATTGGGGAGATACTCTTACTTCGGGTTATGAAACATTCTTTACGAACGGATCGAGGAATAGTTATCCAACAATATTTAATGATATAAAATTCTATTCAGAAGATGACTATAATTCTCATATGATTTCTTCAAATTCAGTACAAACAGAGTGGGAATTAGTAATAAAGAACAAATTTAATAATCCAATCCACTCTAATTATTTGTATTTGAACTCACCATGGTATGTAAATTTGTTTATCGGAACAAATTATGATTTGAAAGAATGGTTGGAGACACCACCACTTAATAATCCTTTAAATAAATATGTTATTGCAAATAATGTCGCATCCAAAACAGCCGAAACAATAAGGTTATTAATGAATACTTCTTTATTAATGGGTGCAAAAGGAATATTGTATGATAGAGAGGAATCAAACCCAGTTTGGAGTGTTAATCAAGATAATGATACAATAATAAATACTTTATTTGGTTTAGGTGACGGTAATAAACCCGTATTCTATAACGCTAACAAAAAATATGATTTTATAGAAAATGATTCACTAGGTGGTGATTTTACTGGTGGTTATTCAGACATATATGATATTTGGAAATATATTGTACCAGATTCAGTAGCAAAATATGCTCATATTTCCCCTGATAGAATCTATATAGGTACAAGGTCTATTAGATTAGAAGTAAAGAAAATAGTTGATTGGATTAGATTAAATGATAAAGAATTGATTGATTTGCGATTGCAAGCGATGTTTTCCAAAGGGTTTAAAACTTTTGAGAGTTGGAATCCTTATAAGTTTAGTCGATGGAATAGTTCACCATTAAGACAGTTAGTAAATCTAGAAGGGATTCGTACAAGAAAGTTATTTGAACCTAAACATACAATGATTCATAATACAAGTCCTGATTATGAATTTATAGACTCGTCATTCTTTGATATTACTTTACTTCAACATAAAAATAATACTGATACAGATATTCTAAAAAATAAAAATGCTGTTTATCTTGGTGTAATTAATAGAAGGACAGACCCATTAATTTTCAGAGATTCAATAGAGGTTGGAACATTAGATTCGTTGAGAGAATTAATGTTCTTTACGGCTGCAGAATTTGACGATAAAGTTAGATATGGAGGTGTTGATTTATGGGGAATAAATCAAGATAGTACTTGGTGGCAAAGCCAATGGTGGAAACGATTGGGTTCGCGTGAGATAAAGATACCTTTGAATATAGAACCTTATGGAAATGGTACTTATATATTAGCTCAAGAAATTGGGCTTGATAGTTTAGATTTACTTGGATGGAGATATGATGAGAAATATTACCATCGAGTTGATACAACCTTGACTTACAATGATAGCCTGATGACTAAATTATTACCTGCACAAGGGAAAATAATTAAACTTGAATTCGTTCCGTATTTTTTTAATGATCCAACAACAGATTCAATACCTGAAAATGATAGTTGTTATTTTTGTGATATTTATAACGATTTTGATTTATTCGAATTTGTAGTTACTGCAAATACTGGTGAAGAAGGTGGTTGTTGTTATGATGTAGAGTTAAAGTACAATGGAAACTGTAAATTTGAAGATATTCCTATTAGGCTATTGTTCGAAGGTGAGACTGGTAATTCATTTGATGATAGTGGTTTACCTGGGACATTGATTGATTCTTCTGGAACTAATATAAAATATAAAGATTTTTTATTTGATTTTGATAGTACTATAACTTCAATTGATTTGGGTACTTTTTGTATAACTGATTCTACGAACAAATATACTATTTCACTTTTAGCAGGTAAAGATAAAGATGGTAAATTTATTGGTTGTGATAGAGAAATGCAATTTGAAGTAAAGTGTGACAGTACTGAAACACCTCCAATAGATTGCTGTGAAGGTCTAGCAGTAAGTCATACTATGTATTCTACTGGAACATCAGAACTTGACCCAACATTGGGATCATACTGTACAAAGTATAATATTGATACTGGGTTTGATTCGGATTGTATATTTGGTGTAACAATAGAAGGTGGTGGTGTTCAACGTCCACTAATTCCTGTTGGACTTACTCCATTAGATTTTACAGCTGGTTCTGGGATTGAATTTACACTGTGTTATCCAATGGCTCAATGTGGTTCAGAAAGTGCCCAATCTCAATCTATAAAAATGGTAAAAATGCAGTTCTTAGGAAAGAATGGAACTGTTGTTTGTGAAATAGAAGTTCCAATTCTTATTCCTTGTATTTACTACGGAGTTAGTGATTTTACAATAGACCAAACAAGTCCTTATGTCCCAAAATCGTCAAAAGAAAAAACAGAATCAAAAACTTATGAATCGGATTCATTTAAGGTTACTATATGGCCAAATCCTACATCAGGGGAGTTAAATGTCGAGATAGATTCAAAAGTAGATACAGAGGTAGATATTAACTTTATAAACAACATCGGTGCAAGTATAACCAATGAGAACAGTGTTACTATCAACAAAGGAGTAAATGAAAAGACTTATAATCTTAAAAATTACTCTTCTGGAATTTATTATTTGCAAATACAAAGTAACGAAGGACAAATTGTATTGCCAATTATGTTGAATAAATAAAATTTCATTCATCTCCCAAATACAAAACCGCACCCACTTTAATTAGTGGTTGCGGTTTTTTATTT
>JAGQWJ010000093.1 GCA_020437395.1 Ignavibacteriota bacterium | reverse complement strand
AAATGATTTTGGCTTCTTCTGCTCTGCGTAACAAAACATAATATTTCGCATTGAATTTGCCTGATGCACTTTTCATTTCATCTTCTAAATTGGTAAAATTGTATTCTTCACAGATTTTTGGAATCACAACCTTTTCTACAATCATTTGGTCAAAGTCTGCACCACCTAAAAAGTTATCGCCTTCGTGGTCTAAAACTTTCATTTCACCATCTTTGATTTGAATAAGAGCAACGTCAAAAGTTCCACCACCCAAATCGTAAACTAACCATTGCCCATCTTTCATTTCTCGTTCCTTCTTCATATTGGCATAAGCCAAACTTGCTGCAATAGGTTCTTGCAATAAAACAACTTGTTTGAATCCTGCTTGGATTCCTGCTTCTTTGGTAGCGTTAGATTGTATTGTGTCAAAAGAAGCTGGAATAGTTACCACAACAGCGTCTAATGTGTCGCCTGTATTGACAAAGGTTTTCAGTTCTTTTAAGACTTGTGCTGATAACTCAATCGGTGTTTTGGATTCATTGATTGATTTTATCTTGAAACTTTCGGCAGTTCCCATTTTGCGTTTGAAAACGCCAACAACACTTTTTGGGTCTTTTTCTAAAAACTCTTTGGCTTTGTTACCAACAATGATTTTATCTTTTTTGTATGAAACCACAGAAGGCAAAGTGTTTCTGCCATAATCTTGTGGATTAGAAAAGATGATAACTTCACCTTTTATGAATTTGGCAATAGCACTATTGGTTGTGCCTAAATCAATGCCGTAGTTTATTGTATTTTCCATTTGTAAAATTTCTTTTAAGAGTTTTTAGATTGAACGATTACAACCGCAGGTTGCACAATTACTTTCATCACTTTGTCGCTTTCTTGGTAGGAATAATATATGATTGGTTTGATTACTTCAATAATTTCAAGATTTTCTACGCCAGTTCCTGAAATAGTTGCTTCGCAGTCTGTTCTCGTATCTGTGTAATCTTCGCCCAAAGGATTGTGATAGGTTAGACCAATTGTAGAAGAACCTTTAAAAAATTCTTCTTCCATAATTCCTTTCATTTTGTTGATGTTCCTCTGAATAGAAGTTTCCTCTTTCAGATTATTCGCTTTTTTCTCTATTTCAAATATCTGATTGATAAAATCAAGATAAGCTTGTGGAACTTTTACGGTAACTTTTTTTATGTCTTGCATTATTTTCTTTGATTAAATTAAGCACTTGGTTTTGAAAATGTCCAACCTTGTTTCATACGTTCAATTAATAATGGATGATTTCGTAAGGTAGAATCGGAATCGTCCTTAATGCCTTGTTTTCCAACAGAGTTTCCCTTTACTGCTGTTCCAATAATCCAACCAATAACTCCACCGATTAATCCACCGATGATAAAATGACTATCTTCTGTTATTGCTCCGATAATTACACCAGCAACAAGAAAACCAAAGAAATACAATGAATATTGTGAATTTCCCTTTGAATGAATTTCTTTGCAAGAGTTACAACGTGGTATTGTAATACTTGCTTGTGAAAATTGAACTCTACGAGGAAAATAGCTTCGGTAAGTCTCTTTGTATATCAATTTCTCTAAACTACTATTTTCATCTGGACTGTTTTTTTCGCAAAAATGACAAACTAATACACCCCTGTATTTCTTTTCTAACTCTTTAAGTTCTAATAAATCTTGTTGAATTTTTGCATTTGCATCAGTATCCAAATTTATTTGAGTGGCAAGGTTTATTGTATTGAGAGCATTTTTTATGTCATTGTGTTTATTCCAAATAGAAACTGACAAACTTCTTATTGCATACCCGATTTGTGTTCTAATATCTTTTCCATAATCGGGTAAATTGTTTAATTCCGCAACAGAAAAAAGTTCTTTAGTCTTAGAAAATGCAAGATTAGATGATAAAGATTTGGTCTCTACTTCATCAATATATTTTCTAAGTTGTAATAGTATGCCCGCCCATTGTTTTAAAACAGGTGCGTTTTTGATTTGCTCAATCCTTTCTTGGTTTTTTCTTTTTACTATTTCGTAATTCTTTTGAAATGTCGGTTTGTTTAAGCCATCAATATTCAAAGTAAGTATATGCTCAAGCAAATCTTGGCTTACCTGTGTATTCTCAAAGTTGTCCCAAATCGCAACATTCAAATAGTTTATTTCATTGGCAATTTTCAGAATTTGGCTTTGAAAATAATTCGGCAAACAATTTAATGGGTCTGTAGGAAAATAATTTGTAACCAAATCTACCACTTCGTGAATGTCATCTTCATCATATACACTTTCCTCGTTTTCTATATCGGTTCGTATTTCTGATAACTCTGAAAGTCTGTTTTGCAAAATGTTGGAAACACCTTTGTAAGCAGTGTTTACATTATTTTGAGAAACAAGGAAAGAAGTTTTAAGGATAGATTTTAGTAGTTCAACATCTTCATCTTCAAAAGCACTTGAAAGAGCCTTGTCAAACTTTGGTGCATAATATGGGCTGATGAAATTAACAAAGTCGGGTAGTTTAAAAATGCTGTCTTGTATAAAACTGACAAATACATTTTCATTGCCATTTACCAAGAACTCATTGAGCTTTTTATTTGATGTCAGGTATAAATAAAATTCTTTCAGGTCGTTGTTTGAAAGTTCATCAATAGCTTTTTCGCAATCGCCTTTTGAAAGTTGAAGCCCGTAATAAACGTAGTGTCCATTGTCTGATAGGTCAATGTCTGCAAAAAGTCTACGTTTTGCCTTTTTAATTGTGTCGCTATCTATTTGGCTACTGTCTGCCACATTTGAAAGCTGTAATATTTCTACAGGGTTGATATATTGCATTCTGTCTTTCTATTTATGATTTAAACTTTCAGTATGTGTCAGGGTGGTGGGTGGGCTTGGGTGCGTTGGGGGCAAAAGCAAATGTGCTGCAAAGCGTTGGCTTTGTGCGTTTGGTTGCAGCTCTTTTGATTTTTGCCGAAGCGTTGGTTTGTCTGTTCATTCGTTCGTCTGTTCAATTTTGCACTGTCGCTGGTTTAGGGTGACAGCTAACGGATGGCAATAAGAAACGTAGGGCATTTCAAAGCTCCTACCTATCAAGTTACCGAGCCGTTTATTAAATGT
>JAGQWJ010000092.1 GCA_020437395.1 Ignavibacteriota bacterium | reverse complement strand
CTAGGCCGAATTCTTGGCGAAATTGTCACTTGTATCCATTCGGTTGTGCGATTCAATATCACAGGAGCTTTCTTATGGACCAGCCAGGTGGCCGGAGGAACCAATCGGGCATTTGCCCTGGTGCAGTATGGGGGAGCGGCTTTTATAATGTATAGCTCGAATTCGAGGAAGTATATGACTTATGTATCGTAATGTCTATTATTTAGAACAGTATATTTATTAATTTCTCCTAATTTTGTAATTATTAGGAAATAATAATAAATTGCACATTCCAAATATTTCCTAAAATGGGATAAATTAGGAAATAATAGGAGATTAGGAGAAAATTAACGGAAAATGAGGGAAATTGAAAAGACACCAGGATGGGACTTGTCCAATTTGAATATAGGATTACTTACAAGAGCAGTTTCTGGCGACCTTAAGGCAGTTGTAGATGAAATAAATGAAGAATATTTATACTGGGATAAGGTAAAGTACAAAGCACGTACAATTGGAATAGAACCATATGATCTATGGACAGTGGTTAAATTCACCCGAACACTGCAACAGAGGGATCTTCAAATCAATGGTGAAAAATTCAGTTTTAGCATTACTGAAAGCACAACGAGGTTACTGCATAAGTTTGATTTGGATTGGGGAGGTAAGCTGGGTACAAAAAGTATCTTGCGTGATGACGCCAAGGACTATTATTTGATCAGCTCAATAATGGAGGAAGCAATTGCTTCCAGCCAAATTGAAGGTGCTGTCACTACAAGAAAGATGGCTAAAGATATGCTCAGGAAGAAGAGGCCACCTCGCAATAAATCTGAGCAGATGATCATTAACAATTATGAAACCATCAGTTATATAGCAAGTCTGGAAAACAAGATGCTAAATCATGAACTATTGTTGGAGATACACAGACTCATGACAAAAGATACAATGGATAGCAAGGAAGATGAAGGGCGTTATAGGACAAATGATGACGTAAATGTGGTTGATGCAGTAGATGGTACAATAGTACACCACCCACCTGCGCATGGAGAAATTGAAAAATACCTAAGGGACTTATTTGATTTCTTTAATGACACAGGAGACGTGCCATTCATACATCCTATTATTAAGGGGTGTATTATTCATTTTATGATAGGCTATATTCACCCTTTTGTTGATGGGAATGGAAGAACTGCTAGAGCATTGTATTACTGGTATCTTATAAAAGAAGGCTATTGGTTAATTAAATACATTTCAATTTCGCGATTAATAGTCAAGACTAAAGTTCAATACGCTAAGGCTTATATATATAGCGAGAATGATAGCCTGGATCTATCTTATTTTATTCAGTATAAGTTGAAAACCATGAAGCTCGGTTTTAAAAGCTTAAGAGAATATATTGATCGTAAAATCGCAGAAAAACAAATAGTAAATAGATTTCAATTAATAGATGGGGTGAATGAACGTCAAGGATTAATATTGACTTGGCTTAATGAAGAAGATAATCTTCTTTTAACTGTTAAAGAGGTTGAAAGCAGGCTGAATGTAGCAAATCAGACTGCAAGAAACGACCTTGAAGGATTGGTAAAGCTCGGTCTCGTAGTGACATTCAAGGTGAATTTGAAGACCAAAGCCTATACACTACCAAGATATCATAAGTTCCATGATTTTGAAGATGAGCCCCCGTTTTAATAAGGTGATTTTCATATCATGTCCTTCAAGAAAATGTATGACAACATTAACATTGTATCTTGATGCGCAATCTCAAGCTCATCTCTGCGCTCACAGGAATACTGGCGCTGCATCCGGAAAAGGGTGTGGGCGTCTTGAAGACCTGCTCATGTTGTTTGAGAATCCCCACTATCTGGGTCTCACTAAAACTGCTTTTTTTCATTGTTTGACAATTTAAAGTTGGAAATACTCTGATTTTAAACTGTCCGAATTTTAGGGATACTTACACGGCATTAAAAGCTTTCCAGAATTCTAATGGAGTTGGTTCCAATTTCTTTAGTTTTGAAATGCAATTTCGTGTAGCATTTCAAAACATTCAGGATGGGACTATTTGATTTTTTCAGAAACTCAAAGAAAAACGACCCCGATACCAATAATGGAAGAGTTTCTATTGAGAGCATTCTTTCAGCGTTGAAATTAGGTACGGATCAGGATCTTTTAGAAATTTTAGGTGTTAATTTCTATAGCCTTAAAAAGGCATCAGATCAAATTCTTAAGAATAATCCATCAGACTTAAAGGCTGGGGTTATTGAGGTGTATTTTAATCATGACTCATATTTTTTTGATCATTTTGACTCTTTGGTCTATAAAGTTTATCGCCCAGGAAGTGAACTCAAAAGACAGTGTTTTTTCTACTGCACAATGTTAAACCCTGAAAGTATATTTTCAATTTCGAAACGTTTTGAAGAGACACTAGGAACCCCAAATTCAATAGGGAGAAAATCTATTTGCGATAAGTCATCAATTGAGAACGTCGCTCGAGGAAAGGTTTCCTCCAGTTTTGATGATTGTATTGGGAAATGGCAGTTGAATTCAAAGTATCAAGTCTGGCTTCAATACCTTGTAAGCCCAGCAATGCAGTTTGCATTCCATATTGATGAAATATAAATCGGCCTAAAAATTTTCTCTAAAGTCATGTCCATTTATAAGTCGTTCGGTGCCAAATTTTCGATTGTATGGCACTCTCAGAAGCGGGCTTTACTATCCGTCAACTTCTTCTTGGATTAGGTGCTGATGTAGAATAGAATGTTGCAGAATTGGAAGAAATGCTGGCACTCGAGATCCTATGTTTAGCATTCTCGACTAATAGATTTCATGTCCGCGTCCTTAAAATAGAATTGACTTAAAAAGAAAATATTCAACATTACTGCTGAACCTTTTACTGCGGTCGGGACAGGACTCTCTGCCTCACTCCGCAGGAGGGAGGGAACCCGCGATCGGGGAGATCTGAAGTGGCTTAAAAAAGAAAAGGCTCAACATTGCTGCTCAGCCTCTTAACTTGCGGTCGGGACGGGACTCCCTGCCTCACTCTGCAAGAGGGAGGGAACCCGCGAGCGGGGAGAAAGATCCGAAGAGCCGCGTTTAAGGAAGGAGTCTAGATTCTGGTG
>JAGQWJ010000091.1 GCA_020437395.1 Ignavibacteriota bacterium | reverse complement strand
CCTGCATCTATATTGCTTTTGGTTTTTAGTATTTTTCTCATGTTTCTTATCCCTAATTTTATTTAACAACTAATTTAGTTCCCCTATGACCAATTATCATTAATTCTCCTCGAATGTCATTTACTGGTACACCATTGCTCAAAAGTTTGTCCAAGTTTAAATCTTTTATGTAATCATAAAAATCCGTTTCGTAGGAATTTTTGTTAATGTATAGGTGCCAATCTCTATACCCAGGTAATGTGAATGCCTTATAGTGTTTTTCTTTAAATACTTCTCTGAGCTCCCTTATAAGTATTGGATTTCTGCGTACCCTATCAAAATTTCCACGGTAATGCCTTTGTACCCATCTTAACTCATTATATAAGCTTCTATTATATCCAAAGACTAAAGAATGTCTCCCCAACATATTATACGAATGAGCTACTGCAAGAGCTTCTTCCTTATCTCTATCATATTTTGCTGAGGTAATGCTTCTTTTGTAATCACAATAGTAATGAAATGACTCGTGCAGAGTAACATCTTGTATTACTAAAAATGTTGTTGTTGCGACTAATTCAAAGCTATAATTGTATCCTGATTTTACAATCTTTCGAATAAGAGAACCTGTGTATTTAGTGATAGCATCAATGTAAAATGTGATTACACCTGGCGATCTCATAGGTGTGTATGAACCAAGTATTAAGTAATCAGTATTTTCCGTATCACTAATATCTTCACCATAAATATCACCGATTACTGGGCTTTCAATCTCTCTAGGTATACGATCTGGTATTGGTATATCATTTTTTTCTTCCTCCCCATGTTCCAATTCTGCCAATCTTCTTAATTCTTCTTCACCAACAAGTTTGTCTATGACCTTTATTACAATTTCTGAAATTCTCATTTCTTTCTGACTCCTATATTTATAAATTTTTATTTCACAAATATAGCAATGCAAATAAGGTAATACCATACCCCAAAGTGGGTATTTTTCTAATTATTTTTAGGGGAAGTAAATGGTGACGATTGTTCCATTTCCTGGTGTGCTTTCTATGAAAAGGTTTCCACCGAGTTGGTCTATATAATCTTTTACAGCTCTTAGTCCAACACCTGTGCTTTTGAATAAGTCTGTTTGGCTATGGTAGAAGTGTTTGTCTGTTAGTATTGCTTCTACTTGGTCTTTGCGGATACCTATCCCAGTGTCTGCAATTTGGAGAATTGTAAAGTCATCTTCAGTATCAGTTTTAATACTAATTGTACCTTCATTAAGTGTAAACTTAATACTGTTATGTATTATATTTCTAAGGATAATTTGTAGAATGTTAGCGTCTGTATCTAATGTTTGTACAGATAAATTAATCCTAATTTTTATTTCTTTTTCATCAATCATCTGTTGATATAAAGGCATTACTTTTTGTAATATATCATTAATATCAACTTCTGTTTTTACTATAGGTCTATCACTAAATTGAGATTCTGCCCAATTCAGTAATGAGTAGAGTAATCCTTGGATGTTGCTTGCACTTTTACTCAAATTAGTGAGGTATTTGTTCAAATTATCTTTGTCTATTGTTTGGTTTGAAATTAGGTGTTTCACACCAGAGTCAAACTCCTTTATTGGATTCTTCAAATCATGTGATATTATTCTGAATAGTTTTGTCTTAGTATCATTTAGCTCTACCAATTGTGTATTTGCTGACTCAAGTTGTTTGTTTATCTTACCCAACTCTTCACTTAATTTTTTATTCTTTCTTGAGTTTATATAAATCAGGATAGCCATCAATAATATAAGAAACAGTATCGCTATACTAAAGTATAGCTGGGTTGTTACTCTTTTCTCTTCCTCTTTGGCTTTCATTGATTCCAACTCTAAATCATAAACATTCTGTTGATACTTCATCTCTGATTCTTGCTGACCAAACTTACGAGCCACCTCGTCGTCATTTAGTTCTTCCCTTATACTGTTAGCCTCCTCTAACATTTGGAAAGCTAAGTTAGAATTACCAATCTGATTCGAATACACTGCATAAAGCTGTTTAGCTTTTGCTAATTCACTTTTCATACCCATTTGCATCACTAGAGGAATAGTTTTGTTATAATACCCCTCTATATTGTTATAATCACCATTGACTAAATCAATCTCCATCTGCAATAGATAGTTGTATATAACATATTCATTCAAATTACTTGACTTAGATAGAACTAATGATTTTCCCGAGAAATTTTTAGATAAATCCAAATTTTGATTTTTATGTTCCAATCTAGCAAGTGCATAATATATCCTTGCTTCTAATCTGTTATGTGTAGTTTTTTTAGCCACAGTCAAAGATTTATTTAAATATATTCTGGCTGTATCCATTGTATTTAGCTCTAAGTAACTACGTCCAATTGAATACATTGTATACGCCTTATCTTCCCTGATAGTAGTAAAAGCAAAAGAAGTTAGTGTGAAATACAAATCTTCTCTAGCTAAATCTGTTTCGGTAAATGAATTGAATATGTCATAGGATCTTTTGTAATAATCAAGAGCTATTTGGTAATCTTTCTTCTGAAAATAAAGGTCACCTATATAATAGAGTGTACATCCATACTTATCTTTTATTTTCTCAGAGTCTGATGAGTTAGTCCCAATTTTCTTGGCTTCTTTTAGATTAACTAAGGCACGAATATAATTATCTTCATAAGTATATAATTCCCAATAGATTATAACCACTTATAATACCACGACTATATTTATCCCTCCTAGCGTAAGAAATCATTGAATCTGCTACAGCTACTGATAGACTTGGCTTCAATTGTGCAAAATCCCTACCCATGCAATATAAGTGAAAATACTTCATAGTATCTGTTCTTGCCAATAGTGAATCGAAGCTAACAGTATTTTCGACAGATTCTATTTCTTCAGTAAGTACTTTAACTCTTTCACTGTGATCTTTAAAACTAACTTTACTTCTCTGTAAAGAAATAATTGGATTAGATAGAAAAATACCTACAAGTAGGTATAGGCATAAATATAAAAGTAATTTACTTTGCATTTGTAAAAATAGTAAATTTCAATAAAAAAGTAATAGATATATGAAAAGAGTTGCTATAGTAGATGATCATACCATTCTGTTGAATCTTGTATCTGACTATTTGAAACAAAATTCTGAATATGAAGTTGCAGGTACATTCAATAGTGGAAACGAATTACTCCTTGCAAATAGACGCGAAGAAGTAGATATTGACATAGTTCTGCTGGACCTATTCATGGAAGACGGCGATGGGTTTCTAGTAGTTGAAGAGATGAAGAAACTTAACCCGCTAATAAAGATAGTAATAATGACATTTA
>JAGQWJ010000090.1 GCA_020437395.1 Ignavibacteriota bacterium | reverse complement strand
CTCCTACTTCTAGAACTACCTCAGTGTAACTACCTTCTGGTAGTTTGATTATGTCGTTAACCTTAGAATAAACCGATAACATGGGTTTTGTAGAAGTTATATTTCTATCAACTGAGACTATAGTCCCTTTATTTTTCAACAAATTTGACCAATTTTCTTTGTCTGTTTGATACCTAATATTATATATATTATCTAATGAAGATAAATACTCAGGACTAACTTGAATCTCAAGAAAATCGGGTTTCGAATTAGTTAAAGTGATTAACAGCTCTCCTTCATTTGTAAAATCACCATTTTCAATAGCAATTAGCTTAACGAAACCATCATCTGGTGCTATGACAGTTTTAGCGTTTCCTTTATAGCCATTTGACAAAGTTTGATAATTCCTTTGGGCTACCAAGTATTGTTTTTCAACTTTTTCAAGTTCAGATTTTGGTATTATTAATTCTTCATTTAGACTTTTCTTTCGTAAATATTCTGTTTTAATTTGGTTAAGCGTTATCCTTGCATTTTCGATCTCGGTTTCTAAGTTTCTTGTAGATAAACCATTACTCCTTATCTCAAATAAAACTTCCCCTTTTTTTACTTTACTACCTTTAGTTAAATTTTTCTTTATATAATTTACAATCCCAGTTGCTTTTGCTACCAAATTTATCTGATTATTTGGACTTACTTTCCATATTCCAAAAGTATTTATAGTTTCATATATTTCTTGTTCTTTAGAATATTCTGTTTGGAAATCCATTTTCCAAGCTTGTTCTTTAAGAAAAGAAATTGAACCATTTTCTCCAGAATCATCATCTCCAAATATTCTTATAGCATCACTCTGGGAGGCAAATACCTGAATTTTCTCTATTTCAATTATATCATTCAGTTCAGGTGATTTAATCTCAAAAACTAGTTTATAAACACCTTCTTTCTCTGGAGTTAACTCTGGTATAAAAATTCCAGAGCTAGATGGACTATTTACGGTAACACTCATAGTCTCGTTATCATTTATTAAGCTAACTGTCACAGTGCCATCCTCGATTGCTTTGTGACCTAACAATTTTGTAAAGTGTGCAACCAATCTACTCGTTTTGTTCTTTATTAAGGCTGGGAATTCAACGAAGAGTTCTGATTCTTCTGTCCAAATTGTAAAATCTAGTCTTGGAGTTTCTACAAAAGATTCGATATGATTACCCTCTGAATCGTGAGCGTGATCATCATCATTGTGATGACTTTGGTTGCAGGATAATAATAATCCATGCATTATAATTATGATAAGTATATTTTTCATTTTTTTCACTTTTATGTTTTTTTATAATTGATGTTTTAATAATTCAGCTTTAAAATGATTTAGTTCATTTTCCATTTCTAACATCTTGTTTTGTGCATTATGGTAAAACTCTAATTCTAAATAGTATTCATTAAAGGATAATTCTCCTGAACTATAAGCTTTGAATAGTAATTCAGAACTATTAATATTACCCAATGTATTTCTATATTCATCGTACTCTTTTAGTACTGATATGTAGTAGTTATAGTTATTCATGTAAGACACTTGTTCTTTTTGCGTTTGAACTAAAGTGTTCATTTTATTGTACTCAAGTTTATACTCTGAAGACTCTACATTGTTGCTATTATTCCAGAGTGGAATACTTATTCCACCATAAAACCCATAGTTCGAATTACCTGAGAAGCCTTGATAGTTAGCTCCTATCTTTAAGTCAGGAAACCAAGAATTTCTATTTAAATTTAATTCTGCTTGTGCAATATTTTCCTTTAATAATAATATTTTAAAAGTGGGATCCATTTTAATTTTATTCTCCCATAAAACTTCAATTGTTTCAATTTCGAAATTGGTATTTAGGTTTTCTATTACAAATTCCAATTCTTGGTTACCGTTTAGAGAGGTAATTAAAGAAATTAGTTTTTGCTTTTCACGTTCAAGTTGTTGAATTTTGAACTTATGTTGTAGCCATTTAACTTTTGATTTGTTAAACTCTAAAATACCAATTTGTTCTTTTTCAAATAATATATTTGATTGTTCTAGAATAATCTTTGCCTTTTCCTGTCTATTGTTTTCGATTATTATCATTTTATTTAAATGAATAATATCTAATAGCATGTTATATATATGAAGTAATATTTCCTGTCTTCTAACCTTATAAAGCATTGATAATTCGTCGTGTTTTACATCTAATAGAATGTTCCTAGAACTATAGACTAATGGAAATTCGAAGGATTGACTTAATTGTAATTCTAAATAATCACCTACACTATTGTTGCCATACGGCAAATAATAGGATTCCAATTCTGGGTCATTATAGTTATTTGTACTACTTAAAGAGTATTCTTTACTTTTAATATCTTTAAGTAAAGATTTCAATTCGATATTGTTTTTTTCAAATAATTGTACTTTATTTATTATATCGTTTGACTGCCCCATCAAACCTGATACAATAAGACATAAGCACAACACAGTTGTGATTCTGAAATACATTTTAATTCTTTGTTTATGATTAATAATTAGCTATATTTAAAGCTGTTAATAAGTTAACATATTGAGGATATAGACTTTGATACAACTCTTTTATATTCAGATATGTATATTGTCTATCAATTTAGACTAATGAGGGAGGAGCTCGTAATAGGTAAGAACTATTATCAAATTGATTTATTAATTTCTGCCTTACGGTTTGATAATAATTCAAATTTAAAGTTGCAAAGTCACTTATGAATGGATTTATATATATTATCTTATGAGGGCTATCATGTAATGCAAACTCTAATTTTTTAATTTTTAGAAATAGTTCATGTTTTGGGTATACATAGTTATCATGCGAATGATTTTCTAACAGAAATGAAATCAAATTTTCATCGACATTATTAACACTATCATCATGGGCATGATTATGATTATCTGAAGTGAAAGTATTATCCATATGATCATGATGAACATGAGGTAAAAGGTTATGGGCTAAAAATATAAATTCAAGTCCAAGTAATAGTAAGGATAATATGAGTCTACTTATAAGCATAATGCAAATTATTAAATATTGCCGACAGAAGCAAATAGAAATCCCATTTTTATATATTAATGTTGTAATATTTCCGTATATTAGCACTATCAACAGTAAAACAAACACCGAATAATTATGGCGTTATTCCAAAAATCAGTACTTAACAAATTCCTACGTGAGGTAGATGATAAGTTAATTGCTGAAAAATACTCTATTTTTAGTTCCTATTTTCTGAACCTCGAAATACAACAAAACATCAGAGATAGCAAGGAAGAACAGTTCCAAGAGGGGTTCTTGCGGGAATTGTTTGTTAATGTACTTGGCTATACAATTAACCCCAACCCCAACTATAACCTAACAACCGAACTAAAAAACGAAACTGGTGCCAGAAAAGCTGACGGTGCTATAATGGTAGGTGGCAAAGCAATAGGTGTAATTGAGCTAAAATCGACCACTACGAAAGATTTGGAAAGTATTC
>JAGQWJ010000008.1 GCA_020437395.1 Ignavibacteriota bacterium | reverse complement strand
AATAATTTTTGGAATAATCAGTGCCCAAGATAAAGAGCCCAATCCATGGGAGTTCGTTTGGGGATATTCGACTACACCTCGACCATTTGTATTAGATTCTTTCCCCCAGACCTCAATTATGACTGGTGGTCAATGGTCTGGTAGCACAAGGATGAATAATGCCTTGAAAAACAACGCAACTACAGCAGGAACCTATTTAGAAGCAAATGCAACAGTTGAAACACCTTTGAACCTTATAATCCAACCCAAATGGTTTGATGCTAACTATTATCAACCTGGCTATTTTGGGGCGGTTATGATGCAATATGAACCTACGTTACCAATTAATAGAAATAACCCCATTGAAATCAATATTCACAGGGGTTATCTTATAATTCTTTGCGGTTATAGTAATTACAGAGAATGCAATTAAAATAATGTATAGTGATTTTTTGTTCATTCAATAGACCTATAAAATTGTTGAGAAATTGGTAATTCTCTACAAACATAACATAACATAACATGCAAATTTTTTCAAAAAAAAATGCTTTTTTTTAACAACACATCCAGCCCATAATCATTTCAGACATAATATTCTTATTTCTTAATTAGTAATTTATTCGTAATTTCAATAGATTGATTTTCACACAAATGGGATTTTTAAAAAATGAGTAACAAATACGCTTCCGTACATTACAACGATTATTTGGCTTTGGATAAGGTGCTGAATGCACAAAACCTTAGAAGTGCTGAGTTGGGCGAACCCGCTCACGACGAAATGCTTTTTATTATTATACACCAAGTTTACGAGCTTTGGTTCAAACAGATTATTCATGAATTAAATCTAGTTGCTAAAACATTATCACAAGACCCAGTCCCAGAATACCAGCTGGGGGAAGCACTAGCTAAATTAACTAGAGTGCATGAAATACAGAAATTATTAATTGACCAAATAAACGTATTAGAAACTCTTACGCCATTAGATTTTCTTGATTTCCGTAACTATTTGATTCCTGCATCAGGGTTTCAGAGTTTCCAATTCCGTAAGGTAGAAGCAATGCTTGGCTTACCGTCTAAGCAGCGCATTACCTATGGTAACTATGATTACAAATCCCCTTTCAACGAAGAGCAACAAAAAGAGCTCATAGAATTAGAAAATTCATTGTCAATGTTTGATATTTTAGAGAAATGGTTGGAACGCACACCTTTTTTAAAATCTAATGATTTCAAATTTTCAGAGAAATATGTAGAAGCTGTCCGAAATATGACAGAAAGAGAAAGAAAAGCAATACTTGAGACTGAGTATATAACAGACAAAGAGAAAGAAGGCAGAATCAAAATGCTCGATATGCAGCAAGAATATATAGAGAATGCTATGGACAAAGAAAAGCATAATGAAATGATAAAAAATGGCGAAGTCAGATTATCTTTCAAAGCTACTAAAGCTGCATTGTTGATAAACTTATATAGAGATAAGCCAATATTAAGAATACCTTATAGTATATTAGACAAAATAGTAGAAATCGATGAATCATTTATTATGTGGCGTTTCCGTCACTCTCAGATGGTTTTGCATATGCTCGGTCGCAAGATGGGTACAGGTGGATCATCTGGTCATGGATATTTGAAGAAAACAGCTGATGAACACCATATTTTCCGTGATTTGCATAATGTATCTACACTGTTAATTCCTCGATCAGAATTGCCAGAGCTTCCAAAGGAATTGGAAGATTCTTTGGGCTACATTTACAAAAGTTAAAAAAGACACTATCCCTCTTTCAAAATAATGATTGAGGGATAATACATTTTACTCTATCATAACTTTCAAATAGAGGTAAAGTTCATGAAAAAATATATTTTGATTGTATTATCGATTGTATTTATTTCGCTTAACTCTTGTGAAGACTTAGGGACAGTATGTACAACTGAATTTGTAACTTATAATCTTTTTGTGAAAGGTGACACACTAACTGAATACTTTACTATCAGAATTGCGAACAATGACACTATTGATCATAGGGAAATAGAATATTTCCCAGAATCCGATACGAATGGCAGGAGTTATATAATTCTATCGGATGGATACAGAGCTGAACTCGAGGGAAAGAAAGAATACTTTAATTTTATTGGTAAAATAGAAGGTAAAATAGTGATAAATGAGATCTATATCTTTGGTGGCGGCGAATGTCATATTTACAAAGAATCTGGCAAAAATGAAATTACATTAGAACAATAGTTTTATGAATAGATTTGCTTTCATTTAAATAATTTTTATCAGTACAAATCAATCTCATAAGAATGCTCGTTATTTCTTAGTTTGCAACTTATGAAATACTCACAAATAAAATACTTCATAGACAAATTTCACAACACTCGCTCAAGTGGTAAGATTATTAGATTTACTACTAGAGCAGCTTTTTTTTCCGTATTTATTGGTAGTTTCGCACTTATTATTTCGCTATCAATACTTGATGGATTCGAAGATATGCTAACAGAGACAACTTCAAAGTTTACATCAGATATATCAATTGTGAGTATGAATGGCGGATATGTAAACAAGGATAGTTTAAACCTCACTATTTCTAATATATCGGGTATAGCAGAAGTAATCGAAAAACCTGTAATAATCAGAAAAAAAGATGATATAGATGGCTTTATATTGAAAGGAATAGATTATAAGAATGATATAAATAGTTTTGAAAAGAATACAAACAATGGCAAATTTCAATTTAGTTCCGATAGTGCCAAGGAAGTTATAATAAGTGAAAAGATAGCCAAGAAAATGAATTATAAATTAGGTGACAATATGGTCATCTATTCTATAGATGCAACCCAGAAGTCCGCCCCAAAGACCAAAATATCTAAATTCAGAATTGTAAATATATATAATACTGGTTTAGGCGAATATGATAATTCAGTGATTATTGCTCCGATCAATACAACCCATACTTTCTTTGATATAGCTAATGGTAATGTAACTCGGATTGAGATTTCCGTGAAAAATAAGGACGAGATAGAAGAAATTAGTGAAAAAATTGGAAATGAATTACAGTTTCCACTAATGGTGAAAAATGTATTTGACTATCAAAGATCTGCACTAATATGGATCCAAGTACAAAAAGAACCCGTTCCATTAGTATTAGGAATAATAACAATAGTTGCAGTACTGAACGTAGTTACTATGTTGCTTATACTAATAGTCGAGAAAACAAGACAAATCGGTATATTGAAAGTATTGGGAATGTCATCTTTTGATTTGATAAAAATCTTCGTTTTTATTGGAATAAGGATAGCATTAAAATCTGCTACCATGGGGGGATTAGCCGCCTTCATATTTTCCGTATTACAAAAACAGTTTGGTCTGATTACATTGGATAGCAATGTTTATTTTCTCGATACAGTACCGATAACAATTAACCCCGAGCACTATTTTATAGTTATATTCAATGCCGTTGCTATCTCTACTTTAGTAGTAACAGTACCATCAATAATTTCCTCCAAGATTAGGCCAGTTAAAGTATTGCGTTTTTCATAAGTGGCTAATTTTGGTCTAAATGGTTGATATTATACATTTATAATTCCAGAAAAACATCATTTGTTTTTTAGTTGATATTTAGCTAACTTACATTATATTGGCAATTACACTCATAAGTTATATGCCATAAAAAGTTTTGGCATATACATTGCAGAACAATCAAATGGATAAAAAGATTAATAATTTCCTTAAGGCCTACGGAGCCAAAAGTGATATCGATAAAAAAGGAATAATCGAGAAACTTTTAGCTCACTTAAACACAAATGCAGATGATTCGAAAGAAGAACTGATAAGATTAGTTAATAATTTGTCCAAAAAGCTCAAATCAGAGGAAGACGATTTGGCTATAATTAGAAAAATAATAGAAGAAATTGATTAGGAAGGATTCCCATGATCAAAGAACTGTACACTGCTGCAATGGGCATGATGTCGCAACAAACGCGGCTAGAAGTAATATCTAATAATATTGCGAATGCTTCAACTGTGGGATTTAAGCGTGACTCTGTGTTTGAGCGAAATCTCATAGACTCTAAGGCCAATTTATATAATATTGTTGGTAGTGCCGAACAAAATGACCCCCCAATAGGTTCATACATAGATTTCAAAAAAGGTAGCTATGACCAAACTGGAAATGACTTCGATTTAGCAATAGATGGTGATGGTTTCTTTTTGTTGAATGATGAACAAGGTAAAGAATTTTTGACAAGAGCAGGGAATTTCAAGATAAACCATGAGGGTGATTTAATCTCAGCAAATGGGAAATACCTTATGGCAAGTGGGGGCAGAATCAACCTATTCAGTACGTTACAAACTGACTCTATCAACTCTGACGCTCGGAAGACAGAAATCAGGATTGATAATTCTGGGGAAATATTCATTAACAATGTAAGCCATGGGTATCTTGAGATAGTAGATACGAATAGCTATGAAGTACTTGAGAAAGTATCATCTTCTGACTTTATATTGACGGAAGATAATCAATATCAGAAACTAACAAATGACAAAATTAGTATTCGCCAAGGATGGTTAGAAAACTCAAACGTAAATGTGATAGACGAGATGGTAGAGATGATAAATTTGCAACGCCAATTTGAAGCTGGTAGTAAGGTTATCACTACAAATGAAAACACATTAGAACAATCTATCAGTTTGGGTAAATACTATTAATAATTAAAAATATAAATTGATCCAAAATACAGGAAGTATCGAATGGACAAGACATTAAGAACAGCAGCAACTGGGCTATCGGCACAACAGAGATTTGTAGAGATTATCTCTAACAATATTGCAAACGTAAACACTACGGGCTTCAAAAAGACAAGGCCCGAGTTCCAAGATTTACTTTACGAAACACTAAAACCAGCTGGCAACAGTGCCCGAATAGGAGTAGAACCTCTAAACGAAGTCCAAATTGGTAGTGGTACTCAGCTCTCTGCGACAAAGAAACAATTCACTCAAGGAGATATAACAGAAACTGGCAATAAGTTAGATATGGCAATTGTCGGAGATGGTTTTTTTGTAATTCAAAAACCAGATAATTCAAGAGCATTTACAAGAGATGGAAGTTTCAAGATGGATAGAAACGGTAGTTTAGTAAATACTCAAGGTTATTACTTAGACCCTGGATTCCAGATACCAGCCGATGCAGTTGAAGTACAAATAAGCCGTGATGGTGTCGTGGGGGTCTATGTTGAAGGAAGCACAGACTTAGATACGCTTGGTCAAATAGAGTTAGCGAGATTTGTTAATCCATCAGGATTAAGAGCTATTGGTGATAATTTGTTCGAAGAGTCCCCTGCTTCTGGTGATCCTATTTTCTATCAACCTGGAAGCAATAACACAGGTGAGATATACCAAAGTCATTTGGAAAGCTCTAATGTTGACGTAGTAGAAGAAATGGTAGATATGATAACAGCTCAAAGAGCTTATGAGCTTAATTCAAAATCTGTGCGAACAGCTGACGAAATACTCAATACTGCGGTTAACCTAAAACGATAAAAATGAAGACAATATTAGCCATATTAATAATAGTGTTGTCGCTGCCAATTAATGCTGCGACATTTTCTGCTGATAGAATAGAGGAAGCGTGCAGAACATTCCTAATTCAGAAATATGGTAATGATTATCAAATAGATTTTCTTTCAAAATTTAAAGAGATAAATATTGATAATGATAATGTTAAAGCTATTTTCGATGATCACTACACAGCATATAATAATGGTGTTAAGTTAGAGTTCGTTGTGAACAACAAAGTAATTAAGACACAAATTTTTCATTATATAGTAAAGAAAGAAATCACAGTATTTAAGGCAAAATCATATATACCAGCAAATACGGACATTACAAACTCGATGATAATCAGAGACAATGAGTTTGTAGAATTAGACAAAATTGAAAATTATTTGAATCCAGTAGGAAGAGTAGCTACCAAATCTATTTATCAAGAAGAAACATTAACAACTCTAAACACACTCCCTGACGTAACTGTAAAACGAGGTGAAGAAATAGTTGTAGTGGCTACTAATGGTGCCGTTACTATTCGTGGAATTGGCACAGCGTTGCAAGACGGCAGAGTGGGTGAATCGATTAAGGTAAAACGAGGCGATAGTAAAAAAATACTAACTGGTAAATTAAATGAGTCAGGTGAACTGATTCTAGGTGAATAAAATGAGATTATTAATTATATCTATACTTTTTCTTTCAGCGTTCGGACTAGAAGCACAATTTGTGCAGAACAGCTCCAACTCACTATTCTCAGACTTTAAAGCATTTAGAAAAGGTGATGCCTTAACCGTCTTGATAGTTGAAGATACGAAGGCAGGAAACTCCGCAAGTACTGACAATGGACGCGAATCTTCTGTAGGTGCGGGCTTTGGAGTTTCAACTGGTTCTGGTACAACTTCTGGTGATATAAACTTAGGAAGTTCAACAGATTTCAGGGGCGACGGCGCTACTACTAGAAATGAAACCATACGTTCGAAGCTAAGTGCAAGAGTAATAGATTTGGAAGATAATGGTAATCTGATAATTGAAGGAAAACGTACTACAAAAGTAAATGGTGAGACGCAATACGTTACCATCAAAGGTGTTGTAAGACCGGTGGACGTAAGACCAGATAACTCTGTTTATTCATATAGTATTCTAGATTTGACATTATTGATTGATGGTGACGGTTCAGTATCAGAATATCAAGAACCAGGATTGATTACTAAGTTTTTGAGGATGCTATTTTAATATGAAAAAATTAATAATATACATATTAATAGTGTTTAGCTTGCCAACTATCAACTTAGATGCAGCACGTATAAAAGATATTGCAAATATCGAAGGTGTGAGTGGAGTACAAGTAATCGGATATGGATTAGTTGTAGGACTCAATCAAACTGGCGACAATAGAATGGTTTCTTACACGAACCAATCTGTTATAAATATGTTAAAACGCTTTGGTTTGACGATAGATAGAAGAAACAACGGAACAAGGAACATTGCTGCAGTAATGGTTACAGCCACAGTACCTGCTTTTATGAAGAAAGGATCACAGATTGATGTTGTAGTATCTGCAATGGGCGATGCGACTTCGTTGCAAGGAGGGACTTTACTAATGACCCCACTATCAAGAGCAGACGGCAGTATAGTAGGTAATGCCCAAGGACCCTTATCAGTAGGTGGCTACGATGTTCGAGCATTTGGCAGCCGTATATCAAAGAATTTTGTCACAAGTGGTAGAGTACCAAACGGCTTGATACTTCAGAAAGAAGTTGAACAAAGTTTAACCGATGCGTCAAGTATGAGAGTTATATTACGAAATCCAGATTTTACAGTTGCCAACGCAGTAATGACTGCAATAAATGCCTCAACAGATCTTGATGGTAAAGCAACATTAGAAGATGGAGCTACTATAAAAATAGATTTGTCTGGGTTTAGTGACAGAAACGAGCAGTTAATGAAAATTGCTCAAATAGAAGCTCTCAATGTTAACTTAGAAGCTACGGCTAAAGTTGTGATTAACGAACGCACAGGAACGATTGTAATAGGTGGCAATGTTGAATTGTTACCTTCAGTAATAGCTCATGGTGGATTAGACATAACTATTCAAAGACAAGTAATAGTGCCACAACCAGCGCCTTTTACGATATTTCCTCCACGATATGCAGAAACTGCAATAATAGAATCGGAAGAGGAGTTAAATCAAGCAAGAGCTTTGGAAGTACAGAATCCGACAGTGGCGGGTATTGCAGAATCATTAAATTTACTTCAGGT
This sequence comes from Ignavibacteriota bacterium, assembly GCA_020437395.1. GTDB lineage: Bacteria > Bacteroidota > Ignavibacteria > Kapaibacteriales > UBA2268 > PGYR01. The sequence continues at coordinate 68,310 of JAGQWJ010000008.1, read as the reverse complement.
GAAACCTAGAGATTTGATTGCTATATTCCAAGCACTCAAAGAAGCAGGGTCGCTACAAGGGGAGTTAATTATACAATGAGTATAGAAAGTTTTGACACATCGCAAAATAGAATCTTAGCACAGAAAGCAAAGATTGCTCGAAAGATAAATGAGTTCGACAATGTAAAGATTTCTCAAAAGTCAAAGATGACAGATACTGAAAAGTCTAAAATAGAACAAGCATCAAGAGGATTCGAATCTATTTTTGTCAATATGATGCTAACTGAGATGAAAAAAGCACAATTAGAAGAGAAGGACGATGAGGGTTTCGGAGGCAATACTATGCAAGAAATGGCTCAACTCAATTTAGCAGACAATATCTCAAAACAAGGTAGAGGTATGGGCATCGCCCAAATGATGTATAAGCAGATGACTGGTGATAATATTCCCAACAGAAACAGCTATACTGTGCCACAGCAACAATTAAGGCCAATAAATATTTCAGATAGTGCAGCTGCAAGAATATCACAATATGACGAAATAATAGGTAAAGCCTCCAAAGAGTATGGGATACCTGAGAATTTGATAAAATCGGTAATAGCAGCAGAGTCCGCTGGTAACCACAAGGCAGTATCGTCTGCTGGAGCTAAAGGTCTGATGCAATTAATGGACGGTACAGCCGAAGATTTAGGCGTTAATAACTCCTTCAATCCTGAAGAAAACATATTGGGCGGTACTAATTATCTTAATAAAATGCTTAATAAGTTTGATGGTTCTTTGGAACTTGCCTTAGCAGCATATAATGCAGGGCCTGGGAACGTAGAAAAGCACAATGGAATACCCCCTTTCGATGAAACTAGGAAATATATAAGTAGGGTTTTGTCTTATAATATGGCATTAGGAGAGAAATAAAATGGATGAAAAGTTTATAGATTTTCTCAAAAGAGAAAAAGAATTAACAGAGAAGTTGTTAATGTTATCGAATCGATTGCGTGAAGCACTGATGTCGCAGAGACAAGACTTAGTCGAAAAAATATCTCAGGACCAACACCTAATAACAGCTAAGCTAAAAGAAATGGAAGAAAGAAGATTGAGATATATGGTCTCGAAGTTATCGATAAGCAGAGTAGAAGCTTCGCAGCTACGTCTTTCTGAAATAGAAAAAACAGTTGAAGGTGAAAACAAGATAGATTTAAGAAGAATAAGAATAGCAATGAAGAAAATTGTGGCTGAATTGCAGGAAGTAAACACCACAAATAGACTGCTATCAAACAGAGCGAAAACCAGCGTTAGCAACATAATCTCTGTTTTGAATAGTAGAAATGGTCGTAAAGTGTGTGATGTAAAGGTATAGATATGGGATTTTCAACACTAGAAATAGGTAAATCAGCATTACTTGCTCAAAGATATGGGTTAGAGGTTGTTTCCAATAATATTTCTAATGCAAATACGGAAGGCTATTCGCGTAAAAGAGCAGATTTGACAAGTTCAACTTCCAAATTTGAAGCAGGGAATTTTGTTGGAACAGGAGTTATAGCTGATCAATTAAAGTCTTTCAGAGAGGAATTCTTTGACAAAGAAATTAGAAACTCTATAACAAGAAATGCTGGCTACGAAGCCGATCAAGAAATATTAAAACGGATAGAAGGTGTATTGGGTGAGCCATCTGAAACTGGTTTGAATAATCTTATTTCTGATTTTTTTATTAGTTGGGATGAACTTGCATCAAACCCAGATAAATCGGCTTACAGACAAAAAGTAATTTCTAGTGCAAGAAATATGACTGATAAGTTTCACCAACTGGCAGAAGGATTTGAAGAAGCAAGAATTGATACTTTGTCTAAATTGAATGAAAATGTCAAGGAAGTTAATAGTCTTGCAAGAAGAATTGCAGAAATTAATTCTAGGATTGCAGACAACCACTACTCTGCACTCGAAGGCGATTTGAATATGGCCGATGAAAGAGAAGTTCTCATTGAGAAGTTAGCAGAGTTTGGTAAAATGAACGTTAGCCAAAATGAAGACGGCACTGTTAATGTCTATATGAACGGTATTAACTTAGTAACTGGCAAAAGCATTAATGAATTGAAATTAGTTGAAACAACAAATGGCACAACTAACGAGAGAACTGTAGGAGTTTACACAACCGACAAACAGGGCAATATACTTAATAAAATAAACCCAGGAGCCGGGAAATTAGAATCGCAGATGAAACATTACAATGAAACATTAGATAAAGATGACACAAGTGGAAACTTTTCAATTGCGAAATCAATAAATGAATTAGCAAAAGAAATAGCAGCAAATGTGAATATGGCAAGCGTTTCAGGATTTGGGTTGAATGATACTGGAGCAACGCCACCAGGACGTTCATTCTTTGTGCCATACCCAGCAGATGCAGATGCTTTATCAATACAAGTAAATACTGTAATATTGAACGATTCGGACAATATTCCGCTATCATCGGTTGCTGGAGAAAGTGGTAATAATCAAATTGGTTTACAGATAGCTTCTTTAGCAGATGATATTAACTTTATTAATAATAGAACTCCTGGTGAATATTATTCGGACTTACTTTCCAAAGCTGGTAATATGTTGAACGATTCTCAAACTGGATTGAAAAATAGTACAATGGTCTTAGACCAAATGAAAAATCAACGTGACACAATTATTGGTGTAAATTTGGACGAAGAAGCTGTAAATTTAATTAAATTCCAAAGAAGCTTCGAAGCCGCTTCCAGAGTAGTAAATATGGCTGATGAAGTATTGGGTACAATTGTAAACTTAGGTAGATAATGAGAGTAAGTACAAATTCCATATACAGAGATTATCAACGAAACCTAAATGACTCACAATTCAAAGTAAACGGTGAGAATCTTCGTATATCATCTGGTAAAAAGAATCACAGTATCGCTGATAATACTGCAGATGTTGTAGATGCAGATTTATTCAGAAATAAGATTAGCAGAAATGAGGCATATCTAAGCAATATAGGTTCTAATTTAGACAGATTGCAGCAAACAGATACAACCCTGAGGGAAATATCTGATAAAATGCAAGAAATAAGAGATTACGTTGTAGATGTTTCAAAAACAAGTACAGGTTATAATCATTTTGCGATTGCTCAATCTATAAAAGGAGCATTAGAGGACATTGTAACTCTTGCTAATTCAGATAATAATGGTGCGTATCTGTTCTCTGGTAATATGATTTCACCGAAGGATATAAAAAACGCAGACCCCACTTTGAACGAATTACCATTTGAGATAATTCAAGGGACCCCGACTCCGACAAATCCATCTGGCTTATCTGTAGTCTATAAAGGTAACAATGAAGACATAAACGTAAATATCACTGACAAATCTCAAGAAAGAGTTAACACAAAAGCTGATGAAATATTTGGTGCTGGTGGAATTGAAGCATTGGAGAGAATAATTGACATTTACAATGTTGTAGCTTACGATCAATCGGGAGCACAGCGACCAGCAAGAACATTGCTTAACGCTAGCGAATTAGCTGAACTTAACACTCTTCAAAAAGAAGTTGCAGACAAATATGACGAAATGAATATATTAGCCGCAGTAAATGGGAGCAAAATAAACCGACTCGAAAGCACTAGGAATTTTTTGTTAGATGAGAACTTACGATTAGACGAATATCGTTCGTTAAAAGAAGACACAGACATAGCAGAATCGGCAATGAATTTGAAAAGAGAAGAAAATATACTTCAATTTGCCTTACAAGTGGGAAGCCGAATCAACCAACTTAACTTATTTCAATTTCTGAGTTAAATTAAATCAATTTTAATTAGACTTTATAATTAACTGATTGATTGTAGGAAAACTGCACATATCAGTAACTTTTTTTTACTCTGCAATAGCCACATCAATATTTTGCTCATCTAAAAGTAGTTCACCTTTGGCTTTTATTTGACCATATCTGTGCTTAAGAGTGAAATATCCTATGATAGCAGTTGCAATAGCTCCAATTACTAAAGACCAAAAAATACCTAAAAGACCAAAGTACTCAGAACCCAAATAGGCCAAAGGAACAAAAAACACAAACATATATCCTGTTGTAAGAGCAGCAGATTCTAAAGGTCTTTTCAGAACATTCAGTGAGCTAGTGCTAATCATCAATACACCTCTGAAGGCCATAGCAAATGGCGTAATACTCAAGTAAAGCACCATTACTTTTACAACTTCAGGATCTGATTTGACAAACCATGATATTGGTTCTTTGAATAATTCAAAAAATATAATCATAGCACCACCCCAAACAAAACAAAACGCAATAGCCAATTTGAAAGCTTTATCAATTCGATCAAATTTCAATGCCCCCCAGTTCTGTCCAATAAAAGGGCTCAGCACTGCAGCAGTAGCCATAAATACTGTTAGCACTAAAGACTCTATACGCGATGCAGCTCCCAGTGCAGCCACAGCCGCTTCTCCATAGTCCGAAGTAAAATCTATAATAATACCGAATCCCGCTGGTAAAATTATATTGCTTGCCGCCGTAGGTAGCCCTACATGAAGTATTTCTTTCCAAGAATCTATTATTTCTTTTAAAGAAGGTATTTCAAAAGTAATCATATCATATTTGTAGTACAAAAGTCTAAAGGCAACTACCAAAGTAACTATTCGACCTATGAGCGTCGCTATTGCAGCACCCTGTATTCCCATAGACGGAATAGGCCCCAAACCGAAAATAAGAATTGGGTCTAATATTATGTTAATCCCTACAGCTAATAACATAATATAACTTGGTGTTTTTATATCTCCTGTGGCACGAATGGCATAGTTACCAACCATTGGAACTATAAGAAACAATGTACCCGGAAGCCAAATGTACATATACTCCCGTATATAAACCATAGTCGATTCGTCAGCGCCTATGGACATAAAAAGTTGGTCTATGAATAATATACCGACTATAATAGTAATTGCAGTAACGATAAGTGCCAAAATGATAGAATCAGTAGTAAGTCGCTTTACTCTGTGTTCGTCTCCTTCGCCAATAGCTTTCGAAATAACAGCAGTGGCACCTATCCCCAATCCCATAGCAATTCCAATAACAACAAATACCATTGGGAAAGTATAAGTAATAGCGGCCAGTTGCTTTACTCCTAATTTGGCTATGAAGACTGTATCGACAAAATTAAAACCGATAGCAGCTCCAATCCCTATGGTCATTGGAATGGCTCCAAATAATAATTGTTTGCCAACATCACCCGTTGTGAATTTCGCTTTATTTTCTTTTGGTTTGATTTCTTCCAATATATCCTAATAGGTTTTTTTAAGTCAATGTAACGAGGAAATAACGTATTAAGAATAAAATAATTTTTTGTGAAGTGATTAAACTGCAAAGTAGAATATATTGAGACTATTTTTTTTCTTCATTTACTAAGGTTTGCAATTCTAAAATTTTGTCAGTGTATTTAGATTTATCTGAGGTAATTACTTGCAACTGTTTATAAATAATAAGAGCTTCTTCAAATGCGTCTTGTTGCTCATATATTTTGGCTAAGGTTAGGGTCTCCTTAATGTCAATTTCATCTTGACCTTTTCTATCACTTTTAGTTAGGTCTGAAACAATTTCTGGATTCAATTCATCGTTTCTTATAGCTTGGTTTATTTCTTCTTCTAATGCACTATTAACTTCTGGTGGATCATCGGCATCCGATTCTTCTAAATAATTTTCACTTCTCTCTTCAATTTCTAAATTTTGGATTTCCGCAATTTCAGATAACTCATTTGAATCATCTATTATGATTTCGGTTTGTTTTTTAGCTACTTCAGTAGATGTTTTATTTATTTTACTATTATTTATATTGAATTTAATTACATTAGGTGCACTATCGTAAACTTCTTGCATTTGTTCGTAATCGCCCATTGCTTCCAAGGCACGGATTAGCACTACGTAAGCAGTAAAGTACTGGGGGTATTTGGCTAACCCCCGAGTACAAAGTACAGCTGCTTCGCGCGATTTACCTTCTTGTAATAATTTTTCTGCTTCTACAAGAAAAGCAGGCTCTATCTCGTGCATTAGTCTCTACTACCTAGTAATCTGAGCATAAATAAGAACATATTTATAAAGTCTAAGTAAAGTGCAAGAGCACCCATAATAGCACCTTTTTGTGCAAGTTCATTATTCTGCATATAATAATGGTGCATATTCTTTAGTCTTTGAGTATCATAAGCCGTTAGTCCTGCGAACAACAATACACCAAGAATAGAAACTCCAGTTTCTAACATAGTGCTTTGCACAAAAAATGAGTTTATCAACGTTACTAAGATAATACCGATTATGCCCATAAATAAAAATTTACCAAATGCTGATAAATCTTTCTTTGTTGTAAACCCATATACACTTAATGCAGCAAATGCCCCTGCACTTACAAAGAATGCATTATATATTGCCCCCATTGTGTAAGCAGCAAATATAGATGAAAAGAATAATCCATTAAGTGCCGCATAGGCAATAAAAATACCAGTTGCAGTTGTTGCAGTTATTTTGTCAATTCTAAAAGAAAGAAAAAAGACTAGACCTAACGTCGCTAATCCAATAAAAAGATTGTACGGAGCTAAGGAGACCCACATACCACTATCGAATATGTAGTATGCAATTAAGCCAGTTAGACCTAAACCACCAACCATCCAACCATATACTTTCTGCATAAAAGCAGCTTGTGAGGCTTCTAGTTGACTTTGGCTTAGTCCTTGTATTGGTCTTAACTCTTCTGAATAATCTATCATTTATTTCCTCTTATAATAATAAAAAAAAGTATTTACTATTTCAGAAGACGAAATTAGCAAATACTTTATTGAAAAATAAATAAAAAATGAAATAATATTCAGATTTCTTTAACGAATTACTTCCAACCTACTTTATTAAATAATTTAACTGCTTCTTTATTATATTCACCAAGCTTAGACAAATTAATCTCATCTTCTTTAAAAGTTCCCCATGATTTTAGCAAATCAGAAGGATCAACTTCAGGGTTAACAGGATACTCGTAGTTTGAATCTGAAAATAAACCCTGGGCATTTTTCGATGTCAAATACTCTATAAATTTGATGGCATTTTCCTTATTCTTACTATACTTCGCTACGCCAGCACCAGAGACATTAATATGGGTTCCTCTGTCTTCTTGATTCGGAAAAAGAACAGAAATAGTTGCGACAGCGTTTCTTTCAGATTCGTCATCAGATTGAATCATCTTACCAATATAATATGAATTCACGATTGCCAAATCACCTAACCCTGCTGCAATTGCTTTGACTTGATCTCTGTCGCCACCAGCCGGAGTTCTCGCCATATTGTTTACTATACCCTTAGCCCATTGTTCTGCATAGTTACTATCGGGAAAGTGAGCTATGAAAGACGCTAGTAGAGATTGGTTATAGATATTGCTACTTGCTCGAACTAATACTTTACCTTTATACTTTTGATTTGTCAAATCCCAATAATTCTTCAAATCACCATCTTTAACCCTGTCTTTAGAGTACACTATTAATCTTGCTCTTTTTGTAAGACCATACCAATAATTTTCACTATCTTTAAGATGTGTTGGAACATTCTTTTTCAATATCTCAGATTCTATGGGCTGTAGTAATCCTTTTTCTTTTGCATAGTGCAAGCGACCTGCATCGACTGTTATCAAGACATCTGCAGGAGATTGTTCTCCTTCATTTACCATTCTTGTTATTAACTCATCCGCAGTGGCATTGATAACATTTACTTTTATTCCCGTCTCATCTTCGAACTGTTTGAACAGTAATTTGTCTGTGTCGTAATGTCTGTGAGTATAAACGTTAACTTCTTTGGATTCCTTCGCAGGTTCTCTATCTGCTTTATTGCATGCGATTAGCACAATTGCAACTGCAAGTAGAATTATTCGATTGAAAATATTCATTGGTCAGGTCTTATTTGTTAATTATAAACTTACCAGTTTTTATTCCGGTACCAAGTTCTAACTTAACAATATAAACACCATTTACTAAGCTTCCAACATCTAATTTCAGATTTTGTAACCTTGTGTAATTAACAGTTTCTAATTGGACTATCTCCCCTTTTAGATTGTAGATTTTATAACCCAGAACATCTTTATCACTCTCTAAGTCAATATTAATTATGTCAGTTGCAGGATTTGGGTTAATCTGCATAGAATAATCTGTAATATTATTAATAGACACGGAGCTAGTTTCACTTTCATTAATTGGCTGAGAGCAATATCTGAAATATTTTAGAGTGGTTTGCTGAAAAACATTTGTAGTTGCAGTGGTAATTCCCATGTATGCTCTACCTTTTTCCAAATCAATAAAATTCTCAATATCGAAATTATCAATAACAAGCTGTGGAAGGAGATAGTAACTTTCTGGAGAAATATAAACTTTCAATTGCTTATTGTGATAGGAAACAAGACACTTATAGAGATTATTATCTGGTTCAATTTCAGGTATGTTATTAGTTGCTTTTATTCCATTTAAACTAAAATCAGGTGAAATTTTCCCTCGTGAAGACATTACAGCAAGATGGTTACCATCATTTTCATGAATATCCTTATTTTGATCAAATTCAATAACTAACGAATTTTCTAATCCTTCATAAGCAAGACCATCTTGACCTGAGCCAAGTTCATAGCCACTTTTAGTTTGAAGTACAAAAGCAAAACCGGTGCCCCCTCTGTTCGTAGTTTCAACGTCTTTACCTCCCTTTGATAATTGCACTTGGAATTCGGCAGTAAAACCGCCAGAAATAGGTATCATTTCTTCTGACCAAAGAGCACCTTTCATCCACCTTACGTCGTAACCTATGTCTATTCCATCGGGTGGGAACTCTTGAACTAAGTTAATCTTTGAGGTATCTTCGTTCCTTTCATCGTAAAGATATTCATCGCAAAGCATTGGGTCATAGAAATAGTTTGTTAGAAAATTCGGAAGACCACGTGTAGTATATGTTCCCGGTAAAGTTTGCAAAGCTTTCTTCTGATAATCTGCATTCTGACCAATTAACCAAGGGAAATTAACAACACCTAAAGTACTATCAGCATCATTAGTAACATATAGCTTTTTATCTGGGCCTAGTTGCAATGCACCAAGTATGTACTCTGTTGACCAACCCCCTAATTCATAGAATTCTATCTCATTAACATCTATTAAAGCTGGATGTAAAATCTGATAGACTTTGGATTCAGGGAAAATAGAACCCACATAAATAATTCTACTATCTGGAGAAAATTCTAGACCATAAGTAAGAGACCCTTCCCCTAGTTCTATTTCATCAATTAAATTTATTTTACCTGTTTTATAATCGAAGCTTGATAATTCTAGTATATGCTTGTTTTGGTGAGCATTAATTACGTATTTGCTATTAGGAGATGCTTTAATATAGCCAATGTTGTTTACAATCAATGAATCCTTGAAACCACCAACTTTTGAAACGATAGGAATGGAATCGATACCAGAGGAGTCAATTCTATATGCTAAATAATTATTACTGGCATATTCAGTTGCTATAAGCCAATAAGTTTTATAATCTGGAGTTGCACAGACTGTTATCTTCTCATGTATCCTATTATGAAGATTAATATTCTTTTTTACTACAGCACCACGACCATTGTCCAGTCTCATATCTATTAATGAATAGTTAAGACCTTGTTTTCGTCCCACATTCAAGGCCGTTACAACATAGTACAAATTCTTATTGCTAGGAATTTCAACTACTACAGCTGATTGTGTAGAAGAAGGGTGGCCCATAAGACCAGTGCCATTTTGCATAATCTTATTTTCCCTATTCCATATAGTTTGACCATCGGTGAAGAACATAGGCTTTCCGAACCTATCGCAGAATATACTGCATCCCTCATTAGTTTTCAGTGGTCCGCTGATCATTTCAGGTTTACCCGAAGTGAAATCTATACCAGCTCCAATTCCGAAATACCAAGTTTCAGTTTCAGGTTGTGCAAAGGCAACCGTCACGGAAAGTATAAGCATTATTATTTTTGTTTTGATTCCCATTTGTCAAATATATCCATTATTAAATCAATACCATCAGTCAAAGCGGCTGGCCCTGGCTGCAATATTATTTCCGATGGTAATTCGTGTATCTCATCGTTAATTACGAATTGTAATTTACTCCATCCATCACGTCTGAGAACATTATCTTTATTAAACTTTTTACCACACCAAGAAGCAAGCATTATATCAGAATCTTTTTCTAAAACTCTATCAGATGAATCCAATATTCTGTCTTTAGCATGGAATTTGAAACTCAAATCTGAATAGACGTCAACCCCACCGCAAATTTCGATTAGCTCGCTCACCCAACTTATTCCAGTTATGATTGGCTCATCCCATTCTTCAAAATACACTCTAGGTTTATATTTTCTTTCAGAAGCTTTTGCTATTGTGCGTTCAATTTTATCGTTTATGTTGTTAGCAAATGCAAGTGATTCCTCATATTTGCCTACCATCGCCCCAAGTTGCTCTATGAACTTCAATATCCCTCCAATTGTTCGGTGGTTGAAGCACATTACATTTTTACCTGATTTAATTAGTTCAGCACAAATGTCTGCTTGCAAATCGGACCATGCTAAAACTAAATCTGGATCTAATTCTATTATTTTATCTATCTTAGCGTCTATATATCTTGATACTACTGGCTTCTCTTTTCTTGCCCTCTTAGGACGTTTTACGAATTGAGTAATCCCAACTATCAAATCCTCTGCTCCAATGCTATATAGTGTTTCAGTAGTTTCTTCGGTTAGGCAAACTATTCTTTTAGGTAAATTTTCATACATAGCTTTTTTTTACACTATTTTGATGAATAATATTCGCTAACAAAGACAAAATAGTGAATAATTGATTTTATATCATAGGTATTAACACTTAAAATATTAATTTGACACGACTTTACTTTGTGTATATATATTAATTTACAAATTATTAATAATTATATATAACCAAATGTCATTCTTATCGTTCTATTTATTAATTATTCTAAATAAATATATAAAGAGGTTAGTAAATGAAATATCTACTTTTATCAATAGCTTTACTTGTGGGGCTCTCGTCTTGTACTTACCACAACAATGATCACGATCATCCAACGGTTTACAAATCTGACTATACAACATTTGTTTATACTATAAGCCCTAATAATTGGATAGATGGCGGTGAATTACTTTTTTCTGAAATAAATGCACCAGAGTTAACTAATGATATGTTAAAATATGGTTATTTCATCACGTATATTAATATTGGGAGCGATGACAATCCGATTTATAGCGAACTCCCACAGACTTTATTTTTCGCCGATAATGAAGGAGTACCATATACATTAGAAATGTACCCAACCTATAAAAACAATACGGTGAGAATAGAGTACTTTGATACTCACCCAACAAACAAACAATTCCCAGATAAGTCCTATTCATTTAGAACAGTAATCATTAGCGATCCTTATGTTATAAATGGGTTAAAGAACAATGAGATATCCAGAGAATATGAATCAGTAATTCGAACAATGAATGAATTAACAATCGACAATAAACAAATAATACTTGACTAATGGCAGAATCTGAATTATTCAAACATATAACATCACTTTCGACAGAGCAAAACAATCCAGCTTCGTCGAATATAGATATTGCCACTACTCGTGAGATATTAAGTATAATAAACACTCAAGATAAATTGGTAGCAGATGCAGTTGAAATTGAAATAGATAACATAGCTGTTGCCGTAGATGGTATAGTTGACCGTTTCAAAAGAGAAGGAAGACTTTTCTATTTTGGTGCAGGAACTAGCGGAAGGTTGGGTGTTTTAGATGCCTCCGAATGTCCTCCTACTTTTGGTTCTGATCCAGAGTTGGTGCAAGGCAGGATAGCAGGTGGTACTCAGGCAATGTTCGTAGCTCAAGAAGGAGCAGAGGATGACCCTCAAAGTGGTGTTATAGATGTTATAGAATCGGAATTAAGGGAAAAAGACATTTGCTGTGGAATAGCAGCTTCTGGCAGAACACCTTATGTTTTGGGAGCATTGCAAAAAGCAAGCGAAATTGGCTGTTTTACAATATTAGTTACTACAGCTGGCCACAATTCAATAGAGCAAATGGGGGTAAAAGCTGATGTAATTATCTCGCCAAACGTAGGCCCTGAAGTTGTAGCCGGTTCTACTAGGATGAAATCTGGGACAGCTCAGAAATTGGTACTCAATATGCTTACTACTGCTGCAATGGTTCGGATGGGAAAAACATTCGGAAACGTAATGGTAGATTTGAAACAAACAAATGCAAAATTAAAAGAAAGATCTAAGAAGATAATAATGTCAATATGCGATGTAGATTATGATACTGCCTCGAAACTCTTAGTTGATAGTGGACACCACGTAAAAACGGCGATAGTTATGTCGCTACTAAACTGTTCTAGAGAAGATGCTACGAATAAATTAAATGAAAATGACGGTTTTATAAAAAAAGCAATCGAGTAGATATTGCAACCTAATTCCAAAGTGTAATATTCAGTAACTAAAAAAAAATACATCCTTACACAAAATTGAATCAATTAATACAAATCTAAAAGATAATTTTTTTGTATATTAGGCGTATTTAAACAACGAAATTCATTTAATTATTAGGATTAACTATGCCCTTATTCCCACAAGATCAGATTGTCTTTGGTATTCTTGCACTCACTTTAGGTTTCGTCTTCTATAGTTCTAATTCGGAAATTAAATTTTTCAAAAAATTCTACGCCGTAATCCCTGCATTATTAATGTGCTACTTAATCCCCTCACTTTTTAATACTTTTGGAATAATTTCAGATAGTTCATCTGGTCTTTACTCAATGGCGAAAGATTATCTATTACCAACGAGTTTAGTTTTACTTACACTAAGTATAGATTTCAAAGGAATACTCAGACTTGGGAACAAAGCATTGATAATGTTTTTCACAGCAACAGCCGGCATAGTTATAGGAGGCCCAATAGCAGTAATTGTAATGTCACTAATTTCTCCGGACGTAGTTGGCGGAGTAGGACATGATGCAGTATGGAGAGGATTATCCACTTTAGCAGGTAGTTGGATAGGAGGCGGTGCGAATCAAGCCGCTATGTTAGAAATGTATGAGTACAATCAATCATTTTATGCTGGAATGGTTGCTGTAGATATTATCGTAGCAAATATTTGGATGGCCTTTTTACTTTGGGGTGCTGGTAGAAGCGACTCAATGGATAAATGGTTAAAGGCAGACTCATCAGCAATAGATAGATTGAAAGAAAAAATGGAGAATTATAGATTATCAGTTCAAAAAATGCCCACACTATCAGACACAATGGTAATTCTGGGAGTTGGGTTTGGAGCAACTTCTGTCTCGCATTTAGTCGCGAATATAATAACTAATTACATAGAAACTAGTGGTTCTGTGGCAATGCAACAATCTGTACTCAATAGCCATTTCTTTTGGCTAGTAGTAATTGCCACAACTATAGGTTTAGCACTTTCGTTTACGAAAGCGAGAAACTTAGAAGGTTCAGGAGCTTCACGTATAGGTAGTGTTTTTATCTACATTTTAGTAGCTACTATCGGTATGAAAATGGATGTAACTCAAACATTTGATAACCCCGGATTGTTAGCTGTAGGACTAATATGGATGGGATTTCACGTATTACTACTTTTTATAGTAGCAAAGTTGATACGTGCTCCTTTTTTCTTTCTAGCTGTCGGAAGTAAGGCAAACGTCGGTGGTGCCGCTTCGGCACCTGTTGTAGCATCTGCTTTCCATCCTTCACTTGCTTCTGTCGGCGTGTTGTTAGCAGTACTCGGCTATGCCCTTGGTACTTATGGAGCTATATTAGCTGCAGAAATGATGCGAATTGTTGCCCCATAAATATTAGCTTCCTATTGGAATAATTAAGAAATCAAATATAAAAAAGAAAAGAGTGTATAGATATTAATCAATACACTCTTTTTTAGTTTCAAAATTGCAAGTTTCTATTTTGCTAATGCAACAGCTCTTTTCTCTCTGATAACAGTTACTTGAATTTGACCAGGATATTCCATATCATCCTGTATTCTGCTAGCAATATTATCAGCCATTTCGTCGGCAGTAGCGTCATCGACAATAGTTGGTTCTACTATTACCCTCAAGTCTCTACCTGCTTGAATCGCATAAGTCTTTATCACTCCATCCCACTGATTAGCTATAGATTCTAATTTTTCTAATCGCTTAATATAGTTCTCTAGTGATTCACGTCTTGCACCAGGTCTTGCACCACTTATAGAGTCAGCAGCTTGAACCAAAACAGCTATTGGTGATTCCATTTCAATGTCTTCGTGATGAGCACCAATTGCATTGGTAATAATCGGTTTCTCTTTATATTTGATTGCTAATTCCATTCCGACTAAAGCATGTGGCCCTTCCATTTCTTTAGGAGCACACTTACCAATATCGTGCAACAACGCAGCTCTTTTAGCAGTATTAATGTCTAAATCTAACTGAGCCGCCATTATACCACAAATATTAGCAACTTCTATGGAGTGATTCAAAAGGTTTTGACCATAAGACGATCTATATTTCATCTTGCCAACATAGTACACTAACCCCGCCTTCATATTAGAAAGACCAAGGTCGAGCAATGCCTTCTGACCAACTTCTACTATTTCTTCTTCTAACTCTTTTTCGGTTTTGTTTACAATCTCTTCAATCCTTGCAGGATGAATCCGGCCATCGAGCATTAAAGTCTCTAATGATCGCTTAGCTACTTCTCTTCTGAATGGGTCATAGCCAGAGATAATCACAGCTTCGGGAGTGTCATCAATAATCAAATCAATACCCGTAGCCGCTTCAAATGCACGTATATTTCTACCTTCACGACCTATTATACGACCTTTCATATCGTCGCTTTCTAAGTTCACAATAGAAACAGTATTGTCTATAGCAATATCTGATGCTGAACGTTGAATAGCAGATACTACTATGTTGACAGCTTCTTTTCTTGCTTTGACTTTGTAATCTTCTCTGATTTGGTTTAGTTTCTGTGCCGAACGTTTACGCACATCATTAGCTAGCTCTTCGAATATTTGTCTGCTTGCTTCTTCGCGTGACATACCAGATATTTCTTCTAACTTATGAGTCATCTGTTCAAAAAGCTCATTAGTTTTCTTCGTTTTCTCATCTAATGTTGCTTCTTTTCTTTTCAGATCTTGTTCAAAATTATGTAGGTTTTTTTCCTTTTTTAGAATAATATCTAATTTTTCGTCAATACCTTTCTCACGAGTCTGTACAGCAGTTTCTTTTATTCTTAATTCTTCTTTCTTTGATTTGTAAGTAGCGTCGAACTCTTGTTTCTTTTTCTGCCATTCTTCTTTTAACTCTAACTTTTTCTCTCTTTTTATCTTGTTAGATTTCTCATAAGCTCCATCTACTACTTTCTTTGCTTTTAGTTCTGCTTCTTCAATCTTTCTATCGCCAACTTTTTTAGCTGACAAATAAGCAATAGCACCGAGTACAGCTGATACTGCTACTCCAATCCCAATTGCCATCATTATTGATCCGTCCATCATTTCTCCTTTAATAAGAGCCGTAAATTATAAAAAACTACGTTTACCATCCTTTTTAGCAATTATCCGAAGATAATAGCTATGTGACGTGTTGAACCCAAGCCAAACACGGTGGGTGAAAGCTCAACTATATCTAAAATCCGCTGGTCCTTTCTAAGTTCTATAAATAACTTAAAATTGACAACCATCACTTTGAAGCGATGTGGCGGCCCGATATCAATAATTGAAGTCTAACTCCCTTTATTGTAATTATAGATTCTATTACGTAAGACAAGGATAGTAAACGCGGTTATAATTCCGTAAAGTATTGGGGAAATAGTAAATAAATGGCATATAACACCTTATGAAATTGCTTCCTTCAGCAAAGCTGACATATTTCGTAATTCTTTTTGTAAATAAGTCACAGATTCTTTCATTTTTTCTTCGTTTTTTATGTCATTCTCTGCAATATTTAACGCCGCCAAAATTGCTAAAGTTTCTTCGGGCAAATTTCCCAAACTATTTTTTAAGTGCTCTAACTGTTCATTTACTCTTTCTGTAGATGCAATTACACTTGCTTCATTGTCACTAGCAAGCGAATACTCCTTATAACCAATCTTTACTTTTACAGTCTTATTCATTTGTTACTTGTCTTTTTTATAGTTCACACTTTGTAAACTATACTATAATATCAAAAAAAATTTAATTTTCAATGATTTTTTCTATTTTTTGTAGATATTTTTCTAAGCTGTCCGCTAACTTTAATCTTTTTTCCTTAGTTTCCATTTTAAAGTGGATAGCTTCATTCAACTCTTCTTCTAATACTTGTATTTGCTTATAACGCTTCTTCATAAGTGCTTCTAAACTATCGTTCTTAGCAGCCAGATTTGCCAATTTTTCTTTTTGCTCTTTGTTTTCGGTTTCTAATAATTCAATTCTAAAATCTTTCTGTCCTAATTTCTCTTGCAATTCTCCTACTTCTTGTCCTTCCCGTTTTATATCAGTATTATCAAAAGTTAAAGTTCCGAAAAGAGTTTGACCTAAGACGCCATAGCCCGCATCGTTCAACTCCTTTACTTCCTTTTCTTTTATTTCTAATTCTTTTTTCAGTTCCTCAATTTTCTTTTCTAAATCATAGTTTTGAATTTCGCTCTGATCTTTGCTCTGCGATTCTTTTATCTTCGATTCTAATAGTTCTATTGTTTTTACTTTTTGCTCCAAATCCTTATTGAGCATTTCTTTTTCTCTAGCGTGTTCTTCTTCCAGTGCATAAGTCAGTTGCTTTAACTCGTCTATATTCTTCAAATATTGCTCTTCGTCTTCTTTAGCAGTAAGTACCAGACTATCATATTCTTTTGCTTTTTCTTTAAACTTAGGATATTCCTCAAGTTTCAATTTAAAGTGATAGATTTCATTTTTAAGATGGGCACTTTTCTCAACTACATTCGCTATTTCTTTATCTTTTTCAAACAACTCATCTTGTTTAGCAGCTAATGCCTTTTTCACATATTCGTGATTATTTCTTATGTCTTCAATTATTATATCTTTTTGATTGTTCGTATTTGTTAAAGTTTCAATTTTTTGGGATAGTTCAAATTCAATTGAAGCAAATTTACTTTCGGATTGTTTCAGTTCCTCTATTTGTAATTCCTTGTCTTCTAACTCATCATTTAATGTTTTTAATTCCGTTTCTAATTGCTCAACCTTGTATTCAGTAGCTTTTAGCTTATGTCTCAAATCAGATTCAACGTCTTTAACTTCCGAAAGTGAACTATCATTGTTCATAAGCGATTCATACAACTCATTGTTCTTCTCGCGCAGAGTTTCATTTTCTGACTTTAGCTCTACTAACAATGTAGTAGCACTTATCAATAAGTCTTTGAATTCGTTAATCTGTTTTATCAAGTTATCACTAATCATTTTACTACTTCTTCTATTAATTTTTTCTTAATTCGGCTTTGAAAGTCGATTCTATATTCTTAACTAAGTTCTTAATTACCTTATCAATATCACTATCTGTAAGAGTCCTCTCGCTAGAAATAAACTCCAATGAGTAAGCAACACTTTTCTTCCCTTTGTCAATATTATCACCTTTATATACATCGAATACATCAACCGATTTGAAATATTTTCCCCCATTCGACTCTATTAGTGATGAAATCTTACCTGCCTCTAGCTCTTCTGGAACAATGAAGGCCAAATCTCTGCTTATCGATGGAAACGGTGACACTTTGTTATATCGACTTTGTTTCTCTGGAACCTTATACAATTCAGTCATATCAAATAGCAACGCCATAACTGGCTGATCTATATCATATTTCTTCAAGAGCTTTCTTTCTATTTCACCAACTACCCCAATCTTGGTGCTATCTAACATTATTTGACAAGAATTTGCTCCAAATCCTGTTTCTACATTTTGATCTAATTTCAGATTGTTCAATTTAATAAATTCTACTATGCTTTGCAATAAACCTTTGATATCGTAGAAATTAACTTTTCTATTTTTGACATCCCAATTATTAGTAAATTTGTTTCCACTTAGCACCACTAGTAAGTTCTCTCGCTCTACTACACCTTTTACCAGATTTGAATCATTGTCTCTAGTCTCAAATATTTTTCCTACTTCGAACAATTGCAAATCAGAAGTACCTAAGCGAATATTCCTACTTACAACTCTGAGCATAGATGGTAAAAGCGAAGGCCGCATTATTGACAACTCCCTACCTAATGGGTTTGAAACAACCAAAGGCGTATCAGTAAAAAGAGCTGCTGATTCGGGATCTATCTGATTTTGAGTAAGAGATTCGTTAAAACCATTGTTAATCAAATATTCTCTTATCTTGTTTCTTAACGGAGGCAATCTCAATCCCGAAGGTAAGGGACGTGAATCGAATGAAATCTTTGCAAAAAACTGAGGTGTTAATTTATCATAATTATAAATTCTGACAACCTCTTCGACCAAATCGATTTCATCTTGTATATCATGTCTATAATTAGGAATTTCAAATTCAATACTTTCACTACTCTCACTAATCACTACGAAATTTAATGATGTGAGTATTTCTTTAATTTCCTCGTTTGCTAGTTTTAATCCTGTTATCTTTTCTACTCTTTGGAACCTTAAGCTAACTTTAACTTTCTCTTTTGCAGATTTGTAAACATCAACTATGCCCTTCTCTATAACCCCATTTGCATATTTTTGAAGTAAATAAGCACATCTATCAGCAGCTAATTCTACAGAATCTATATCTACTCCTCGCTCAAATCTATAAGAAGCATCGCTTGTTATTCCTAACTTCTTTGCAGTACTTCGAACAGAGTTGGGGCTAAAATATGCTGATTCAATAAGTACATCTGTTGTATTGTCATTAATCTCAGAGTTCACCCCACCCATAACTCCAGCAACTGCTATTGGCTTTTCGCTATCGCATATCATCAACATATCCGAATCCAATATTCTCTTCTTTTCGTCTAATGTAGTGAATTCTTGCTTAGCGGCTGCATTTTTAACAATTATTTTATTACCAGCTACCAAATTATAGTCGAAAGCGTGCAACGGTTGCCCCAGTTCCATTAACACAAAATTTGTTATATCAACTACATTATTGATTGGTCTCAACCCAATTGAAGTTAGTCTTTGCTTTAACCATTTCGGTGATTCTTGCACTTTTACTCCCCTCACTATTCTAGCAGCATAGCGTGGGCATGCTTCATCATTTTCTATTTCAATTGCTATTGAATTAGAAACGCTTTCTCCATTTTCAACAATATCAAAATCTGGTTTTTTGACTTTCTTTCTAAAATATGCACCCAAATCACGCGCAATACCATAATGACTCAGACAATCACCTTTATTAGGTGTTATTGCAATTTCAAACGTAGTGTCATTCAATCCTAAATATTCACTTATTGGTTGACCAGGTTTGACATCTTCCGGTAAAACCCATATACCATCACTATCCTCGCCTAATTCAAGTTCTGATTGGCTACAAATCATCCCATTGGATTCTACGCCTCTTATCTTTCTTTTAGAAAGTACAAAACCTGCACTCGGGACTACGGCACCTTCAGTTCCGAGTATTACATTCTGCCCCACTTCTACGTTAGGTGCACCACAAACCACTGTTTGTTCTCCATTTACAGATTGGACCGTGCATAATCTTAATTTATCAGCGTCTGGATGTGGTACAATTTCAAGCACGTGAGCAGTGAAGAAACCATTATATTTTGCTTTGTTGTCGATTACTTCTTCTACTTCTAAGCCGATATACGTAAGTACTTCTACTAGTTCTTCAATTGGTATATCTAGGTCAATATACTCTCGGAGCCAATTATATGATAATTTCATTTAATGTGTTTGCATAAGTTTTGCTATAAAAAATGCAATATAAATATTTTTTTGCGAAGCTAGCTATATTGAACAATAAAATACTACCAATAAAGAATCGAATATTTAATTACATTCACTATATTCGTGTTAATTCAATCAACAAATAAAAAGATTCAGATAATGAGATACACTCTATACTGTATATTAATACTCATATTAGCAATAACTACATTAAATTCACAGTCGAACTATAAAGTTATAGTTGACGAAAAATTTGATGACCCTAGCACGAAAGACTGGATTCAGTCAAATACTATTTATCAAGATTTGAAAATAGAAAATGGAGTTTATTATTTAGAAGGTAATCACACAAATAACTTAGGATGGTCTTACAAGGATTTGGGTCTAAAAGTCAATAATAATTATATTATAGAGTTTGATATCAAACAAGTTGCAGGTGATGACAATAGTGGTTTTGGTCTTATTTTTGGAATGAACCCTGCTAAAACAGAATATTACAAATTTTCTATCACTAGCACTCAATTTAGAAAATTGCAAGGCTATTGGGATAGTAAAACATACGATTTAAGAGATTGGAAGAAAAAATCTTCAGTTATTAAACAAATGAATGAGTGGAACAGAATAAAACTCGTAAGAACTCGCAATTTATTAGAGCTTTACGTAAATAATGTAATGGTTGCTGCTTATGGCAAATTCAAAGATAATGGTCGTAATATTGCAATATTTGTAGAAAAAAAGGGTATGAAAGTAGAGATAGACAATTTCAAGCTAACTACATTTGATTATGAAGTTAAAAATGTAGTAGGTGCAGATAAACCATTATCCAGAGAGTATTTGCCTTTCAACACTGAAGAAAATGAGAAATTTTGCTATGTATCGGCAGATGGCAATACTATGTACGTTACAAGAGAAGATGGTAAAAACAAAAGTAATATCTGGGTAAGCAAATTTGATGGTAAAAAGTGGGGTAATCTTACAAAATTACCATTTCCAATCAATAACAATGGTCATAATGGTATTATCTCAGCTTCTGCTGACCAAAATACTCTTTATTTGATGAATACTTATAAGCCAAATGGAGAACCCGATAAGTCAGGAATTTCTGTTACGAACAAAACTAAGGATGGCTGGGAAGTACCAAAAACAATAGATGTAGAAAATCTGATTAACAAGAATAAATATGTTTCATATTTTTTTACATCGGATAATAAAATATTATTAATCGCAGTACAACCAAATGATGAAGATTATGACGAACAATCACTTTTCGTATCTTTCATCAAAGAAGATGGAACTTATACAGAACCTAAGAACTTAGGCCCAACAATCAACACACTTGCTATGGATTTTAACCCATTTTTAGCACCCGACAGCAAGACACTTTATTATAGCTCCACTGGTCGCCCTGGCTATGGTTCAGCTGATATATGGGTTACGAGACGATTAGACGACACTTGGCAAAATTGGACAGAACCCGAAAACTTAGGACCAATTGTGAACAGCTCTGGCTTCGAACTTAATTTAAGTTTAGATGCAAAAGGCGACTTTGCTTATCTTGGATCTTACGACAAAACACTTGCTGGATACAAGGGTGAAGGCGACATTATGAAGTTGGAACTCCCAGAAGGTGCTAAACCGGAACCCGTAGTTTTAGTATATGGCAAAGTATTGAACAAGAAAACAAATGAACCAATAGCTGCGAAGATTAATTACTTCGATTTGACAACTGGCAAAGAGTACGGTACTGCAAACTCGGATATTAACACAGGTGAGTATAATATAGTATTGCCACGTGGTGTGAATTTCGGGTTCAAATCGGGAGCATCAGGATATGTATCAATTTCAGAAAATTTAGATTTGACTAAGTTAAATCGATATGAGGAAATAGAAAGGAACTTATATTTAGTGCCTATTGAAGTAGGACAAAATATAAGACTTAATAATTTATTTTTTGATACAGGAAAATATGATTTAAAAGAATCATCTAATTCTGAGTTAAATAACTTATTGAAACTGTTGGAACTGAACCCAAATATGAAAATTAAAATAATTGGCTATACGGACAATGTTGGAAGCGATGCTAATAACCTTATACTTTCTAAAAACAGAGCCAACTCTGTTTATGAATGGTTATTAAAAAATAACATTGAAAAATCTAAATTATCTTCTGTAGGATTAGGAGAAAAAGACCCAGTAGCTACCAACGAAACAGAAGAAGGGCGACAACTTAATCGCCGAGTAGAGTTTACAATAATCGAAAAGTAGAGTTGATTACACATTACGATGCTATTACCAAAAGCGTAGTTGTGGCGGAGTAATTTAATATTACATAGTAGAGACTTATTGATTACTCTGAGAGGTGTAGAAGTGCAAAATCTCTAATCCCCCAAACCGCATTTTTCAAGTGGGCTCAACGATGAGACGTTGGTCTGAGCGAAGCGATGAGTCTTGGGGTTATTACAGTTTCGTATAAATTCTTCACTTCGCTCCGCTCGTTCAGAATGACAGTGTTTGGGAATTATATTGTTGGGACAGAGTGGAACCCGTAAAGGTAATATGAAAATTACTGTTCTTTCCATATTCACAATAAAAATAATTATATTTGGGATTGCTGAATTTCACATATTCAAGAAAATATCAATGTCAATAAAGCTTTATAATACCCTCACAAAGGAAATAGAATTATTCAAACCTATTAAAAGAGGTGAAGTAAAAATATATAGTTGTGGCCCAACTGTTTACAATTATGCCCACATAGGTAATCTGCGTGCATTTTTGTGTGCCGATTTACTCCAGAGAACTCTGAAAGTTGTAGATGGATACAAAATTACTTGGGTAATGAATATCACAGATATTGATGACAAAACGATAAAGAATATTAGTGATGAAACTCAATGGAAGCCACAAATGGGAGTTAGAAGTAATGATATTATTGAGAATTTGAAAAATTTCACTAGTTATTACAAAGATGAATTTCATAAAGACATTCGTTTATTAGGTCTCTCTATGAGCCATTTTCACGATTTCCCACGCGCAACAGATTTTATTGAAGAGATGAAAAGTCTGATAGTTTTGATCGCTAATAATGGTTTTGCTTATGAATCTGGTGGTTCAGTTTATTTCAACGTAGGAAAATGGAAAGATACTGATAAATATGGTAAACTTAAAAACTTAGATTTTGATAATTTCCGCTCAGGCGAGAGAGTCGATTCTGATGAATATGAAAGAGAGCAAGTAAGTGATTTCGTTTTATGGAAAGCAAAGAAAGAGGGTGAGCCAAGTTGGGAATTTGAATTCGAAGGGAAAACACTAATCGGACGTCCAGGTTGGCATTTGGAATGTTCGGTAATGGAGAAAGAAATATTGGGATTGCCTTTCGACATTCACACTGGTGGCATTGATTTGCAATTCCCACATCATGAAGATGAAATAGCTCAATCGAAAGCAGGTTACGGCAAAGAACCTACTAATTATTGGTTCCACAATGAATTTTTGCAAGTCGAGGGTCAAAAGATGAGCAAATCAGCAAGGAATTTTTACACTTTAAGGGACTTAATTGACAAAGGTTTAGATCCTATTGATGTTAGGTTTGCTATGCTATCAGCTCATTACCGTTCTAAGTATAATTTTACTTTTGACGATGTGGAAGCAGCGAGTAAATCCAGAAAGCGCATTCAAAGATATGTATATGAACTAATCTCCAATAATGTAGGTCATGATTATGTCGATGTAACTCTATTTAGTGAAAAATTCTTTAACCATCTTAAAAATGACTTACACACTCCGAAAGCATTAGGAGAGTTATTTACTTTCATAAACAAAAATGCAGCCATAGTAATGGGTAGGAATACCCGTGATGAAATGCTCGAATTCTTCAAAGAGTTCAACGAAATTTTTGGCATACTAAGTTTTGAGATGCCAGATGAGGATATTCCAGAAGAAATAACGATGTTGGCAACAAAAAGGATTGAAGCGAAAAAATCTAAGAACTATGACTTGGCCGATATGCTAAGAATAGAAATTAACAACCGTGGATATGTGATAAAAGATACAGCTGAAGGTTTCGAGATAGAAAAATTATGATAAGTGTAAGTATAATAGGTGCAGGGAAAGTTGGTATTACATTAGCGAGAAAGTTGGAAAACGCTGGAGATTATGAAATTTTAGTTCACTCCGAAAATAGTAGAAGCAACGCCTTAGAGAGTGGATTATCTGTCATCAATTTAACTAATTGGGATAAGGCAGAGTTTGATGGTAAAGTAATAATCATCTGTGTTAAGGACAGTGACATTGGAACTGTGGTTAATCAACTAATCGAAAAATATTCTGATAAATTGAATGGCAAAATAGTCCTACATACTTCGGGTACATTAACTAAAGAAAGCTTAATAAATCTGAAAGAAAAAGGAGCAAGAATTGCAGCGGCTCACCCATTTCAAACTTTTTATTTCAGCGAAGAAAGTGTATTGAACAATGTAGCTTGGGGAATTGACTCTGAAGAACACGATTTTGATGAAATTTCAGAATTTATTGAGATTTTAAGTGGTAAAGCAATAAAACTAACCGCTGAATCAATCAAGAAAAAAGCACTATATCACATATCAGCTGTCGCGGCTTCAAATTTTATGGCATTAACTATTGATTTAGCTAAGGAAATAGCCAAAGAAGCTAGTATAGATGCTAAGGTATTTTTGCCTCAAATTTTAGAAACAACACTTCAAAACAATATAAAACAGATTTCTAGTGATATTCCTGCAATCACAGGCCCTGTAGTACGAGGAGAGGTAACAACAATTAAAAAACACTTAGACGCACTTGGTGAGTCAATGAACAGTGTTATTTATAAAAATATGTGCGAATCTTTAGCATTAATGGCTTTGGAAAAAGGATTATTATCAGGCGAAAAATTCGAAGATATTATGGAAATATTGGATTAACAAATGAGTATCTTAGAAGCTATAATAATTGGTCTTGTACAAGGTCTCTCGGAGTTTATTCCGATTAGTAGCACTGCTCACATGACAATTGCTGGTCAGCTAATGGATGTGATTAGAAATCAAAGTCCGGAGCAGTGGACTTCGTTCATAGCAACTGTCCAATTAGGAACTCTGGCAGCAGTATTTATTTATTTCAGAAAAGACATAAAAGAAATATTATCTTCATTTCTAATAGAGAATCTAACAAAGCGTAAACCATTCAAAGAGCAATCGCAAAACTCAAAATTAGGCTGGTATATAGCTGTTGGTTCTATTCCTATAGCAGTAGTCGGTTTAACACTCAAAGACCTAATTCGCTCAAGCTTTACGAAAGAACCTGTGGTCATTGGGACATCACTGATAGTCTTTGCACTTATACTTTGGTTAGCAGAGATTATTTACAAAGAGAGAAAGAATATGGATAATCTTGGTTGGAAAGAAACACTAACAATGGGATTTGGGCAAGTCTTTGCACTTATACCAGGTGCTTCACGCTCTGGCACAACTATTACTTCTGGTTTATTTATGGGGCTCAACCGAGAAGCAGCAGCGAGATTTTCTTTTCTTTTGAGTATTCCAGCTATTTTAGGAAGTGGATTATTAGAGTTTTTTGAAGCAACTGCGTATCTTACAAGTGATATGTACGTAACTATAATTGTGGCAACTGTAGTAGCAGGAATTAGTGGATATTTATCAATTGCTTTTTTATTAAATTTTTTAAGAAAGAACACAACAAAACTTTTTATATTTTACAGAATTGCTCTTGGCGCAATCGTATTATTATTCTTTATATAAATTAATTAGGAGTAAGAAAAATGAAAAAAATTACACTTATTTTATCACTAATAATGTTAGCATTTACTATGACAACAACAGCAAAAGACGCAAGATTAGAAAAAACTAAAGACTACGTAATAGACGTTAAAGTAGAAGGAAAATCAATTGGGAAAATTAGTATTTCTCTTTGGCCAGATTTGGCGCCTGAAACAGTCGCAAATTTCGACAATTTAGTTAAGACTGGTGCTTATGACGGCACAGCATTCCACAGAGTAATTCCTGGTTTCGTAATCCAAGGTGGTGATCCAAACTCTAAGGAAGGTCCGAAAAGTTCTTGGGGAATGGGTGCACCTGGACAAAAGACTGTTCCCGCAGAATTTAGCGATGTAAAACACGAAAGAGGAATTCTTTCTATGGCAAGAAAAGGTAATGATATAAATAGCGGTACATCTCAATTTTTCATCTGTGTTGCCGATGTACCAAGCTTAAACAATCAATACACAGTATTTGGTGCAGTATCTGATGGTATGGATGTAGTTGACAAAATTGTAAACATGCCTCGTGATGAGAGAGACAATCCACTGAAAAAAGTTGAAATGTTTATCACTCCTGAAGAAGGAGCTTCGAAATAGTGAAGAAAAACTATTTTCAAGCAGAATTTAAAATAGGTGCCGTCACAAAGGAGCAATTCCAGAATGACGGCTTACCTGAAATAGCATTCGCGGGACGTTCCAACGTTGGAAAGTCGTCGCTAATCAATAGTATAGTATTCCGAAAAAATTTAGCTCGTACATCGAGTACACCTGGTAAAACTCAAGAGATTAACTTTTACTTAGTAGATGAAAGCTGGTATCTTGTAGATATGCCAGGGTTTGGCTTTGCCACCAAAGGTAAGCAATATCGCGACAAGTGGGAAGCTTTCAACCTAGAGTACCTTTCTAACAGTCAAGACTTACTTTTCGTAGCCATGCTAATAGATAGCCGCCACGACCCTATGGAAAGAGATTTGGCAATCATAGAGATATTGGAGAACGCCAGAATAAACTATGTAATAGTACTCACAAAAACTGATAAACTTTCGAAGAAAGCAATAGCAGAAAGAGAAGAACAGATACGTGATGTTGTATCTCAATGTAACCACGTGATAGACGTTTTACCTTACTCTTCTGTGACCAGGGTCGGCCGAGATCAACTAATTGGTATCATAAATCGTGGATTGAAAGATGCAAAGAAAAAATAGCATAGCGGAAGAGATAACTCAAAGCATAGAAGCGAAACAAAAGTTAATGCAATATTGCTCTGACGAGATTCACGATATAGCAATCAAGCTGGGTGAGGTAATAAAGTCGGGAAACAAGATTTTGCTATGCGGGAACGGAGGTAGTGCAGCTGACAGTCAGCACATAGCTGCTGAGTTAGTAGTTCGCCTACGAAGTGAAGTGAATCGGCCCGCAATACCTGCTATGGCACTCACAGTAGATACATCTATACTAACAGCAGGTGGTAATGACATTGGATTTGATAATATATTCGCTCGTGGTGTAGAAGCATACGGACAGAAAGGCGATGCACTTATAGCAATAAGCACAAGTGGTAATTCGGAAAATGTAATACGTGCAGTACAAACAGCAAAGAAAAAAGGTGTGATGACAATTGGGCTATTGGGTAATGAAGGCGGAAAATTAAAATCAGATTGTGATGATTTTGTAGTAGTTCCAAGTAATGTGACAGCAAGAATCCAAGAATGTCATATACTTATAGGTCATATCTGGTGCAGAATAATCGAAGAAATAAATTATTTGTAAAAAAAGTATAAAAAAGTTAAAAATAATTTGGTTTATATATATAAAAAGTCTTAATTTTGCATTCTAAATTTAAGCCGCCTTAGCTCAGTTGGTAGAGCAGCTGATTTGTAATCAGCAGGTCATTGGTTCGAATCCGATAGGCGGCTCATAAAGAGAAGCTTCATTCCGCAAAGAATGAAGCTTTTTTTTAAGAGTTTCATCATATCAGTTAAACTTCAAAAAGTTCTGCTGGATTTAATTTAAACTGTAACATTTGTGCCGTTTTTCTTCCCCCATCTCCACCTTTTCGTTGCATTGTAATCCTTCCAATCTTTATGTTTCCTTGTTTTGTGATCTCTACTTTTCCGTTACCAAAATAGTTAACACAAAAATTCATTGGTTTGAGAACCCACCTTGCTGAATTTTCAACTTTTTGGGCTACTAGC
Source organism: Ignavibacteriota bacterium (assembly GCA_020437395.1). GTDB lineage: Bacteria > Bacteroidota > Ignavibacteria > Kapaibacteriales > UBA2268 > PGYR01. Next base: position 40,457 of record JAGQWJ010000008.1, on the reverse strand, counting down.
ATCCACTCCGCTGAAAATTTACCTCGACCTTTGAGAATATCACTAACAATTAACGTTTGATTCTCTACTAACTAATTTACCAGTTTATTCTGACTTACTTTGCTAAGTTCATCAATAAACATTCTCCGACTGTCTCTTGGCTCATCGATAGATGGTAACAACTCTCCGGTATATTGCTTTATTAGTTTTGTTATGTTGTTAGGTATATCCCACATCTCGACATATTTATCCGTCCATCTTTTGTCAATCTGGTTGAATCCTTTGAGGTTACTTACTAACTTAACTTGAAGGTTTTCTACGTTGATTGCTTCTGCTAGATGAATAGTTATTTGTACTTGTACATCAGTTTTAAACCCAGAAATCACAACAGCTTTAACTGATTTGATTTCAGTAAGTTCATATTCCATTATCAAAAGCCATGCTCTTGCCTCAAGATTATTTTTCCAATTCTCAAATTTTGATACTATTTCTTTTCGTTTCTGAATCCCTGTTTTGCCGTTTGCGAACCGAGTAGTATTTTCTTTTTCATTATATTCTAATACATTTATAATTTCTTGCGTTATATACTGTAATACGTTGATTGAGACGCTATTACCAAACTGTTTGTGAGCTTCTGAAATACTTGATGGGTAAATAAAAGATTCAGGGAATCCTTGTAACCTAGCACATTCACGGGGTGAAAGTTTTCTAATTACATCTTCTATTTTATACAATCCAGTTTTAGACCCAGCCCCACCTCCGTATGCGGATAAGGTGATAGCATGACCTAAAGGATGATAGATTCTTTCACCTTGACCACCCTTATTCACTTTGCCTATTTGAATTGGTTTGTTTGGGATTTCTGATTTTCCAAACATATTTGTTTGGGGTATATAATCTTTATCAATCGAAATATCTTCTCTCGATATTACTTTCCCATCTTCAGGATTATTTTCAAGGATCTCTGTTAATTTAGATTTTATTATAAAACTAGGAAAACTAAATAAAGAACTGTTTAAATCATTCCTAAAAGCAACGATATAAACACGTTCTCTATTCTGAGGTAATCCAAAATTACTGGTGTTGAGTACTTCATAATATACATTGTAGCCCATTTTCACAATTACATTCACTACCGTTTTAAGTGTATTTCCACCATCATGTTTTATGAAATTCTTTACATTCTCAAGAAAAAGAACTTTGGGTTTGTGGTGATCTACTATTCGAGCAATATCGAAGAATAATGTACCTCGAGTATCTTCAAATCCCTTTTGTTTACCAGATATGGAAAATGCTTGGCAAGGGAAGCCAGCACAGAGTATATCGTGATTAGGAATATCAGTTTCACTAATCTTAGTTATATCACCAAATGGTTCCGTTTTGTGATTTACATTGTATATGTGTGCGGCTTTCTCATCAATTTCACTAGCAAAAACACAATTTGCTCCAAAGGAAGTTAATGCATAATGAAAACCACCTATACCTGCAAACAAATCAATGAAGGAATAACCTATCAATTTTTTATCTTTTTCTTTTATATCAATCATTCAGTAAATTAACAAATATTATTAATTGAACAAATTCAAAAAATATATCGAATCCACTAACTTAAAAACTTGTGAGTTCCAGCTTGAATTTGCCTTTTACTGTTGATTCAATTGGTAAGTGGAGAGCTCGAATAGTTACTTCATTCGCGAAATCACTAAGTTCTCTTTGGTTTGGAATAAACTCGCATTGCTCATCATTGTGGTTGCTCGCAAAGCAAGCGAATGAGCATTTGCAAGGCAATTGATTATAGAGGGAATATCTGGTAAAACCACATTCCATCGGTCTTAGCATGTGAAGACCTATCCACGCATTGATAATGATATAAGGGTCGGTTTTGAGTGCATGGAATTTCTCGAAACGATTGTGGAATTCTACTAATAACTGTTCTAATCTCGATTCGGACTCGGTTCCACAGTTCTTCATCATACATTCGAAGAATCTATCGCAATCCTTTTTTATGCATGTTTTGATATCCATATCGAATCTATTTTTCAGATATGAAGTATAGCTTTGATTGTCTAATTTAGAGTAAAATTTTAAGGCATCGTCTATTAGCTTATCTCTGAGTTTGACGTTCTCCAATACGCAGCACCTATTAGCCACTTCCTTATCTCTATTCAATTTGTGCAAGTAAAGTTTTACTCTGGAATCACTAAAATATTTTGTGACGGAATTTTCGACTGTTTTAATATCCCTCGTAAGAAACGTTTTTACTTCATAATTACGTTTGCTTAATCGTGCAATAAGCTTAGTCCATACATCTTCTGTATTGTCTTCAGCAATTTCGAATCCAATAATTTGTGATGATAGCCCTTCAATTGCAAACGCTACGAACATCTCATTGTTCTCAGGTGATTTGTAGGAGCAATTAAATCTAATCCCTTGCAAATAGACCACATCAGCCTTGCGAACATCTGAGTTCTTATCTAAGAAAGATTCCCAACTTTGTGTCTCACCTAAAAATTCACGAATCTTAATATTAATCCGATGAGGAGAACTTTTGTAAAATGGCACCAAATCTCGTATTGAATACCCAAGCAAATATGATTCTGCAATAGCACTTATATCAGGCTTTTTGTAAATAACTATGCCCTTCACCCAAGTTTTTTCGCAATCCTTACAACGGAAACGAGGATCTCCCGAGCGTGTTTTACCATGCTTTATCACTGCTTCTGATTGGCAGTATATACAATTTATGTGTGAATTGATAATCATTTTAATCGTTTACGAACGAATCAATTCCTTCGTTTATCAGATTGAATATTTCGTCAACAGAGCCCACACCATCAACGTGGTGAGCAAGTCCCTGTTTCTCATAATATGTAATTATTGGCTTTGTTTCTTTTGTGTAAACTTCTAATCTATTTTTTACAGTTTCTTCGTTATCATCTTTTCTTTGAATTAATTCTTCACCATCATGATCACAAATGCCTTCATTAGCGGGTGGGTTAAACAATAAGTGATATGAAGTTCCACAATTAGGACATACTCTTCTCCCTGTCAATCGAGCTATCAACTCATCGTTAGGAACGTTTAGCACAATGGCAACATCAATTTTGTCATTTATATCTTTGAGCAACTCGTCTAATGCTTCTGCTTGCTTTACTGTTCTTGGGAATCCATCTAATAAATATCCACCTTTCGATCGATTTTTCTCTATTTCGTAACGCATCATATCTATTATAAGATCATTAGGGACAAGATTGCCAGCGTTGATATATTCCTTGGCTTTTTTCCCCAACCCAGTTTCATTTTTCAAATGCTCACGTAGTATATCACCAGTAGCTATTTGTGTTAAGTTGTATTTATCGCAAATTCTCTTTGCTTGAGTGCCTTTGCCAGCACCAGGAGGACCTAAAAAAATTAAATTCATAATTGTTGATTTCTGTTTTTATTTCGCTTTAATTTCAATTCACAATTTAATCAAGTAATAGTCTAAATACAATTAATTGACAATTTTCGTAATCTTATGTTGTTTACATACCTACCACAAGACCTAAATATAAATTTCTTCCTAAACTAGGAAGATTGTTTATACTAAAATGAGTGAAATAGTATTTGTCAAATATATTATCAATTCCGAATCTCAACTTAAAAGTATCGTTTATCTTATAATTATTTCTCCAATTGAGTATCACAAAACCCGGAGTACTGTCTTCTATATTTATATACTTAGAGATATTGTTTTGCTCAGCTGCAAACTCGACTCCAATCACTCCCGTATAGCTATTTGTTGTATAACTAAAGTTTAAAATTCCAGAAAGAGGAGGTGTAAATGGCAATGCCTCGTTGTATGTTAGTGATTGTGAATATTGATACTTCAACTTACCAAGTAAACCAAAACTAGAGTTAATATTATAGTCAATGCTTGCTTCCATCCCTGTTATATTGGCATTACCTATATTTTGGAACAATTTGAAACTCTGTGCGAATGTTTCGACTACCTCAACCCCATCGTCAACAAGTCCTGCAATATAATCGACTATATAATCATTGTATAAATTTAGTTTTAGATTGAAGTTATCAGAATGGAAGTCATAGCCAAGATTTACAGAATATGATTTTTCCTTATTCAAATCTGGATTACCAATATAAATGGAATTATCTGCTATATTATAGATGTAAAATCCGAAAGATTCCAAATGAGTTGGGGCTCTTTCTACTCTAGATAGTGTAATATTAGCGTTTTGTGATTCTGATATTTCTAATTGTAAATTGGCAGAAGTATTGAGCTGAAGATTATTATTCGAATAATTATTGCCCCAATAACTTTCAGCTGTTGCTCTTGCAAATTCGCTATTTACCTTACGAGTTATATAATCGATTCTACCATTTAGTTTTAGCAATAGTGACTCATTAAGTTGAGTGAAATACCCTGTATATATGCCTCCACTATATGTTTCTATGTCACCTAAGTTTATCAAGTACATTTCTCTTCCGGTCTCTAACATCTCCATTTTCATATCAGAGAAAGCGTTCATTCGGAATACTTCTAATGTGAATTTTAGTATATCATCTCCGACTAATAGTTTATTTTTAGTAAGGAAACCCATAGTCTCAGTAGTCCCGTCCATAGGCATATACATACCTGGCATAACTGAACGGTTCATTATCTCTTCATCGCTTCTATTATAATCATCCATTAGGTGAGAGATTCTATTGTAGTAAACTCGAGTATCCCAACTAAGTATCACTTCATTTATATTTTTCATTCCCAACTGATAAGATAGCATATTCATTTCAGTACTGCGAGTATCCATAATAAGGGCAGGGTAACCTACATCAGCGCTATGGTCATATATATATTCTAATCCGTGAGTGATATTAGTACTTGAGTTGTATAATGTGTTCAATTTTACATTTTCTTTACTAAAGCTGCTATTACCTATCAAAGTACTATTACCAGCAGTAAAGTTACCTGCATTTTTCACCGAATAGCTTATTAGTGTAGCGAAATTACCGCTAGAATAGTCAACTCTACCTTTACTATTATAATATTCGGAGGCAGAGCTAATTTGATTATCTAATACTATTCTGAAATCATTATTGATAGTAGGTTTATTAGTAATAAAATTTAAGCTACCCCCAACAGAAATACCGTGGCTCATGTCAGATTTGTCAGCCGATACTTCACTTGCTTTCAGGTTTTCTACTTCTATGTACGAAGTTATTGGATCCATCTTATCTATACAAGCTGAAAACATACGCATACCATCGATAGTTACGCTCAATCTATTCTGATCATAACCGCGCACTATTGCTTCGGATGCGAAATTAGCTCGGGTAATCAAATCTATAGAATTATTATATTTGAGCAAATCGTCTACAGAGTTGAGTACAGTGTTCATATTCTTCTGAACAGCATTAAAATCATCGTCAATGACAATAATCTCATCAGACTTATACTCAATATTTGAAATAGAATCCTTTTCAGTAGCTGCTATCAATAAATATGGTAATAGTAATATTAATATTAACTTTTTCATTTAATTCTCCAGAGACTGTGGGTGCACCGAGTTGGTACACCCATTTCTCTTTAAGATTTAGATTAGAAATCCAATGTGTAAACTATTGGCTCACCAATCATAATATCGCCTCTTTTCAACTTAAGCGTAATTTGCCAATCGCCTGTCATATTGAAGTTTACTTTACCTGCGTAAACACCATTTTCAGTATGTACTGGGCTTACATTCCCATCTGAGCCATGCCCCATAGAAGGCATAAGCATCTCTACTTCAGTAGTCAAATCAGTAACTGCAGGGTGAATCATCATAGATTCACGAGTGTGAATAGAAACTATGAAATCATTAATCCCCACTTTGGGAGAATCCAAAGAGCGAAGTGTTACGAAATATGATTTTTCATCAAATATAAATCGCTTCACATTTCCTGTTGCTGTTACTGTATAATCTATTCTCTCATCAATATTCATAGTCTCCGATTTCAATGTCAGAAACCAAGTACCGCCAGCACTTGCCATTATAAATGTAGCATCTACTTTTATGTATTCTTTGTCATTCATAGTTACGACTTCGGTCATAAATGGTGTAGAGTGCATCATCATACCCATATCCATCATCAGATTTACTGATATATCATTAGCTATTGAGTTACCCGAATTGTCCGTAGCGCGAATGTAAAACACATTGTGCCCTTCTTCTAATTCAGTGCCTTCTGATAATACGTCAAACGTATAGTCACCAGAAGTTTTATTTACGATCGAGTTTAGAGTTATTTCGTCAGTATCTTTTACTGGATTAGTGTCATCATCTGAACACGAAAACATAGTGATTGCCAATAGCAATAATGCTATGTATTTTAATGAATTAAACATAGTTATCCCTTTTATATATTTTTATTTTATAATATTTATTTGTTAAAAAAGCAATTTAATTTTGTGTAAGTATATGTATTTATACTAATTGCTTAGGGGGATGGAATATATCTAATTGAAGATGAAATGAGTATTCTCTTATAGGAATTACTTGGGGTTCGAATTCCGAAGGAATCAATTCATCTAGTACTACGAAATTTACAAATCCAATAGGATAGTCTTTTAGGTTGATTTCGAGTAAAGGAGTAGTTTTCTTTTCAGCTTCTTTCTCATTTATCTCATCAGATAGGTGACATTTACCATGACATTCCATTTCTGGTTTGTCTTTGTTGATACATAATGCCTCGTACAATTCAGTATTGACCATGTAGTTGAATACAGGGAACACAGGTATAATCAACGCATTGATGTATAGAAGTATTGATAATATGGCAAATGTTCTTTTCAATTATTCGTATTTTGTGTTATTACCTAAGACAAATATAAGAAAAGAATATTATATTAAAAAGAAAAAAGAGTATTTAATCTTTAATTATAATATTTCTCTTTATTTTTAATTAGGTTTGAAGAATCTCAATTTACAAAAAAGATAAAAAATATGACGAACACAGCTCAAGAAGCCGTAAAGCTAATCAAAAGTAATGACAATGTATTTATTCATTCAGCTGCTGCCGCTCCATCACTTTTAGTGGAAGCGATGAGTGAAAGATACACGGAACTAAAAAATGTCAGTATTTACCAAATTCATACAGAGGGTCCCGCTCCTTACTGCAACGAAGGGATGGAAGATTCATTCAAAGTTAAAGCAATGTTCGTAGGTGCCAATACCAGAAAATCCATAAGAGGTGGAGCTAATAGCTACATCCCAATTTTTTTGAGTGAAGCACCCAAACTATTCCGCAAAGGAGTAATAAAGATAGATGTTGCCCTAATCACAGTTTCACCGCCAGATAAACATGGTTTTTGTTCACTCGGAACTTCTATAGATACATCTTTAGCAGCTGTGGAGACTGCAAAAGTAGTTATAGCTCAAATAAACGATAAGATGCCTAGAACTCACGGTGACGGGATTATTCATATAGATGATATAGATATAAAAGTAGAAGGAAATGTTGATTTATACGAAGTAGAGTACGCCGCTCTTAGTGAAGAAAATATGGCTATTGGTAAAAACATAGCTGAACTTATTGAAGATGGGTCAACCCTCCAAATGGGAATAGGAGCAATTCCAAATGCTGTACTCTCGTTCCTTGGAAATCATAAGGACTTGGGTATACACTCCGAAATGTTCTCTGATGGTATATTGCCACTTGTAGAAAGTGGGGTTATAAATGGGAAATTGAAAAAGAAGCATAAAGGATACATCGTTTCTTCATTTGTTGTAGGTAGCAAGAACTTATATGACTTTATAGACGATAACCCATCTGTGCAGATGTTAGATTCGGACTATGTAAATAGTCCTACTGTGATACAGAGAAACCCAAAGGTAGTAGCTATCAATAGTGCAATCGAAATAGATCTAACAGGACAGGTCTGTGCCGATTCTATCGGGTCTAAGATATACTCTGGAGTTGGCGGCCAGATGGATTTCATTCGTGGTGCGTCGCTTTCGGAAGGAGGAAAACCAATTATAGCACTTAGCTCAACTACAAGCAAGGGCGAATCGAAAATAGTTCCATTTCTTAAACAAGGGGCTGGTGTAGTTACCACTAGGTCACATATTCACTACGTTGTTACAGAATATGGCGTAGCTTATCTCTATGGTAAAACCATTGAAGAAAGGATATCTGAGCTAATAAGAATTGCACACCCTAAGCATAGGGATGATTTGGAGGAATCTAAGAAACTACTCTTTATTTAGTAACGCCAAATCAATCCGATTTCATAATTTGGCACTATACCTAACAATCTATTGTTAAACAGACCTGATTGTATTGAAGTTTTAAGTTCTAGACTGCTTATAATATTGAAATAAACGCCAAGTGATAAATATGGGAATCCAACAGTATTTCGAACTGAAAAATTTACTGGTGCTTCATATAGGTAGCTAATTTGACTACCTACTAAAAAGTAAAATGTAACATTATTATCTATCGTGTAAGTATTTCCGAAGCCAATGAAAAAATCTAACGAATTTAGATTCTCTATTATAGCACTATCTTTCATAGAATAATTTGAGTGCCCTATGTTGAATTGAACTTTGGTTCTTCTGAAAATATGCCTGACTTCAAAATCTGTTTGAAATGAAAGATTTACGCTATTTATAGTTTCAAATATGTCATCATTATCATTCAGATTTGCTGATAATGAGTGGATACCAAGAGAGTGTGTATAATTTACACCAATTCGGTCATAGTCATCAGAAATAAGGTTATTCAAAGGAAGAGCAACAAACAAAAGTGTAAATAGAAATTTCATAGCAATTCTGAAAAACTCTATAAATCGTGTTTGCGTTCTATACGTTTGTCTCTTTGTTGCTTAGCTAATACACGTAAATCCGCTACTTTGTCACCCTCATCAACTATTTCCACTCCCAAAATTGTTTCAAGAACGTCTTCCATAGTTATAAGGCCTTCTACACCACCATATTCATCAACAACTACGAACATGTGTTTTTTCCTTCGTAAAAACTCTTCCAAAGCTTTGTCCAAACGCGTGTTTTCGTTTATCAGATTCAATTCTCTTGTGATAGTGCTAATCTTCTTATCTTTTTCACCTTTAAGAGCAGTAAGAAATATATCTTTAGACAAGACGTAACCAATTATTTCTTCATCTTCTTTGTCATCGCTCCAAACTGGGATTCTCGAATATTGACTTAGTTCCGTAATATCTTGAACTTCACCTATAGTTTGACTTGCACGAAGGGTAATCATAACAGTACGCGGAGTTAAAACGTCCGTAACTAAAACTTCACTAAAATTCATTATGTTTTTCAATATTCTATATTCGTCATCATCTAACGAGCCCTCGTCCTTAGCAGATTCGAACAGAGCCGTAATCTCTTCTCTGCTGAATTCTTCGGCATTTTTTCCACTTATTTTGTGTGATATTTTCTCATTTAACAATTCCAGAGGTGATAGTGCTGAATAGAACAAATCGAAGAAAGGAACAAACTTAGTAGCCGATGTTTTCGATAGTTTGATACCAATAAAATAAGCTATGAATTTTAGTGTTAGAGTCATTGCAATTAGTAGAAAAAATCCACCAATGATTGAGACCAAAGTACTCGTTTGAAAATCGAAAGAAAGACCAAAGACGAAAATTGCAATAGCATAAAGTGCCATTTCAACTATCATAAACGGATTAAAAGATTCGTCGAATTTCAACCAGACTTTTTGTAATTTTCTAGCATTTGGAGTTTCGTCTTCAATAAATTTATCAATATCGTCTTGACTTAGAGCCGAAACCATATAAGATAAGAACGAAATTGAAGTAGCGATTAGAATAGAAATAATCGTTATAAGCAGGGGTACGTCCATGAGAAAGCTAAAGAGCTCCGCAATTGTTTAAGATATAAATAATGACAATATAACAAATAATTAATTTAGTTTCAAACATTTAGTTTGTCCAACCTTTGTCAACTATTGTAATTCGATTAGGATAATTAATATTGCCAATTGGTGTTTTTACTGTAGGTCTTGCATCTAATTTCAAACGAGATGCACTTCCACTTTGTCCACCAATAGCCAACGCAAGATTTATGATATCTTCATAACCTCTATTGCCAAAGAACTCATAAAGATCTATGTTCATTACCAATGGTATTATTTCAGAACTCCCTGTACCAGGTATTACAAATTCTTTGTTTATGTCTCCCGCAATTGTTTCCTTGTCGTCTATGTATAATTTCCAATCGAATGATGACAGAGTAGCGGTTGATTGTTTCGATCCACCTTTACCATCATTTGGGTTTCTGGCATCAACATTAAGCACAAATTGGGCAGGTAATTTTTTATCAGCAAAAGCCTTTGTTAGCTTAATACCATCCATTAAAGATAAATCGCTAACGGATTTGATATTGCTAAGGTTTACTCCAGCTAATTTGAAATTATTCACATTATCTAATTTGAATTCTAAGCGTTGCAAATTATTCAATGAGTCAGCAAACTGATTCAAAGTCTTACAACTTCCTAGAAATAGAGTAGTAAAAATTGCAACTATGGCAATTATAAAGTTCTTATTTCTCATTATTATACGTTCAACCCTGCTTCAGTTAGAACTGATTCAGATGATTGCCCAGCTCCATCTAACGCAGCAGTAAGTGCCTTAACTTTCATTTGAGCAATATTAAGGTCTGACAATAATTTTACTTTAGCAACTAATAATTTTTCTTCTATTGGTTTACTTAAGAAATCATCAGCACCAGCTTCTATTGATTTTAGCTGATTCGCCGTGTCGTTAAGTGCGGTTACAATCACAACTGGTATGTTGGCGTCTTCGGCGTTCGCTTTTAAATTACGGACTGTTTCATAACCGTCCATTCTCGGCATCATTACGTCAAGCACGATTGCATAAGGCTTTTTTTCTTTAACGGCCTCTAAGCACTCTATCCCGTCGTGAGCTATCATCACCTCATAGCCATTAGATTCTAAATATCTCTTAAGCAATTTTGTTGTGATTTTATTATCATCTACAACTAATATTGGCTTCGAACTCATAGTTTATCCCCTTTTTGTTTTTTTTCTATTTACAAAGATAAATATAATGTATTTATAAATAAAAAACTAAATTTTTTTTAATATTAATCTAACTACACCTAATATATTGTAATTGTCTTCATTTCTATTAGTAATTGTTCTTCGACTTCTTCCGGACGTGTTTAATTCTTTTTTATGATTTTTATTATTATATCTTTCTATAATTATGTTGTTTTTTCTCTTTACCAAAATAATATCATTATTCTTTGGAATCGTATTTTTTTCAAATAAAATATGTTGACCATCAATAATTCCGTAACTACTAAGCTCGCTTCCGCTAACAAGAGCAACTGCATACTCAGATCCATCTAACGATTTGCTAATAATTTCTATATACTCAGGTGTTTCGTAATTTTCATTTTCTATTTCTAACAGTGGTTTATGATTCTTTAGCGCTTTGTTAAATGCTTTGTCATATAAACCAACTTCTCTATTATCGGCCTCCTCTTTCAATTCCTTTAATTGAACCGATTTATCTATTCCGTTCAACTGCAAAGTTATATAATCAACTAGCAAATCAAACAATAGTAGGGTATTCAAATCAGAATAGTTAGTCATCTATACTACCTGCAACAGCTAGAATAATCTTATTATTGGCCTCTAACTTTCCTTTTTCGATATTCTGTTTGATAATTTCTTTGCGTTTTTTTCCAGCTCTGTTCTCCGCAAATATTTCACCTTCTCCTGTAATAAGGTAAGTTGGATTTATTCCTTTCTCGTGCAATTTGCGAAGTAGTCGCACACTTACAGCTGCTCTTCCTAATTCATAATTCCGAATCTTATCGCCAGTTTCGTCAAGTATGAATGCGAATTGGTCCGCAGATAGCTTCACTCCTTCGTGAAAAATATCACGTATCTCACGAAGCCGATTGCCTATTTCTTGATTTATGTTTTCCATATTACATTTTCTTAGTTTTGATTATGTAGATATTACATATCTGTACTATGTAACTTACATAAGATATGTGATAATTGCAAAAATACTATTTGAAGGAATTGACCACTAAAAAATAGATGCTCCAATTTTAAGGCTGACTGGATAAAACGGTTTGTTTTCTTTGCCATAAGTTGGATTGAAGGCAAATCCTACAAACCAATTTTTACCTAATCTATGTCTATATCCAATATTAAAAGAAACCGAAGTCCCTGTCTGAAAAAGATAATAATCTTCAAGTTCTTGATAAAGAATATTTATTCCTAAATCTAGCTTATGTTCTCTGCCTACAATATAATGAAAGCCACCTAGATAGCTCGGATACATTGTAAATAATGCTAAGCCAGAAAATCGTATTGCCCCCCTTAATCTTAGACTACCATCACCATATTCTTCACTTACCGTCCTAAGCAGAGTAATCTCCAAATTTGGTGCCCAAAGAGATTCTTGAGGTCCATAAACCTCATTGTACATATATACATCTTTGTCTTCATGAGCAATTACAGAAGTGGTAAATAATATAAATATTAGTAAATATCTCAAAATCCCCACCCGAAACTAATACTGAATGAAGTAGTAAATTTCTTTGTGTCTAATCTATAAAATGGAGTGTAAGTTATTCTAAACAGGAAAGTCTCGGAACATTCCCTATATCCAGCTTGGAAACCAATTGCATCGTAATGATCCAAATCATAAATCGAAGATACGTTATCAAAGTCCGTATCTTGATCGCCTTTATATTGACGGAAATAATTAGCCCCAAACTCTAACCCCGCTCCATCTCCAATCACTTGTGTAATTCCAATAACTGGTGATGAATAGAAAATACCTCCATTGATAACCCCTATCATAGAAGCACCAAAATTAATGTATGTTATCTGAGATTCACCTAAAAACTCAAAAGTATTAATATTATACTCGATTGTTGGCTTAAAACCAATAGTATTTCCAATTATCTCAATATATACATTAACATCTTTTGCTTTAGAATAAGCAGCTGTTGATGTTAATAATAACAATATGGTGATAATTATTTTCAATTATAAGTTCCATTAATACATGAAGTTAAACAAATATATAAAAAATAATTCAAAATCTGAATAACAATTATTTGCATAATATGTAAAATCTACATAAAATTGTTGTACGGATTGTAAAGCAATCGAATTATTTACCATATTCAAAATTATTAGGAGATATTATGAATATACTTAGAGACTTGCAGTACGGTGATTTGACCGAAGATTTGCAAATGATATACGATGTATGCGGCGAAAAAGTCGTGATACAGATGATAGAAAACCTTGGTGGTCTTAGTTTTTATGTACCTAAGATAACCAGATTCGATGACCTGATATACAGATATATCAGAGAAAATAAGGCGGAAACACTAAAGAAACTTGCCGTACGCTTGGGAGTGACAGAGCAGTATCTTAAGTGTCTTGTAAAAAAATACAATTAGTGAAAAGATAAATCCACCTCTCTCTTTTTTTTTCACTAATTATTGTAAAAAAGTTGTATATACAACTTATGTTATCTATTTTGCATTTATGAATTACACCGAAATAGAAAAAACAGATTTTTCATCATGCATAGCTGGTAAGGTTGGACTAATTTCCAGACTTACTTCCAATATATTCAGGAAGCATCTAGCTAAGCACGACATTACGGAAAGTCAACTAAGCATCCTTTTCATTACTTCTAAGATGAGAGAAATAACCCAAAAACAAATAAGTGAATTTTACTATTTAGAAAAATCAACTGTTAGTCGAAATCTAAAACGGTTAGCAGAAAAAGGGTATTTAGAGCAAAAGCAATTACCTAAACTAGTTATAACCGAATCGGGATTGGAGTTCGTAACAGAAGTAATTCCGAGTTGGAAAAAGGCTATGAAAGAAATAAGAAAAGCACTTGGTGAAAATGGTGTAACTGCCATTGACGAAGTGGTAACAAAACTTACTAATTAATAGGTTTATCATGTTAGAATTATCATATATACTATTGACATTAATCATGAATCTGATTCTGATTAAGATTGGGTTTTACGCAATAGATAACTCAATTAGTGATCTAGCTATGAGGAAGAAGAGAAAAATTACAGTAGTAGCTGGCCTAACTCTCTGGCAAGTTTACGTCTTCCTACTTTCCAAATCAGGATTCCTAGAAGACCTATCATTTCCTCCTAGGTTCGTATTAATGATGATATTACCACTTTTCATATTCACTGGCCTATTCCTATATAAGAATAGAAATGAAAAATGGATAAAAGTAGTTCCTCCGCATTGGTTAGCTTATTATCAATCCTTCAGAATAGGAATAGAAACTATATTCGTATTCACAGTCGCAGCTGGTATTTTGCATAGTAATGTAACTATAGAAGGGTACAATATGGATATGATTTATGCTCTATCTGCGTCGGTAATGGGAACTATAATTTACAAAAAGGGTATGCCTACTCTTAAGTTAATCACTATTTGGAATTATCTGGGGCTAACAGTAATTGCTTCAATTATATTTCTCTTCATTACTTCTATGTATGCACCACAAATATACGGTAGTGAAGTCGGACTTTTATCTAATCAATTGGGGACTTATCCATTCACATTGGTTGCTGGCTTTTTGATGCCGTCAGCTGTGTTTATACACGTACTATCACTAGTACAAGCAAGAAAGAGTTGATAGTTGATAATGTGAATTAATATTACTTTGCTTACATTGCATCAAAGATGAATAGCAAAAATTGAAATGAAATTTACTTTACTATTAATATTAATAATATCCTCAACATTACTATCGGCGCAAGATAGTACTGAAAAGAGGGGCTATCCTACTTTCCGATTGGATGAAATAGAAGTTACAGATTCACGCACAGGAATCGAACTCAAAGATCTAGGAAAACAAGTCGAAGTTATCACCCAATACGAAATCAGTCAGATGCCTGTCAACTCAGTAGATGAGCTACTAAGATATATCCCTGGTGTGGAAGTACAGAGCCGAGGAATGTATGGCACTCAAGCTGATATAACTATGCGTGGCGGTACATACAACCAAACGCTAATTCTACTCGATGGTATCCGCATTGGCGACCCAATGACTGGTCATTTCAATAGTAACTTACCATTAACACTTTCTAATATATACCGAATAGAGATAATCAAAGGTGCAAGTTCCGTTATTTATGGCGCTGATGCAGTCGGTGGCGTGATAAATATAGTAACAAGAAATATGTCCACTTTTTTTCAATATAGACAACCACCTATGATGTGCGGTAATGCACCAAGATATATTCCCTCAGAAAAAGTAAAATATATTGAAAAGGACACTATAAATGATAAGGAATACGAAGAAGGCATATTGGGTATATCAATTGGGCAGTATTCAACCTATGGAATAAATTATTTTTCACAAGCATCTACCTGTTCTAACGTACATATTGATATTGCTTATAATCACAATGAATCTTATGGTTATCCAGCATTCAATAATACTCATAATTATGGATTCAATAATCATACAGGTGGGATGTCAATTAATGAGACAATGAATGAAACCGATTATATTGCTTATAGATTCGCTGCTGATTATAGATATTTCGATGCTAGATACTTTTATACAGCATCTTCATTCGATAAATCAAAAGAGCGAGTAGAAAGGTATTTTGGCCAGACTAAATTTAGAATCAGAAGCTACGAGGGGTACGATATAATTGGGAATTTTGGGTTAATATATACCACAGATAATTTTACTTTTAACCCTGCGTTTACACCGAACAATCATAAAACAATTAGCGGAAATCTGAATATACACGACCAGCTCAAACTAGATGCAAATACGGCGATGACCTTCGGAACTGAACTGCAATTCAACTTTATGGAAAGTACTGATAGAGGCGATAGAAGTCAACAACAACTTGGTTTATACGCGGTTGGAGTTCACGATTTCAACACTGATTTTAATATGAATGCTGGTCTCAGGGGCGAGCTATTACCTACTGGTGACATAGAAGTAGTTCCTAGTGTTGGTACAAATTATTACTTGACGGATAAAATAAAACTAAGAGCAAATGCGGGTCGTTCTATCCGTACACCCGACTACACAGAAAGATATGTTTCAACTGGATTAGATGGAATACTCTCAGCCGGTAGAAACTTAGGGAATCCAGATTTAATGCCCGAAATATCGTGGAATTATGAGGCAGGGACAGATATACAACTCGCACAGAAAGTATCTCTAAACGTAACGGGATATATGCGCGATTCGAAAAATATTATTGACTATGGTTTCAAGAAAGGAAGTGAGATAGCTAACAATCAAAACCTAGATCCAACTTTTGATTATCTCTACGCTCAGAACTTAGCTGAATTGCAGGTAAGAGGAGTAGAGTTTAAGGTAAGTGGATTTGAGGGCAGTAGTTTAAAGACTTTTAATTGGTACGTTGGAGGTAATATATTGGATATTACAGTTGCCGATGATATAAGTTCTAAGTATATTACTAATGCTGCTGGGCTGAATTTTTCAGCGGGGTTGTTCTTTATCATGACTGATTATCTAAAATTATCTACTGATGTAATTTACCGCAAACGTGATGTAACAGAAGACCAATCGATTGAGTTTGGTTTGACTTCAGAGTACTTCGTAATGGATGCCAAATTGACTTACAGACTTAGTATTTTTGACATCGATTTAACAGTAAAGAATCTATTTGACAGGGAATATTCCGATATACTTGGGGTTCAGTTGCCAGGGCGTTGGTTTATGTTAGGCGTGAGTATATCTGACGATATGTTTATAAGTGAATAGCAGTACATTCATTATACCAAATAGTATAAAATATTTTATACCTATTGGTATTATACCTTTTGGTATAAAGTGAATCACTACGCAAACTCCCTTCTGAACCACAACCCAAATGCTGGATCTAAGAATATATATTTGTTTTCGCTTTGGTGAATCAGATCCTTTTCCATTAGAACATTTCTGTTTTTTGTAACGTTGTTGGGGCTACCCAGATCATACTCATCCATAGTTGATTTGCTAGTTAGTTGCTCTTCGTTATTAGCAATCGCTTTTAGTAGATTAAGCTGAGTTCTACTGATACTACTTGTCTCTAGTAGATAATATGGAGAGTTTGTAGTTAATAGTTCATCTATAGCTTCTTCGAGGTTACGGTTAGTCGCTTTTCTATTTGTGTTCAACCAAGTATAATGTGATAGTTGCTGTACATACCAAGGGTGATTATCCATTGTTTCCGCTATAGTTTTCGCTAACTCTGGTGTAATTTCTTTTTTCGTATTAGCGAATCCTTTGACTATAAAATCAATCCATTTTTTAGTACTGATTTTGGGTAATAGAATAATATCCCCAAACCGATAAAAAGGCCGTGATGAATTATCAAATATATCAAGCATCATGTGTCTCATACTACCGTACAGACAGTAAGTGACATTAGTTTGCCTTTGCCAAGACGAGCGCATTTTCTTCTCAAATTGTTCGAAATTATCGAACGAAGCTAAGTTTTGAAATTCATCGATACATATAACCAATTTTATATTTTTTTCTTCTGCTAGTTTCTGGGGTAAATCGAGTATTTCTTTTATGTTTTTAGTAGGTTGATTCCAATTGAATTGCAAACTAAAATCCGTCATTGGCTCAACTCCCAATGATATAGAAGGAGTAATAGATTTTAACAAATTCTTGGCCGAATCTATCCAATCATCTAGTTTATTGGAAGAAGCTTTGACTATCTCGCTTGCGAATACTTCTAGGAATTCTCTTTGCGAAGATGTTGCAAATAAGTCAAGGTTTACGACTTTGATTTTCGAATTCTTGTTAGCTATTTGTTTTGATACTTTTTCTACAAGAGAAGTCTTACCCCATCGGCGAGGAGAAATAATCATCGTATTGATATTATTCAGGAGGTTGCTTTTTAGTCGCTTTATTTCACTTTCTCGGTTAGTGAATGCAGCATCACTAACTGTCACGCCATATACAAAAGGAGACTTTTTCATTTTTTATACCATTTACTATAAAATTTGTTTTACCAAAAGGTATTATACCATTTGGTATAAAATTAATTATAATATCTGATATATGCAAAGGGAGTTAAATTAGAAGGGTTATTTCTTCTTATTCATCTCATATTCGCGTCGAGTAACTTCGTCCATCAGTTTTTTGGATTTACTTAACAATAGGTTGTATTTGAGTCTTTCGTCTAAGTTACTAAGTACTTCGTATGCCTCTTTTATTTCACTGAAAACGCGTTGAATTTTTTTATCATCGGGATGCAAGTCGGGGTGGTATTTTCGTACCAAACGCTTATATGCCATCCGAATTTCATCGGAAGTGGCAGAGCTTTCTAACCCAAGTATTCTATAATAATTTTTGATTTTCATATTTTAAGATTATAAAAATAATGAAAATTCCTGAATTATTGTACTTGTTCTAGTACATTTACACTACTTAATATTTCTATATCCGTATCAGAAGGTAGCTCTGAATAGCTAATAACACTCACAACAGGGAATGCGGATTGTATCATTTTCTTGAAATAAGGTCGTACTTGGGCAGAACAAATAACCACTGGAAGGTGTCCGGCAATTGTTGTATCGTCTATCGCTTTCGATACTCCTTCTTTCACTCTTGAAATAAATTCAGGAGACAGCCCCATAGATGGGCTTATTTGATTGCCGCCACTTTTTTGTAATGCTTGAGTTATACTATCTTCAATCTCTTGGTCAAGCGATATCGCATGTACCACACCGTCCACATCTTCATAGAGGGTCTTTATAGTTTCAGATAGATTGTGCCTCACATATTCGGTTAATACGTCTATATTCTGAGTAACTCGGTAATATTCAAGTAACGACTCTAATATCAAAGGTAAATCACGAATTGGAATACCTTCTGCGAGTAAGTTTTGTAGAACTTTCTGAATAGTCGATAGTGGTAGATTATCTGGCGAAATCTCTTCTGTGAGTGCTGGATAATCATCTTTCAAATTGTCAATAAGCTGTTTGGTGTCTTGTCTAGTTAATAGTTTATCCGAGTTTCGTTTAAGTATTTCGGTTAAATGAGTAGTTAACACTGTAGCTGATTCAACTACTGTGTAACCCATTATTTCTGCATTCTCACGTTCATTCTGATCTATCCATTTTGCTGGAAGTCCAAATACTGGCTCTGTTACTTGTTTACCTCTAAGCTCACCTTCGGCGGTGCCAGGGTTCATAGCTAATAACATATTAGGAAATAGAAAATTAGACGCTACTTCATTCCCCCGAATTTTTATTATATAATTTTCTGGGTCTAATTGCAAGTTATCTCTCACACGAACCGGAGGTAAAATAATTCCTAATTCAGTTGCTAACTGCTTGCGTACATTGGTTATTCGTTTGAAAACATCGCCGCCCTGTGCCTCATCGACAAGAGCAATGAGCGAATAACCGAGTTCTATTTCGACTGGGTCAACTTTCAATAAATCTTCTACAGGAGTTTCGCTTGGTTTTTCTTCTTGTTCTGCGGTCTGTAATCCTTCACGCATTTCTTCTTCAGCAAGTTTTTTCATTGATTTTGTTCTGAAGTAAGCAATTGCTCCTATAATTGAAGCTATGATTGTAAAAGGAATCAAAGGAAACCCTGGAAGCAAACCAATCAAGAACAATGCAACGGCAGCCACATAGAGTGCTCTTGGCTTTGCACCGAACTGTTGCCCAAATTCGGTTTCTAATTGATCTTTTGCACCAGATCGAGTAACTACTATACCACCAGCAACTGATATTAACAATGCCGGTATTTGCGATACTAATCCATCACCTATAGTTAAAGTAGAATAAGTAGAAATCGCATCTGCAAATGACATATCTCGTTGCAACATACCAATAGCGAAACCACCGATTAGATTCACAATCGTTATTATAATACCAGCAATTGCATCACCTTTGATAAACTTAGCAGCACCATCCATAGAGCCAAAAAAGTCAGCTTCGTGTGCTAGTTCATCTCTTCTCGATTTTGCCATCTGCTCATCTATATATCCAGCATTCAAATCGGCATCAATACTCATTTGTTTACCAGGCATAGCATCCAAAGTAAACCTGGCTGATACTTCGGCTATCCTTGTGGATCCTTTGATAACTACTATAAAGTTAATCACTAATAAGATTAAGAATATAATAATCCCAACAACAATATTCCCACCTATAACGAAATCCCCAAATGCGTATATTATCTTTCCAGCATTCGCTTCTCCCAGAATTAATCTTGTTGATGCAACATTCAATCCTAATCGGAGCATAGTGGTGATAAGTAGTATTGCAGGAAATGCTGAAAATTCCAACGGTTTGACCAAGTAAACTGCGACCATTAGAATCATTACCGATAGTGCAATGTTCAATGTCAGAAATAAATCTAAGGCAAAGGGAGGTAGTGGCAATAATAATAATGCAAGAATTAGCAATACACCACCAGCTAATACAAAGTCTGGATTGTTAAAGATTGGTGAAAGAATACTATTCTTCAATCTATTGATTGTTGGGTTATCTAGTAAAGCCAATTGTCTATTTTTAGCCAATAATTAGTAATATTTATACCTCTTGAGAAGTATTGCAAGTTGCTTGCCAAATAATTTGAAACAAGAAATATAAATAATCATAATTATAGAAAATAAGCCCACTCATATAAAGTGGGCTTGTTGAATCATATTGCATTTTTTAGTGGGAATGTCCCACTGAACCTTTGTCCATTTCAGCTTGTAGGAAATAAGCTTGAGTTTGAGCTATTTTGATTGTTTTTTCGTTACTCAACAGACTCTTAACCTCTACCCAACCATCTTTTATCAGACCTGTTATTACTTTTACTCTTCTCAGCTTTACGTGGCTATCATCTTTGCCTTCATATAAGAAAGCATAGAAGTCTTTTCCGTCGCGAACTATTGCCGTTTCTGGCAAAGCGTTTACTTTTGCTGAATCAATTAATATGGTGCCTTTGATATATAACCCAGGTATTAGCCCCTCTTTATTGTCTGTTATTTCCGCATGTATATGCACAGCTTTTGGGTTCTCCTCAAACACTTTCCCCACAGAATAAATCTTCGCATTCAGCTCTTTGTTCGGAATAAACTCTGTGCTAAATCTAACTTTCTGACCTTTCTTCACTTTCATTGCGTCTTTCTCAAAAATCATTAGGTCGGCGTGCAAATGATCATTGTTCACTAAGCTTATAATCTCATCATTTGGATTAATGTATTGACCTTTTCGTACAGCAACATTTGTCACATATCCCGCAATAGGACTCGAAATACTGATGCTCTCTGCAATTTCACCTTCCAATACTCTGTCAGCATTTATTTTCAGCATTTCAAGTTTTTTTCGTTCACCGTTGTATCTGGCTTTTTTGGACATATACTCTGATTTAACCTTTTGAAATGATTTTCCTGAATTTGCATCCAAATCATATAGTTTTTCTTGTCTTGCATATTCTTGTTCCAAATATTTCAATTCACTTGCTAATTCGATAAAGTTAGTTTGTAATTCAACCAGATTTGGATGATGCATAACCACTAAGGTTTGACCCTTTGCTACCTTATCGCCTTCTATAACTTTTATATCTTTGATATTCGCACCCACCATAGCAGTAACAGTTGCTTCATTGTTTGGTGGCAACCGCAAATGACCTGTTGCATATACTGCTTCGCTAAGATTCCTTTTTGTAAGAGAGTCAAACTCTATATTCATCGATTCGAATACTTTTTTGTCAATCTCCAATATATCATCTTCGTGCTGATGTCCTTCATTATTCATTTCGCTATGATTATGATCTGAGTGTGGGTCTTTGCTTTGTTCTTTTGAACAAGAAACAAAAGTTATAGCCAATAATATTAAAATTAATTTTTTCATTTCTATCTCTCTTACTTATTTGTATAATATTTTAAGTTGATGTATGAATTGTAATAATTCTTCATCGCTTCTATATAGTTTGCTTCTATATCTATCACTTCCCTGACACTTTGGACAAAGTCAGTGTAGTCAATCTCACCATTCTGATATCTTAGAAATGACTTTTCCTTAATATCATTGATTAATGGCATAGCCTCATTCTTATAATATTTGAATGAACTTTCCCATTTTTTCATATCAAGAAGTTGCGATTTATAATTTGCACTAAACTCAATCTCTTTCATTTCTAATGTCTGTTTAGCGATAATAAAGTCTTGCTCTGCAGCCCCAATGTCTGCTGATACTGAGTTGAATATGAGGGGAAAAGATAAACCAATTTGATAAGAGTAAAAACCCGATTGACCTTGAATATCTTGGATTGCGTAATTGCCAGATATTTTAGGATAAAGCTCGCTACAACTCATATCCAGTTGCGATTGACTTACCGCTATATTCTGCTTAAAATATTCTATGTAGGGGTGAGCTTGATTTATCTCCAAATCTGATCCAACTAACAACTCAAAGTTAGTGTTAGCTATGTAGAGATTATCATCCGGCAGCCATTTGTTTAGCTGTATTATTGCTTGTTCGACTTCTGTTTTAGAAACCTGTAGTTGATTTGCAACTTCATTAGATTTTGATTTAGTAATCGAATATTCCAATCCTGAAATATCTTGCAATTCATATTTTGACTGATTCGTTTTTCTAACACCTGCAAACAATGAATCAAATTTGAGATAAAACTCATAATGACTAATTGCAGTGGCAACTTTCATCCAATCGTTAGAGACTTGTTGCGATAGTTGTAATTCAGTAAGGTTGTAGTCTATCTCTGCTAACTTCTTATTCGAATCATAATAATCACTTCTGGCAAATGAGCCAATAATATCAATATTGTTTTGTCCAAACCCTATTATGCTTTGAACACCCTGATTTCCGTTTCCAGCTTCTTCAACCCCTGTAAAGAGTTGAGTTTGACCAAAGTCAACTGCCTTTTTGCTTTGTTTGTTAGCTTTAGTTATCAAATGTTCTTTGATTTTTAGCTGTGGGTAATATTGCTTTGCAAGCTCAATAGCTTCTTCTATTGTTATCTTTTTTGCATCGTAATTTTGAGAATAAGCACTATTGCTTCCAGATAAAGTAACAATAAAAAGCACTATTGCAGAAGTTACTATCTTTGTACTAAATTTAATTTTTCTACTCTCCACCCATCTGTACATAATTGGTAAAACAAATAGTGTTAGCAAAGTAGAAGTGAAAAGCCCACCAATTACGACAGTAGCCAATGGTCTTTGAACCTCAGCACCTGACGACATACTAATTGCCATGGGGAAAAATCCTAATATATCCGTTAGAGCAGTCAATAAGATTGGTCTGACTCTTCGTTTTGTTCCTTTAATTATCCTATTGTCCAAATCCGATTCATATTCTTCTCTCAACTCTTCGAACCCATTCAACAATACTAAGCCATTGAGAACAGCCACTCCGAAAAGTACTATGAACCCAACTCCAGCAGAGATACTGAAAGGCAATCCTCGTAACCATAATGAAAGTACACCACCTATTGCAGCAAAAGGAATTGCAAAGAAAATCAACGATGTATATCTGAATGACTTTAGAGCAAAGTATATTAGAATAAATATTAACAATAGAACAACTGGAATTACTATTTTAAGTCTGTTCATAGCTCTATCCAAATTCTCAAATGCACCACCATAAGTGATATAATAGCCAGCTGGAAGATCTAAATCAGAATCTAACTTTGTTCTTATCTCATTGACTAATGATTCTATATCTCTGTCGCGTACATTTATTCCTACGTAAACTCTTCTATTCGTATTGTCACGGCTAATCTGCATAGGGCCATTGTTGTACTCTATTTCTGCAACTTCCGATAATGGTACTTGCGTACCGTCAGGAGTATTAACATATAAATATCGAATATCATCTATGTTAGTTCGTTCATCTTCGTTCAAGCGGACTACCAAATCATATCGCTTCTCACCTTCGAATATCACACCAGCTTTTCCACCAGCAAATGCGGTTTTCAGTGTATTGTTTAAATCCGTAATATCCAAATCGTAGCGCGCCATTTTGTCACGATTGTACTTTACAGTGATTTGTGACAAACCTGTTGTTGCTTCGACTGACATATCTCCTATACCATAAATACCCTGTATTAGGTTGCTGGCCTCCTGAGCTTTTTTGGCAAGTACTTCAAGATCTTCTCCAAAAATCTTTATTGCTATGTCTTGCCTTACGCCAGTTAGCAAGTCGTTGAATCTCATTTCTATTGGTTGAGTAAATTCGTAATTGATACCTGGTATTGATTGTAGTTCAGCTTTCATCTTTTCTATTAGTTCATCTTTTGAACTTGCAGAAGTCCATTCATCTCTTGGCTTCAACTTCACTATGCAATCTCCAATCTCCATTGGCATAGGGTCGGTAGGAACTTCCGCTACACCAAATTTGGTCATTGCATCATTTACTTCTGGGAATTTATCTAAGAGTAGTTTTTCTATTCTTGTTGATGCCTTAATTGCTTCCTCTAAAGATGACCCAGGTTTTAAAATCACATGGAACGCTAAATCTCCCTCATCTAACTGGGGTATAAACTCTCCCCCCAACTGACTAAATATATAAGTCGAGAACCCAAAAATAGCAACTAATATAATAATAAATACTTTAGCTTGTTTGAGCACAAACTTTAAAGAAGAGCTATACAGTTTTTCAAGTTGAGCTACTATCTTATCTCCAAAGCTGTGCTTTTCGTTCGATTTCAAAAACGTAGCCGACATCATAGGAACATAGGTTAGACAAAGTATCATAGCACCTAACATAGCAAAGCCGAATGTCAAAGCCATCGGTTTGAACATCTTTCCTTCTACGCCTTCTAGGAATAGAATTGGTACAAACACTATAAGTATTATCAATTGACCAAAAAAAGCGGAATTCATCATTTTTTTTGATGATTCTTTAGCTATTGTCTTCATTTCGGTCTTGTTTACTGCTTGCTTAGTTCTTCGTATCTTCTGAGTTATGCCGAAAACTGTACTTTCCACAATAATTACGGCACCATCCACTATTATACCAAAATCTATTGCTCCTAGACTCATGAGGTTTGCCCAAACATCTAACCAATTCATAAGTATAAAGGCAAAAAGTAAAGAAAGTGGGATTGTTGAAGCTACTATCAACCCACCACGCCAATTACCTAAGAATAGGACCAAGACAAATATTACAATTAATCCACCTTCTATTAAGTTAGTGAATATTGTTGATGTTGTTTCTTCTATTAAGACACTCCTATCAAGAAATGGGACAATCTTGATACCTTCTGGCAACGATAATTGAATCTGTTCAACTCTTTTCTTCACATTTTCAATAACGTCATTCGAATTGTCACCCTTCAACATTAGTGCCATACCTCCTACTGCTTCGCCTTGTCCATTTCTTGTAAATGCACCATAGCGTATTGCTTTACCAATTTTCACATCGGCAACATCGCTAATGTAAATGGGTATGTCATTCATATTTTTTATTCGGATTGACCGAATATCTTCTAAACTACTTATTAAACCTTCACCTCTTATGAAATTTGCCTGATGATTTTTAACTATATATGCACCTCCAGTATTCTCATTGTTCTTTTCCAATGCAGTAAAAACTTCAGCAATGGTCAACCCCATAGACTTGAGTTTTTCGGGATGAATCGCAATTTCATATTGTTTAATATTCCCGCCAAATCCATTCACTTCTACAACTCCTGGGACCATAGCCATTTGTCTGCGAACAATCCAATCTTGGAACGAACGCAAATCTGTGAGAGTATATTTATCTTTATACTCAGGTGCAACTTCTAATGCATATTGATAAATTTCGCCTAAACCAGTGGAGATTGGTCCCATAGAAGGAGAGCCGAAATCTCTTGGAATTTCAGACCTAACTGATTCTAGTTTTTCCTGTACCAGCTGACGTGGGAGATAAGTACCCATATCATCTTCGAAAACCACTGTTACAACGGACAGTCCGAATCTAGAAATTGACCTAATCTCCGTAACTCCTGGTAAATTTGACAATTCCAATTCAACGGGGTATGTCACAAATTGCTCTATATCCACTGTACCCAAGTTGGGCGCTTGAGTAATTATTTGTACTTGATTGTTTGTTATATCGGGGACGGCATCTATAGGAACTTTATACATACTCCAAATACCACCCACTATTAGTGCTATTGTCATAAAACCAATAGCAACACGATTCTCTATTGAGAAATCAATAATTTTGTTAATCATAGAATTAACCTATTGTGTTAAATAGTAATACGAATTATTATATAATCGACAGTCGTAATTAAACGACAATTCAGTGAGTATTATTAGTATTTTGGGGGTGTTATCTTGGGGCGTATATATTGATCGATTGTTGCGTATCTATGATCTTGTCTCTCTGCTATAGTATATTCTATTACAAAATCTATGCTTGTGCGGTCCTCTACTAAATGAGTGCTACAACAGTTGCACATACAAAACGGAGTGCATGTTTCTTCGTGAGGGACAACATCTGAATGGCTTCCTCCGCAATCCACAACACTGAATTCTTCGTGTTTCTCGAACTCAAGGTCGTGATTGTCTGTGCAAGGGAATGCAACAAACGTATTGATTAGAATTAACAATATGATAGATACTATTTTCAAATAAAAAATACTTGGTTGATAATTTTTAAGACTAAAATGTCCTCTATTTATTGTTCTAATTTAAAAAAAAATTGTTTACAAAAAAACCCTCTAATAATTTCTATTTATAAGAGGGTCTTATTTTTTATAACGCAATTTACTGAATTAGATAGAAACAATAACTAACTCGACTCTTCTGTTCTTTGCCCTTGCTTCCTCAGTTGTATCCACTATTAGTGGTTTCGACTCTCCAAAACCTTTTGTACCAATCCGGCCATTTTGAACTCCATTATTATACAAATAATCCTTAACGGCTTTAGCTCTTTCTAAAGAGAGATTATTATTATAATCTTCAGCACCTCTGTCGTCAGTATGACCGTGAAGTTCTATTTTAACATTCGGATTATCATTCATAAACTTGGTCAATCTTTCAAGTTCTGGTTTAGATTCATTCTGCAACGTAGATTTATCAAAATCGAAGAAAATTAACAACCTAGTTTTACCTTCAGCAATCTTACTTAAAGAAATGTCTTTAGTAATATCTTTGCTAGTGATAGAGGAAGAGATATTGAAATTCTCTGAATAGAATAAATAACCATCTTTTTCGGCAGTAATTGAATAATTTCTACCAGCTGTTAATACAGAGCTATATTCACCTGTTATATCATCACTTCGTAAATTAGCCACTACTTGACCATTGGTTAAATCAGTAATTGTTATATCTGAACCAAGTGGAGTATTATCATCTATGTCTGTTACTTTCCCGTGCACAAAAACTACATCTTCTGCTACGTGTGGATTAGGTACCGCAGTATAAATGTTAAAATTAGCTTTTTCAGATGGTTTATTAGTGCTGAAAAATGCTGTTTCAGAGTTAGCTGCTACAACATAGAAGTGTTCATCATATTCTGTATTAATAGCTGCACCTGCATTTTTAAAATCAAAAGCATTTTTTGATGAATTTATTTTAGCAAAATAGATGTCGAATCCGCCTTGCCCCCCCGATCTATTACTTGAATATGTGAAAGTTTTGTTATCAGCCGCAATAAATGGACTCATTTCGTCTGCATCAGTATTCACGGATGTTAACTCTTTTGCTAACGACCATCCTTCTCTCGTTCTTTCGCTATAAAATATATTCGTTCCTTCTTTGGAAGCCGGTCTGTCACTAACAAAAAATAAAGTTCTACCATCACTTGTTAGAGATGGTTGAGAATCCCAATACTTACTGTTCACGGCCATTCCTAAGTTTTGGACATCAGTCCAAGAGCCGTTCACTTTTCTAGCGCTGTAAAGGTCAGTTCTACCCATACCGCCAACACTATGCTCGTAGGATGCGAATATCATATACTGTCCGTCTGGGGTAAGAGTTGCTGATCCATTTTGGTCACCAGAATTAACATCGCTATCTACTTTCTCCATTATTTCCCATTTGCCATTTTTTAACTTAGCGTGGTAAATGGTTTGTTCTCCTGATTTATCAGCGGTGAAATACATCTCGTTTGCTCTAAGAGTAATACCACTCGAAAAATCATCGCCATCTGTGTTCACCCCAATCGGACTAACTATTATATTTTGTCCGAATGCCAAGGAGAAAGAAGCTGCTACTAAAGCTATATATATACTTAAGTTTTTCATTTTTTATTTCTCCTGATTATAGGTTTTCAAACCATAAAGTTAAAGAAAAGCGTAAGTTACTAAGTCTTTGGTTAGTAATAGTAAGTATGGAAGGACTTAATCCACCCCCTTGCGATTCTATCTGTGTCTCGTCATTTATTGCATAATCATCTCTGAATTTTGACAATCCCAAGTGATATGATAACTGAGGAGCAATAAATATATTCCTACCAACTTCAAATTTATAACCTGCAGCAAGATTAAGTGCTAATCTATTTTCAGTAAAAGCCACTTCACCACTACCCGATTCAACATAAGTCCCATTATCAAACATTACGTTGTTCTGTTCTTTGGTATATGTGTATTCCGTCTTAAAGTTACCTGTTCCAAACTGAAAAGAAGGACCAATCAAAAAATATAACTGTTCGTTCGCATTAATTCTCAAATTCGGCTCTAAAACTAAATAATTATATGACTCCTTGTATTCGAGTTCCATAATCTCAGTTGTATAAGTCAAATTAAAATTGTCTCTCAAATCCCTTAAACCATTATTAGTGTTACTATGATTAATAGAATTGTATTGGAACTTTGTGTGGATTCCAAAAGTCTTATTAAAGTCATAATCTACAAATATTCCAAAAAATGGAGATAACCCATTCATAGATTCTAATACTGCTAATGTTGGACTGGGTAATTCCGGTAACCAATTCAGATTTGCAGAATACACATTGTAGCTAATTCCCCCTTCCAAACCAACAGCCCATGGGTGATTATTAGATTTAGAATATCCACCATCTGTTCTCCCCTTTGGTCTGAGTACGTCTTCTTGCGAATAGCTACTCATAGTCATAAGACCGATTGCTATTATAATTAAAACAATTTTTTTCATCACCTATAATTCCATTTAATTTAACTAATATAATTTCAAACTGTTGTAATAAAGTCACTTAAAATAACGAATTATTTATTTAAAAGCCAAGCAAAAATTAATGGTGCTACTATAGTTGCATCCGATTCAATTATAAATTTCGGCGTGTCTATATCCAATTTCCCCCACGTAATCTTCTCATTAGGCACCGCACCTGAATATGAACCAAAGCTTGTAGTAGAGTCAGAAATCTGGCAGAAATAGCTCCAAAAAGGAATAGTCTCCATCTCCATATCTTGATAAAGCATAGGTACAACGCAAATAGGAAAGTCACCTGCTATACCGCCACCTATTTGGAAGAACCCAATACCTTTGTCTTTCGTATTCTTTATATAATAATCAGCAAGAAAAGTCATATATTCTATTCCGCTTTTCATTGTGCTTGGCTTTAACTCTCCTTTCATACAATATGAGGCGAATATATTACCCATAGTTGAATCTTCCCATCCCGGTACAATAATAGGTAAGTTTTTTTCAGCGGCAGCTAACATCCAAGAGTTCTTAGGGTCTATCTCATAGTCATCTTCAAGAACTCCAGAGAGCAACATTTTGTACATAAACTCATGAGGGAAATATCTTTCGCCGTTTTCTTCAGCTGTTTTCCATATCTTATATATGTGTTTTTGTAGTTTACGGAAAGCTTCCTCTTCGGGAATACACGTGTCAGTAACTCTGTTTAGCCCTCTTTCTAACAATGCCCATTCGTCTTTTGGTGTCAAATCACGATAATGAGGCACTCTTTCGTAACTATTGTGGGCTACCAAATTCATAATGTCTTCTTCCAGATTGGCCCCTGTACAAGAAATAATATCCACTTTACCTTGTCTTATAATCTCCGCCAAAGAAATTCCTAACTCTGCTGTACTCATTGCACCAGCAAGGGTTATCATCATCTTATTGCCCATTTCTAATTGCTTTTCGTAACCCTTTGCAGCATCTACTAATGCAGCAGAATTGAAATGCAAAAAGTTTGTTTCCATAAATTTTGAAATCGTATTTCTTTCCATAATCTACCTTTTATTAAAAAATGTTCTAACTTTGCAAAATTATTAATATCTTAATATCCAAAATAGTCGTTAGATTAAAAAATATAATTATGAAGAAAGTACTTTTTGCATTGATATTCTTATTTTTTGCTGCTTGCAAAGAGTCAGAGCTCCCAAAGGATATAGAAGAAGAAGACCTAACAGATTCAAGAGAGTCGGAAGAAATAGATCACTGCGAAGAGAAATTTATTGCATTGGATACTTTTCCTACTATCAATTATACCTCTTTGAAGATTGAGGACTATGCCCAATTTTTAGAAATAAAAAAGAAATACTCATATAGTGACTCAAATAAATGGTCAAACAAGGCCTTCATTACTTTGAATAGAAAAGAAATGCGATTTCTAAAGATAGGAGATAGTATAGTTGTACCAGATACTATAATCGCAGATATGCGGGCTTATTCGGTTTATCCGCCTTACTATTGCGACGCTAAGCATATACCTAAACTAATAATGGTTTCTAATAAATTTCAGTGCTACGCAGCCTATGAATATGGAGTATTAGTTCGGTTTGCCGCTGCTAACACAGGTAAAGAACGAACACCAACTTATCCGGGACGCTATGCATTAGTTTGGAGGGACAGAATTCGTAAATCATCACTTGACTCAACTTGGGTATTGCCATACACTTGGAATTTCCATAGGTATGCGGGTAATGCGTTTCACCAATTCGATATGCCTGGAAGAGCTGTTTCTCACTCTTGCATTAGACAGTTTTTGTCTGATTCCAAATGGCTTTATGATTGGGGGAAAGGGGTTGAGCTCGATTCCAATAAACAACAGATATGGCTCTCTGGAACTCCCGTAATTATACAAGGAATGTTTGATTATGATAGAAAATTTGGTCCTTGGCTCGATTTAGCTAATAACAAAGAAGGTAGGTTAAAGCTTTCAAGTAATCCAATGGATGTAGAAGAAGCTTATATCCCTATTAAACAAATTCCAGAGGAGATTCAGGGATGGATTCCTAACAGAAAGAGATATTTGGTGGCTGAAGATACTCTTCGGGCAAGAGGTATTATACCGGAAGATGTTACTTTAATTGAGTCTGTGAATTTCAACAAAAGAAGAAGAGAGAAAAAAGCAAGAGAAGCAAAAGCAGCCAAAGAAAAAGCCCGTCTTGATTCCATAAACGGAGTAAAATCTAGTACTGATATGGATTTGATTCGAAAAAAATTAGAAGAGCTGGAAGGCAAAAAATTAGAGACAAATCCAACTGATAGTACAGAGAAAAAATAAATGAGTAAAAAAGTAACTCATTGGAAAGCCGAATTTATGTTGTTGCTGATGACATTGATTTGGGGGGCTACATTTTTGTTCACAAAGCTCGGATTAGAAAGCTGTCCACCTTTTCTCTATGTAGTTTTCAGATTTACCATTGCCCTGTCATTAGTACTTATATTCTTCCATAAATATATGAAAGACATAGGAACAAAGACTTGGAAAACTGGGGCAATATTAGGTTTACTATTCGGTGGTGGTTTCGTATTGCAAACCGTAGGATTAGGTTTAACAGAAGTAACTAATTCTGCATTTATCACTGGATTAACTGTAGTATTAACTCCGTTTGCATTTAAACTCATATCAAAAGAGAAATTATTGTTCTGGCCAAAAATTGGTGTTATAGTAGCATTCATAGGACTATATATATTCACCAATCCCGATTTGGAGAACTTGAACACAGGTGATATACTAACCTTAATATCTACTGGTTTCTGGGCTGTCTATATAACACTAATGGACTTATACACTAAGAACTATAACTCGCAAAAACAAACAATGCAATTGGTTGCAATCCAATTTCTGTTTGCTCTACCTCTACCTTTAATCGGTTTTTTTATATTCGAGCGTCCTTCGTTAGAAATATCTTTCTCATCTGATTTATTATTATCATTATCATTCAACGCAGTACTCGCAAGCTTTGTTTTGACAATAATCCACACAACTTACCAAAGATATACTACGCCAGTGAAAGCAGCATTAATTTTTAGTCTTGAGCCGATATTTGCGGCTATTTTTGCAGCATTTTTCTTAAGTGAATTATTATCTTCACTTGAGTTACTGGGAGCTACTATTCTTATGTTTGGAGTATTAATTTCAGAATTGGGTAGTTATATTTATAAGAGATTGAAAATTTAAGGGTTTAAATATTGTAAATATTTTAACTTTTTTCTTTGATATTCCAATTATTAAATATAACTTACATTTTATTGACTGATATAAGTTAAATACTTTAAAGTAAAGTGAGTAATTCAGTCATTGTTTTTTATAATTTATTTAAAGTTTATTGTATGAATATATTTATTGCAAAGTTGAATTTTTCAACTACTAGCGACAGTCTTCGTGAATTATTCGAAGAGTTTGGTGAAGTAACATCTGCAAATGTTATTATGGACAGAGTTACAGGGAAATCTAAAGGGTACGGCTTCGTAGAAATGTCTAATGACGAAGAAGCACAACGTGCTATTGACGAGATTGATCAAAGCGAATTCGAAGAAAGAACAATTGTTGTTAAGAAAGCGAATCCAAGAGAAGAAAGACCAAGAAATAACAGAAGATTTGACAGAGACGACAGATATTAATCATTTGTTATTCTAAGAAAAAAGAAAACAATTATTGGGCTGATATTTATATCAGCCCTTTTCATTTTCCGCTAGAACTTTTTATTTTTTGATATATGCCATATCTGTGGATACTACATCATTTCCGTTCGACCTAATATAAGATTTTATAATAAATTTATCGTCTCTTTCTAGTTTCACTTCCAAACGAATATCACCTTCAGAAGGGTATTTTTCATAATTTTTAAATTCAAACATTCTGCTTCCAGATTTATATTCTCCCCAAAAAAGTGACGGAGTTGCTCCAGAATTATCATAGCTCACAAAATAATATTTAGATAGGTTTTTGTCATAGCCAATTACAGTATAAAGCTGTATCTCGCCTAAGTCATAATCCAATTTACTACTTATTCGTAGTACTGTTTTCCCTAATTCCAAATCCGATATTGCTACTCCTCTACCTCCGGAAGGAATACCTTTGTCATTTCTGTTAGCATAAATAACATCCCATTCACCTAAGAATTGTTCAAAAACTTTATGATGGGGACTAGAGTAATAGGGGCTTCGCTCTATAGCAGTCGCAGTTACTATCGCAGTTATCAAAAATATAAATATAAACTTTTTCATTGTTCTTCCTTACTTATTAATCTAACTTTTTTGTCTTGCAACTATATTTACGAATTCTTCCTCTATTAGTTCATCTAGTTTAGCAACGTCTCTTCCACCTGCAGTTGCCATGTGGGGTTTACCTCCGCCACCGCCACCAAGGAATTTCGCTGCTTCTCCTACTATCTTACCAGCTGGATAATCGCTCTTTATATCGTCTGAGACCACACAAACTAATTGTACTTTATCATCAACAATTGTACCTAGTAAACCAATTCCATTTGATTTGAATCCTTTCCTTAACTCATCACCTAACTCTCTGAGTTGCTCCATATTCTCCGCATTTATTTTCTTAGCTACAACATTTATTCCGTTTACATTCTTAGATTCAAATGAGACATCAGATAAACCACTTGATAGCTCTTTAGTTTTCAAATCTGAGATTTCTTTTTCGAGCTGTTTTATTTGATCTTGAAGTTTTGCTTCTTTTTCTTTTTCATCGGCTATTGCTTGTTCTAACTTTCTGATGTGTTGAGGAATTGCTGAACCTGATATTGCCTCTATTCTTCTTATTCCAGATGCAATCGATGATTCGGAAGTGATTTTTATGAAACCAATTTCGGAAGTATTCTTAACATGAGTACCGCCGCATAGCTCTTGAGAATAGTTACTATCCATAACAACAGCACGAACCGTCTCGCCATATTTATCACCGAAGTACATTTTCAGGCCTTCCTTGTTCTGAGCTTCTTCTAACGACATTACGTTTGTTTCTACAGTATGAGCTTCCAAAATCTTACTATTGACTATATTTTCAATCTCTGTCATTTGATCCGGAGTCATCTTTTCAAAGTGATTATAGTCAAAACGGAGATAATCAGGGGCAACCAGAGAACCTTGCTGTTGAATATGAGAGCCCAATACTCTTTTCAATGCTTCGTGAAGAAGGTGAGTAGCACTGTGATTACGCATTATATTCAATCTTCTTTGCTTATCAATTATTGCCGTGGCATGCTTACCTGTTATATCTGCTGATATATCTCCATCTATGAAGTGAAGTATAGCTTCGCCTGATTTCTTTACTCCTGTCACTTTATAATCCTTTTCATCTACTCGTATAATACCTGTGTCAGAGATTTGTCCACCGCTTTCAACATAGAAAGGTGTTTTATCTAATATTATCAAATTACTATCTACGTGGAGAATCGTACTTTCTGATTCCATAGCCGTATAGCCGACGAACTCTGAAGCAAAATCATAGTTGTCGCTTTCTGCTTGCTGGCTTACATTTTTTCTGTTACTTCTTGAGCGGTCTTTTTGCTCTTGCATTTTCTTCTCAAAACCAGCTGTATCAACTGTCATCCCCTTGTCACGAGCTATTAACTCTGTCAAATCAAGTGGGAAGCCAAACGAATCATAAAGTAAAAAAGCGTCTTCGCCACTTATAACTTTATCGCTATTGTTTGCAAGCTCTTCGAACTTTATAAGACCTTGATCGAGTGTTTGCAAGAAACTTTCTTCCTCTGCTTTAATTATTTTTGTAATTAACTCCTCATTCTCTGCAATTTCCTTAAAGAATCCACCCATATTATTTACTAACACCGAAACAAGTTCAAACAATACGGGTTTTCTGAATCCTAATTCACGTGAGAAACGAGCTGCTCTTCTGAGTATTCTTCTTAGCACATATCCTCTGCCTTCATTACCAGGTATAGCACCATCTGCTATCGAGAATGCGAGTGTACGAATATGGTCGGCAATTACTCGCATTGCTATATCTGTTTTTCCTGCCTCACTATGCTCATATTTGATTCCTGAAAGTGAAGAAATTTTTTCTATTAAAGGCATAAATATATCAGTATCGTAGTTAGAGTCTTTTCCTTGAAGTACACGTACTATACGCTCTAGACCCATACCCGTATCGACGTGAGTATTCTTCAGATTTTCTAATTCACCTTTTTCATTTCTGTTGTATTGTATGAAAACTAAGTTCCATATTTCAATTACTCTTGGGTCATCTGCATTGACCAAATCGCGACCCGATTTATCAGGTGTACCGTCATAATGTAACTCAGAGCAAGGGCCACAAGGTCCTGTGTCTCCCATTTCCCAGAAATTATCCTTTTCATCGCATCTTAGGATTCTTTCTTCTGGTAAGAATTTAGTCCATATTTGGAATGCCTCATCGTCTTCGCGAAATACAGAAGCAAATAACCTGTCTTTTGGCAATCCCCAAACTTCAGTTAATAACTCCCAAGCCCATGCTATAGCTTCTTCTTTGTAATAGTCTCCAAAGCTCCAATTACCAAGCATCTCAAAAAAAGTATGGTGATATGTGTCCACTCCAACTTCTTCCAAATCATTATGCTTACCGCTTACTCTAATACATTTTTGAGTATCAACAGCACGAGTATAATCTCTGTTTCCCTGACCTAGGAATACGTCTTTGAATTGGTTCATTCCAGCATTTGTAAACAACAATGTAGGGTCACCGTGTGGTATTACGGGGGCAGAAGGCACAGCTCTGTGTCCTTTTGATTTGAAAAACTCTATGAATTGGTTTCTAATTTCTTTTGATGTAAGCATATTTACAAAGTTTTAAGTTATAGTAATTCCAAATTTAACGAATTGGGCACAAAAAAAGCGAAACTTCGTTAGCTTCGCTTGATTTTTTTTATGAATAGAGATTATTCTACCCCTTAAAATCGTGAGCTTTGTGTTGCCCATCACAATAGGGTTTATTAGCAGAGTGTCCACAGCGGCAAAAAGCAACAGCTTTTCTATCTAGTTTTTCTTCTCCATCTATTGTTTTCAAAGTTATATCCCCGTACACAATTAGGGGTCCATTTTGTAAAGGTTCTACTTTAGTTGGCTCTGACATTTTTTCTCCTTCCTTTTGTTTATTATAAGTATAACTCAATGCACCCGAAGGGCATTGGTCTATTTGCTGCATTATTTCTTCTTTGCTTGCACCATCTACGTTAATCCAAGGTCTTGCCTTAGGGTCGAAAACAGATTTTAACCCATGGTAGCATTTCTCCGAATGAATGCAAACTGAAGAATCCCAATGAACTGTCAAATCTTCTTTCGTATAGTTTTTTTGTGCCATGTGTTTTTTATTGCTATTAATTTTAAAATTGCAACTAATCATATTAGTTAAAAGTAATAATCAAATATACCAAATAAATAGGAATGATTATGAAAAACTTTATCTACTTGTCGTTAGCATTACTAGTATCTTTGTCAATTCAAGCTGGGGAATTACCTAGAAGAGGAATGTTAGGTGTTCACCTTGCTCCAGATACAACTCAACAAAGCGGAGCAATAGTTCAGAAAGTAATACCAAATGGTTCTGCAGAAAGAATGGGTGTAATTGATGGTGATAGAATAATTTCAGTAAATGGTAATGAAACGAATTCATTTAAAGAACTAATGAAGCAACTTGGTGAAACTAAAAAAACTAAAGAAACCAAATTAGGGTTATTAAGAAAAGGGAAGAAAATAGAAGTCAGAGGTGAACTTCTACCTACTCCTTTCGTTGTAAAAAATGAATACATATTAAATAGTTTTGATTATAAAGGTAATCAGATAAGGACTATAATAGAGAAACCCGAAGGTAAAGGGCCTTTCCCGACTATTTACTATATTCAGGGTTATCCTTGTCAGAGTTGTGAGTACACGGACCCAAATAGCCCTTTGCGTAAGTTTATAGATGATTTGGTAGATTTAGGTTACTTGGTTTATAGAGTAGAGAAACCAAATATGGGTGATTCGAGAGGCGAGTTACAATGCGATGAAATAACATTTAATACAGAAAATGAAGTATTTTCTAAAGGTTATGATGAATTATTAAAATCTGAGTTAATCGACAAAAACAAAATTGCTATATTCGGTCATTCATTAGGAGGTATGCATGCTCCCATTATATCTGCCAAAAAGAAGCCAGCAGCTACAATAGTTTATGGTATTCGGATCGATAATTGGTATGACTATTTGCTTAAAACTTTTGATGTTCAATACCCGCTTTGGACTGGTGGCGATTATGTTCAAGGAAATGATGTTAAAAATCAGGTAAGAGACTATTTGTACCAGATATATTATAAAGGTAAAAGTGCTGAAGATATGATTGATTCAGATTCTACTCGTAGGTTGTTCCAGATTCATCTGAATTATATGGGGGACAATAAATTTTTCGGTCGGAATAGTGATTTTTTCGTGGATTTGAATGCAACAAATATAGTCAAATATTGGAGCGAAGTACGTAACCCAGTACTTTCACTGCACGGACAATATGATTTACAAGCACTGGATAACGAAAGCGCAAAGAAAATAGAAGAAATAGTTGACTATTATAACGGTAAGGACATGGCTGATTATATTGAAGTCCCAAATACGGAGCATATTTTTATGAAAGTAGAAAGCCAAAAACAAGTAGCTCAATTATCAGAATCGGGGCAAATGTTTAAATATGCAGCTGATAACTACAATGAAGAGATTCCATTATATGTACATAATTGGTTGAAAAAAGTATATGAAAGAAACAATTGAAATAAAATATATAACAGACGATATGTACTATACTAATAAACAGATAAGTAATAGTCATATAGTTTACTCTAATATCTCTAACACTGCTGTTCAAGACACAGCGAAATTGCATTCTCTGAAGTTCTGCGTTTCAGGTATTGAAATATATAGGATAAATGGATATGAAAAGATATTGAAACCAGGTGAATTTATATTAGTGAACCCGGAGCAAAATTTCGAAATAATTGCAGATAAGAAAAATACAGAAGGTATATGTCTTTTTTTTGAGAATACATTTGAGCATAATATTTCAGACACCGTATTCGAGAACAAAAAATATAATATTTCAGAAAATAAATTATTGATGGATAATATAATCTATATAAAAGATAATGTGGTTAGAAATAGACTAGAAAAGACAACTATTAATTTCAATTCATTTTTAGAATTATTAACAGATGATAATAAAGTCTTGAAACATTCATTAACTGGTCTGGAAATGAAAAATTCGAACTTAAGTTCTGATTTGGCATATAGATTGATGAAGGTTAAGGAGTTCATTGATAACAATTACTACGAAAACCTCGAAATAGATCAGTTAGCAGATCTTTGTTTTACTTCAAAATTTCATTTTCTAAGAATGTATAAGAAAATGTTTAGAATCTCTCCATATAGCTATATATTAGAACTTAAGCTAAATGAATCAAGAAAATTATTAAAAGATCATAATACAATTGAAGTTGCACAGAAATTAAATTTCACAGATAGATCTGCCTTTTCGAACCGATTTAAGAGGCGATACAAAGAAAATCCGAGGGAGTATAGAAACAAAATGAAATAAATTTTTTTTCATTTATGAATTAATTAATTAGATTTGTTTAATTCTTTAATCATAAGTTAATTATTCTCTCATCGGCGGAGTGTAAAATGAAAAAAATTTTAATAATATTATCGATACTTTTTGCGATGAGCATGGTCTCATACTCGCAAATACCACAAAGCATATCTTATCAGGGATTACTTACTAATCAAAGTCTGAAACCAGTCTTAGATGGCAACTACAATGTAAGTTTCTCATTATATGATTCACCTAATGGTGGCAATCTTGTTTGGAGCGAAACTAGATCAATAACTACAACAAGTGGAGTTTTTGATGTAGTACTAGGTGAGGTAACACCTTTGAATTTGGGCTTCAATACTCAATATTGGTTAGGTATTCAACTCGATGGCGAAAACGAAATGTCGCCCCGTATCCCACTTGTTGCGGCCCCTTATTCTTTCAATTCGAACACTTCTCAATCATTAACTGACAATGCAACAGGTGCTGTACTCTCGTTGAACGGCATGGAAGGTGATTTGAATTTAGAAGCTGGAAAGAATATAACAATAAGCAACAGTAATGGTAAAATTTTGATTAGTGCTGAATCGAATATTTCAGTACAAATAGAGTCAAGTAAATCTCATTTAGAAATTGAAACCGACGGCAGCAAATTTGACATAAACATAAAGGATAACTCAATTACTGATAATCTAATTAATGATGTCGATTGGTCAAAAATAAAAAATGCACCAACATCATTTTCGCCAAGTGGTGCAGCTGGCGGTGATTTAGAGGGGAATTATCCAAATCCTACACTTTCAAGCAAAGGAGCAAGTAAGGGACAAGTCTTAAAGTGGGATGGCAATAGTTGGGTTGCCGAAAATGATCAGATTGGTAGTGTAGATATACAGACTACTGCACCTATCACAGGCAATGGAACAAGTTCAAATCCAATAAAAATAGGAAAAGCATCATCGACTACAGACGGTTATCTAAGTAAGGAAGATTATGCAAAATTCAACACTGTCAATAGTGCTGGAGAAATTACTGTTAATACGCCTTTATCAGGCAAAGGTACTAAAACAAGCCCACTGTCACTTTTAACTGGCGACATACAATCAAATGGAGTATTAAAGATACAAAACGGCGAAGGGACAATAATTGGCAATAGCAATGTTATTATTGACATACCTAAAGCAACTAGTTTTGAATCTGGCTACTTGGATAAAGAAGATTACAAAGTGTTTGGAAATAAATTATCAAAAATTGAAACAGGTGCACCATTAGCAGGTGACGGTTCAACGTCTAAACCACTTTATATAAGTCGAGCATCTCACACGAGTGATGGATACTTAGCAGCAACTGATTTTAGTAATTTTAATGCTAAATTATCGCAAGTAGTTGCAAATGCACCTTTGAGTGGATTAGGTATTAGTTCAAATCCATTGACAATAAGTTCTGCCAATGCGACTCAAGATGGATATTTGACAACTTCTGATTGGCAAAAATTCGACGGTAAATTAGATAATGTAAACGTGAACAGTCCTATAAGTGGTGATGGTACTTCTGCTAATCCACTTTCTATACCTACAGCTGATGCAACATTTACAGGTGTACTCAGTTCGGCTGATTGGATTCGTTTTGATGCAGCAACGCAGTTGACTGCAAACGCTCCTATTACCGGCGATGGCACTTCTGC
The DNA here is from genome assembly GCA_020437395.1 of Ignavibacteriota bacterium. GTDB lineage: Bacteria > Bacteroidota > Ignavibacteria > Kapaibacteriales > UBA2268 > PGYR01. The sequence continues at coordinate 55 of JAGQWJ010000008.1, read as the reverse complement.
TAATCCATTAAATTTAGCTCAAGCAAGTGCTTCTAATGATGGTTATCTTAGCTCT
>JAGQWJ010000089.1 GCA_020437395.1 Ignavibacteriota bacterium | reverse complement strand
GATCCATTTTTTTTGTATTGGTTTATAGCCGAGAATTCTTTGAACGTCTTTTAACGACGATTCTCCTAATATAACATTATCTACCCCCTGAAACGGATAAACTGCTAAACTGTCCGCCACATTTACAGGAAATTTTTCAATACTATTAGCAGTTAGTCCACATCCGTAGAGTAGAATCAATAATACTGTTAAATAAACCAGTTTAATCTGTGGACACCTTCTCCATTGTTGGAATTGCATTACCGCTGCTAACTTTATAAAGTTTATTAATTTGTCCACGGTTGGTGTCCCCACCAGCCGCAACTAAATGTAAATGAAAATTAACCAATCGGTTGAGAACAGGGAAATATTGATCGGTCAATAGCAGTACTAAATCTAATCTCGATCATCAGATCACAACGGTATTTCTATCGGATTCGGACATCCCTCTGCCCCCTTGAAAGGGGGAAATTTCCTTTGATATGGATGCCGTGAGCAATTTACCTTTGAGTATCCTCCTTCCCTTGTTGGTAGAAAGGCTTCGCCTGTCTGGCCATGGAAACGAAGTTGGCTGCGGGAAAAACCAAGACCAACTACCAGAGGAACATGTCCCCCTTTCAAGGGGGTAGAGGGATGTATAGTACGGAATGATGAGTCCGTTCAGATATTATCAATTACATTTGAATAAATGGAAACGGAAAGTAAAAATATTTGGGGAAGTAATTGATCAAGTTGACAGCATAGTAAGAAAGTTAATAATTAACCACAGAGGAATATTCGTAAAATAAGATCTGCGTGAAAGGCAATTTGTTAATAAATAAAGACCCCTCAATAAAGGAAGTAATAGAAAGGGTTTTTGCCCACTTTGGGTATAATTTCTTTGAAAAATATATTGAAGATGATCAGGAAAAGATAGTTGACTTTTGGGAGCCTGATTTGTGTGCAATCGGGCTAAAAAAGCAAGAAAAAGTAATTTATATTTCTTCATGGGAGAATCGTGAAAATCCAATTGATAAAGTTATGTACCATGTTGAGTTTGAGATTATAGATCAAAATACACTTGAAACAAATCATTTGGTCAAGGAGATTAGTGGAATCAGTATAAAGATTTGATTCCTGAAATGGCCTTATTTTTAAAAAAAGTCTGAAGGCTTACCTTATTTTTGTCTGCGGCTAGTGGCGTCACCAACCGCGGACAAAATTCAAACTAAAATTTTTTGGTGAAAATCTGCACTCAGTTTAAGAATGGTAGGGGCGCATTTATTGCTTCCATTTACTTACTGACTGCATGTAATATTTCCTCAGTGACTAACAATCAGTATTACTTCTTAAGTGTGGATGATTGTCATATAATTGAGGTTCAGGACACTTTTTATCTGGAGTCTGAAATTTCAGCCTTTATTACTCCGGAATTCAGGGATCAGTATCGTTGCTTGGTAAGAAAGATGCCATTGTCATATGAGCAATACTTGGAAGGAATTTACTTAGTGGAGGTTGATTCAGTTGAGAAGTCAAGATGTAAATACATTGCTCAGATTGAAAACGACAGCGTATTGAATAACTTTTTGATGAGCACATATAACTCTATCAACTATTTACTGAGTATAGCTTCAACAGAAGTGTTTCCAGGCTACTATTATTATCCCATGGTTTTAGATATGAAAGTGCAACTCATGGGCTATACATATAGACAAATACCTTGCTTTAATCATTGCAATTTTGGAAATGGTCTTTTTTTTCATGCATATGTGCCACTCTATAAAATAGTGAAAATAAATAGTTATAATTCTTTATAGAAATTTGAAGACTGCCATTATTTAGCTTTTGTAAAGGCTTAGTATTCTATTCAAATTGAATTTGATCGTCTATTTATGGCTGAAATTAATCAAATCATTGACTTTCGGCCTGAAACTTCTGGTCTTCTCAAAAATGGGCTTCGTTTTCAAGGCTGGTTCTGCAACATAATTGATTCTTCTTTTGTATTTTTCTGAAGCCAATTTGGGGTTAAAATGGCCCTAATTGGCAATTCAGAATAGAAGCTAATGCATTGAGTAACTATACTATATACCGTAATTGCAGTTATCCCTGCCTTGCCGGCAGACAGGCCTTTGGGATGATGATGTCGGGAAGGGTCTGGAGCTCCGGAAGCAGCCACAGGTATGGGTTTAATGGGCAGGAGAAGGATAACGAAGTAAGTGGAGAAGATAATAATTATAATTACGGTTTTAGAATCTATAATACACAAGTAGCTAGATTCCTTAGTGTAGATCCATTGACTGGTTCATATCCTTGGTATACTCCCTATCAGTATGCTGGAAATATGCCTATTGGGGCTATCAATATAGATGGATTAGTATCTGGTGTTGTGTTAGGGTCATCGGATCAAGTAATTGCTGTAGATGAGACAGGCGGCAATGTTAATTATGTCGCATTTGAATTAACGACATGGGAAGACGCGATTATTAAAATAAGAGCTCATAAGGAGCTTGGAAATAACATCAAAGTCATATACATTCAATCACATGGCTTGGCAGGGAGTGTCTTCCTAGGAACTGGTCCAGATGGTAAACTTAATACGGAAGCAACGCCAAATGGAAGTTATATGACCATTGATGATGATGAATTAAATGGTCTTGATTTGGAATATTACAAGCTCCAAAAGGAATCCGGAAACACTAACATTGCAATAGATCCTGAAAAAGAACAAATGATACTTCAGCTTATTGAATTAGGGTCACTGTTAGATGATGATGGCACATTGATTTTAGGAGGATGTGACTGTGGTGCTAATGTTGGGTACACTAATGATGGAGACTTATTGGTAGTTGGAATGAGTAAACTCATAAACCGAACTGTAATTGCAAATGCGGACTATACGTCAAATACCATATCTGGTAAATTTCTTGATACCCCAAGAACCTATGGACTATTTTTTAGAGACGGATGGGTTCAGTCACCTCCAAGAGGCACTGCGACAAATAAAGATGGAATTAAGATCACTGGTATTGAACACACAGGTGAGAATCTTCAATTAAATTCAGAAGGAGCTCTATATGAATATACGGACTAAAGGCGCCGCAAAATTAGTAGTGCTATCTCTAGTAACTGTTTGTGCTTCATACATTGGCATGGCACAAACAAATGGTATCAGTATTTTAAAAAAAGAGTTAATGATGTTAGGTATTGATACTGAATCCAATAATTATTCAATTTATAGCGTTCCTAACGAGGCTTTCCCCTTTTTGTCAAATGACAGAGCAGCTCATGCTGAGAATCCAATTTTTAATTTGGGAGATTCAATTCTTACGCTAATATGTAACACAAGTGATTCTAATGCACACGTGTCCACTGATTTATTTCCTTATATAATTATATATAACTCAATAGATAATTACTTTTTACTAATATTGGGTGAGCGAGCAAACCAAAACAGTTGTTCAAGCCAGATCAGAGTTGCCGATTTAATCCTAAACTTTAATGCTATTTCTATTTCTGTATATGATACT
>JAGQWJ010000088.1 GCA_020437395.1 Ignavibacteriota bacterium | reverse complement strand
CACACATCTTCATTTTTTTAATATTTCCTTCAATTATCCCCCAAAAATGATTAAATTTCGGATTATTAGTCATAACTGGTAAAGTAATGCGGAAATATGTATGGGCTTGCGTTGATTTCTATACTAAGCATGGTGGGCACGGCGATTTGCGAATAAATATAAACATAGATGCCAGCTCTGTGATGTAGGTGGAGATTATAAATAAAAAAGGAGCCGAAGCTCCTTTTGTTTATTTCTATTTCTTATTCCACTACAACTTTCACGGCCTTCTCTTCAGTTCCGTGTTTTATGTTGATTAGGTATATACCCGGCTGAGCTGAGGAGCAGTCCCAAATTAAGTTACCGTAATGGCTTTCTTGCTTAACTAAGCTTATATTACCAACAGCATCTATTTTCTTACCAGTTATATCATATATGCTTATGTCATCTGTTGTCATCGGTAAGTTTATATCCCAATAGAATAGTATCTTAACCTCTGATTTTGCTGGGTTTGGGTATGGTGGATAAGTGTATAGATAATTGCGTTCTATTTCTGATTCGACTGATGATTGCACTCCAATCTTTTCTAATGTAGAGACGAACAAATTACCATTTAGATAACTGGTAGTAGAACTTCCTACAAAAATATTATTTCCTTTTCTCCCAATTATTCTATAAATATAGGAATTAGTTTCAACAGTTTCACTAAATAGTGGTAAATCTTCGTCAATCCTTTTCCAATTTTTTCCTTGGTCGTTTGTAATCCTCAAACCTCTAATTCCGTTGCCATAGCTTGAAAGAATTAAATTGTTCTCATCAACCATCTCTAAATAGCAATATTGAATTTCATTAAATAATTCAATTTCTAATTTTTGCCACGAAAGTCCTTTATCTGTTGATTTTATTATTAATGGAGGAGTTGTGTTAACTGCATAATAATTATCATCAAATTCATAGAAACTATTTATAGAAGCAAAAGTTGTATCCGTTGGTAAAGAATCTACTAATTTTGACCAAGTTTCTGCATTGTCAGATGATTTGAATACTCCATTGAATGTAGAAAAAGCTAATAAATCATCACTTCCCGTTTGAGCCATTTTCATAATTCGGAAATTATTTTTAATTATAGTTGTATCGATTGTAGTAAAAGTTTTACCATAATCTTTACTTTCTAATATTCCAAAGCTTCCTGAAAGTAATATCTTATTTTCTAATATTGTGAAGTCATTAATACTACCTCCAAAGTTAACAGAATCAAAAGAATATCCGTAGTCGTTAGATGCATAAATTTTAGTAAGAAAAAAACCTTGATTTAATAGATATATTTGATTTCTATTAAAATAAACATTGGTTAAATCAACTCGATTCTCTTCTAAAAAAGGGTAATAAGTATGCCAACTCTTTGCATTATCAGTTGAATATTGGACTCCTCTTTGAAAATTTCCAACGCTTAATAAAGTATCGTTATAATCATATATAAAACCGATTCTAGTATCTTTACGAATCAAATTTGTATGTTTTACCTCTGTAAACAAACTATCTGATTCGTAAACTAATCCAAAATTCATAAAGAAGTATTTATTATCTTTTTTATAAAATTGTGAGTTATAAATAGATTCATTTATTACTTGCCAAGTTATGCCATTATCTCGTGATTCAATTACACCTTTAGGTGATGAATTTCCAATTATTCGTTCACCGTCAAGAGTAAAACTAATTATTGTTGTTCCTATTTCTATAACATTCCAAGTTTTGCCATTGTCTTTTGACTTCCAAAGTTTGCCGTTCTTTGTACTTACTAATACATAATCTTCAGTTACAAACATCGTTGAAAGCGTTGAATCAGATAGTGTTTTCTCCCATTTTTCACCTTTATCTGTTGATATAAATATCCCTCCACTCACTGTATCTTTATATTTGAATGGATTAGCCACTTTTTGTTGAAGTGCAAACAAGTGGGTGTAATTAGATTCAACTTGTTTAATAAAAAAGATTTGCAAAGTATCTTGTTTATCTTCATCTAACGGTTTCCATAGATTTTCAGTCTCATCAAATTTAAATAAATGATTTTCATTAGATGTTTTTATAGCAAATATTCCATTTGGACTAATATCGCAATCTCCAGAAAAATTTGGCCCTTCTAATTTTGTCCAACTTTTCGCACTATCTTCACTTAGATATATACCATAAGTACTACTAATTAATACTCTATTATTAAATTGAACTATATGTTTTAAAGTTCCAAAAACTTCATATAGTGAATCATTTTTTGCCCTTATCCAATCATTATTCGAATATTTGTAATTAAAAGTTTTTTCTAATCCCAAATCACGTTTAGATATATAAACTTCATTATTAAGTGATACTAAATTTTCGACTCTTTCATATTCAAATGGAGTTGAGACCTCATCCCATATTTGCGAGTTGGCTTGAGATAAGAATGATAGTATCAATGTACATGCTATTATAGTAAGTTTCATAATTATATTTCTTTTTTATAAAAATCTGATGTACTTTCGTCCATCAGGTAATAATTTCAAACTAATCTTAATCACACGGTGTATGATAAATATAGCATGGCGTTTTAGTATGTGGTGGATATGATGGATTAATAAATGGAATAGGTGGCTCTTGTCCACTACATGAAGGTGTACTTCCGATTGAAGGTAAAAGAGCAGTCATAATCTTGTTTCCACTTCCATCTACACAAATTGAATATGTCGTTTCACAATAATCTTCAGAACATGGTGAAAAGTAAATGGTATTACTTCCAAAATAATAAATAACCTCTGCTTGCCAACATTGAGGTAAATAGAAAGTTACCAAATATGGCGGGGGTGGTCCATCACACGGAGGTATATTTGGATTAAATATACAAATTTCAGAGAAAAGAAAAGCTGGCGTCTGAATTTGTGATAAAATATAATCTATTACTTGGTTAAAAGGGACAGTTGGCACACATCCAGGGGTAATTAATGTAGGCGTGGTTCCTAATTGAACTTTAGTTGCTCCTGCGCCTAGTGGAGAACACTTATAACATATTTCAAATTCATAAATACATCCACCAACATTCATATTTATAGTTTTGGTACTATACCCTGTGGGGCATAATGCCTCTGCCTCGCTTTTCATCCCTACAATCAGAAGGAATAATGTTACTCCAAGAGCAACCAAAATGTTTGTATATTTTTTCATTACTGAAATTCCTAAAAAATTAATAAATATTTAATTATTTATAGGTAATTCATTAAGTTTGTATATATCATTTTGAGTTGTGCAATTTTAAATGATAAATACAGGTCAGGAATTACCCACAAAGTTTTTTCTGACCTTTTTTATTTTTCTCTCTTAATTTTCTAAATTAAAATAAAAATTTAATTGAAAATAAAAAAAAAAAAAAATGAAATAACCTAATTATTTTTTCATTTTTATATGCTTTTATTAAAATAATTTACCCATTTGTTACTAATGTTTGCTAATTTGTTGAGATTAGTAACATTATTGATTTCTAAATACTTTTATAAAGTATCTGATATTCAAATATATTTTTGAAGTTTCGGTTAGCCCGTAATCTTATACAAAAAGAATATTATAATTGGTATTGAACAGCATAGATTTTATAACTTTTTTTAACAAGGAATAAGTTCCCTTGTTGTGTGATAATTGGAGACAACTTTTAAAAAACAAACAAGTATTGTTTCCTAAAATTGATTAAATTTCTGATTACTAGACCCAACAGGTAAAGTTATGCGAAAATATGTGGGGTTGCGTTGATT
>JAGQWJ010000087.1 GCA_020437395.1 Ignavibacteriota bacterium | reverse complement strand
ACTGTAGTCTTTAGTGAGCTACAAATATTTTTTTAAAGTCCATATTTTTTTTAGTGTTCTAACAATTTCAAGAAGTTTCAAATTTTTATCATGTAAAACAAACCATTTATCTCCATCAGACATTTTCAATTCATCTATCAATTCCTTGTATTTTACTTTACTATTTGGTTTGTATAATTCCACAGCTGTTGATACTAGTCCAAACGATATGAGGTTTACAGCCATTAGCTCATCTTAACAATACTCAAAATCTTCCAGCTTATATTTTTTACCCTTTTCGAAATCATATAATAGACTTAGAGCCGCTCCATCGTAGCAAATTACAGTAAAACCTTCATATTCTCTCTGAATAGTACTATCAACATTTGTCATAGTTATATAGTCTTTATGCTCTATCAAAAACTCGAAATTAATAACACCAAGAAATAAATAATCACTTATAGTTTTTGGATTTGTAATGTCGGTTAGTTTTAATTTGTAGTCCATATCTCACCTCATTGTTAAAAATTAAATTCTCTATAATCTATATACAATTATGAATAGATTTTTTTATCAATTAAGTCAAGATTAGTAGTATTTATAAATTACAAACCAGTATTGTCTACTCCACTAAAACATCTAATATATTAACTCTTATTTGAATAGGGCTAGCTTTATCAGTGCAATTTTTATATCTTCTAAAGACATCTGCGGCTTGAGAACTACACCCTCCTTGGTCTTGAGATCCATACCTGATTTCATAACCTTTCTTCTCACAATTATTATCCATAATTGGAGTAATTACTATTTGATGAACCTTTAACTGGTCACTTACCTCAATTTTAGGGACGTAATAGGGGTCCATCCATCTAATAGTCTGACATTGTTTATTAAGCTCAATCTTATAATTAGATGTTCTGACTAACCCAACTTCGACTACTTTATCTCCTTCATTATATCTTGAAAACAAAGTATAAACTGATAGGTCAACAGAACTCAGAGTCAATTTATAAGGTATATTTGGTTCTATACGATGTATTTCGTCAGGTCGAATATCGATCTCTAATATATCATCAATTCCTGTAATTGCAGTCTCAAATTTGTTCTTATTTGTGTTGTATTTAATTGCCTTTGTGTCAGTTACCACTTCCTTGGGTCTATTTACATTATCAACCATTCTATAGTACGAACTACAGGATACAGTAAAAACTGATAATAAGATTATTAGTATAAATCTATTTCTCATTTAAAACCTCATCTCTTCTATTTATTATTCGTTCCTTAATATTAGAATATTTTCCATTATCATGTATCTTAAACACTGGTTCTTTTGTGTTTTTAAAGAACTCCCAAAACTCTTTATCAATGATTACATATTGGGATTTATTATTCAAATTTATATCTGTTTCTTTTTGTTCACCCAAATCCCCAAATAGATGAATATTAGAGATATCAGACAGTCGGCAATAATCAAAGAAGTCTTTTAATCTTTTGTAATTACCTGGTATTGTCATCTCTTCATATTGTTTGAGCTCATCAAGCCTATCCTTGGAGTCTTCTTCAGACATCTGCTCCATATTCACAGAGGTTTTCTTATCTTTTGTCCAAACAGTGATATTACCTTCTTGTATTAAATCATTAAACTCTTGGCTATCATGTTCACTATTTAGAATAAATACGGCTTTTTTAATTTTTGATACTTGTGTCGGTTCTTCAATATCATTTAAAGTCCAAAACACCAAAATTGATGATAATATCAGCCCTAAAGTAATAATTGATATCAAGCGCCAATTAGTTGGTGGCTTCTTTTTATAACTCTTATCTTTAGTTATATTATGGATAAAGTCTCTAGCGACTAGCTCATCTTTAGCTCTCTGGTTAACTTTGATAATCTTATCGGCTATTTCGTCATTATATTCTGAGCTCTTATTTTCTTCAGACATCGCAATCTCTTAAATAATCTTCTAAAGTTATATTAAATTTTGACTGAAAGTAGTGATCAATTCTTTTAATAACAGAATTAAAGGTTCTATGAACATTTGGTGTTTGCATATCTAATTCCATAGCGATTTCTTTGAATCCTATTTCTTGCTCTACTCTCATTCTATATATTTGTATTTGTCTTCCTTCTAACGTTTCTAATGCATCATCGATGGCTCTTTTCTTTATCTGGTAACTAGCTTCATCTATTACTGCAGGTAAATTTCCTTGATCTGTATTTTGTAACATTATCTCAAATTTTACTTGTTTATCTTCATTTTCATCATCGTCAGCGTTTAGTCCTATAGCAGTGAATTCTACTTCATGATTGTTCTTTCTTATAAGTCTGTTTTTAACAAGGTTAATCATTATGGTTAATAAGTAAGAATAAATATTATTTACTTTTTCAGGATTAAACTTATCTCTTTTAATCAGAAAGTTCATCCAACCTTGAGAATATTCATCTTCAATATCCTCTTCGCTTAGTGGTGGAATATTAGACCTAAACTTATTCAGACACTTACCCCATAGCTTCTTGTTCATACAAGCGTATAAAGTATCGATTTCAGATCTTACCTGATCCAAATCATTTGCTTCTTTTACTTTCGTATATAGTAAGGTTAAGTTCTTATTCGAGCAATTCACTTCTACATTAAATATTTGTTTACCATAATACAAATATAACATAAAAAGGACTCTCTTATAAAAAAAGAGTCCCACTTGAATTAGTTAAAGTACAATGACAATCCTAATTTGAAATCATCCATCCCTAGTTGTGAGAAAGATTCTTCTGTTCGATTTAGTATATCATTGTTTTCTGAATGCTCCTGTGACCGCAATCCATAAGAAATTCTATATTGTGTCGTCAAACTAATATTTTTGGTGAAGAACCAGTCAGCACCTATAAATAACCCAGCAGAATTATTCTTACTCATTTGCTTGTTGTCAACAACCTCAACGCTTATAGTACTGGTTGAAGTATAATACGAGTAATCCAAACCTATAAAGCCAATTATGTTCTTGTTTGAGCTAAAGTTGTATCTAATTGAAGGATTTAACCCCCAGCTTTTAGATGTTCTAATAACTGAAACTGTGTCTGTGGACTCATCAAATTCATTAGAATTAAAGCCCATACCAATACCCAAAGACCAGTTGTCAGAAAAGTACCATCTGTAACCCAAACCATAAATATAATTGTTAATTAGTTGGTCGTCAATTGTAGAAAGTTCGAACATCAATGCTTGATCGGAACTACTCTCTCGAACTAAAGGTACTTCTACTGCATTCAAATAAGTTATTGATAATAGTAATAATATAATGTATCTCATTTTTAACTCCTAGTTTATGTAATATGAAATTGTTATTGTTGGAATAGGCGAGATTGATAACTTAGAACCAAATAAGCTGTCGTTAACTTTTGATTCTTCTTTTATTAACCCCTCTTGATTAAAATATCTTGTATAGTTGACGTCATATTGAAACGATAGACCCAAATTGTCTTCAAAAAACCATTCTACGCCAATCGGGAAATTTGCTGTTATTGAGTAATCACCGTTGATTCTTTTCCAGCCATCATTGAATTCAGGTCGGGCTGTATTATCTCTGTAAATTAAGCCAGGTGCTACAAAGAAGATTATATTTTCATTCTCATTGAAGTTAATCCTTAAATGCGCACCTGCTGCTCTCTTCAAATTGATATTGTTTATGATATCGTCTATGTTAGGCTTGGAACCAATTTCTATGAACCCATAACTGAGTTTCAAAGCTAAAGTTTTACTGATGTAGAATTGCAGTCCAAATCCAGAATTAAAACCACTGTAATTGGGTAGTTGAGTA
>JAGQWJ010000086.1 GCA_020437395.1 Ignavibacteriota bacterium | reverse complement strand
TCATCCGCACAAATCGCTCTTCGGTCTAAGTCCTATAGAATTTAGGGAGGTTGTGAACAGTGGAAAATTGGTGTTTAATGATCAATTGGAGCAATTTACCACAATTCACATCCCTGACGACGGTGACGAGCTTTTATCTATTTTTATTCTGTCCTAATTTGGGGGTACTTACAGACAGGCTTGAATCTGGCCTATTTTGCTATTGATTTGGCAAATCTGGCAATATTTATTATCTAATGCCCTTGTTGAAAATATGTAGAGTATTACACAAAGTGCCATTGATACTATACACTATAAATTCGAACAATTTGTAGTTTGCATTGCTAGGTTATTTCTGTTTATTAACAGGAGTACACATTTCTCATTCTAGGATGAGGTGACTTTCAAATAACTTTAATAGTCGGCTGTATTCAATATGATGATTATTTGGATTTTTTTTCAAGTAATTAAGCATAATTAGGAAAAAATAAGTTCCACTTCTCTTTTCTTCAATAGTGAATTTATCTTGCACTAGAATGAATATCAATTCTGTAAAAGACTCAACTCCCAGCTTATATTCTTCTGTGCCAAATTCATTTTGTGAAAGCACTACTAAATGATCAAGAATATTAAAGTCCTTTCCACTCAACAGACATAATAAGCTGTCTACTAAGATGTCAAAATCATTGATATTGTTAGTATTACTCTGACAAAGTTGAATTCGTTGTTGGATAATTTTATCGTCTAGTTTATCGAACAGAGAGTCTTTAGTATCAATTTTATAAATTAGTTCAACATTTGTACCAATGCTTCCATCTCTGCTTTTTTTTATCTCAGAAATATATTTATACTCAAAGTGAGAAAATACCAACGACACATAGTCCAAATTGACTTCTTCTGAGTCAATTTCCAAATAGTATTTACAAATGTTCTCATCAATTGTTATTGAGTCTACAATAAAATGGTTGCATTCACTAATAAGATTGTTTAATTCATCTGTATTAAGATGAATTATAGATTCATCATTACACCCATGCAAAACACCAAATATTATAAGTAGTGTAAGAATTCTATTTCTCATCTTGGCTGCTTAAATTGTTATATAAATCTCCTATACTTGGAGCTCTCCAACTGTTTTCTTTTGCCCATTTCAAGGAATCATCAAACGTCATTGAAGTAGTATACTTTGTCTTATAAGCTGATCCTATTCCTATAGACTTGTCAGCTATAGCAGTTGTACCAAGGCCATTCCCTTCTAAAAATGCTTCGGATATAATTGTAGGCCCACTATTTACCCCATCAAATGGATTATCTATCGCCCAACTAGCTTGTTCAGAGGATTTAACATGAGTTGAAATAATACCAATCTGCCAGGTTAAGTTTGTAATAGTTGGTGTAACAAGCTGAGTAGGATCGGTAAGATAGCCTAAATCACTAGTATATCTACCAGACCCATATATGTCCGCTACTCCAGAGCCTGGCATGCCAAGATCAAGTTGAAGAGTCTCAGAGTATACATTTCTTCCAGCATTAATATTTGCAAACCCCTCATCAAAATTCTGATATGTAATAGAAATTGATAGCCCTGCCCCAGCGCTTGTAGTTATAACATGGCTCTCTTGAGAAAATAGATTGTTAGGTCTATATGGCACTTCCGCTGAAACAGATCTTGAATCTTTGCTAGAATGTGAATAATAGCTTTCTATCTTTATTGAATGATTTGCTAATCCAGTATATGCTTGGGAACCCTCATATAATGTATAAGGAGTTTCCTGATACTTTAAAAACAATGTTAAACTACCTTCTTGATTTGGATTTATTAACCATCGCAACAGTCCAAGATTGTTATAACCGTGTGCCCCCTTATCAAGAATATTATAGTAATTAATTAATTTGTATTTACTAGCGGCATAATCAAATCTGTAGATATATATTCGCTCCTCAGATCCATCAATGTCATCACACTGAATTGGTTTATTACCAGCAAATTGATATGGAGTATACCAAGCATATGAACTAGTCAATGGGTCAGTACTTAGAAATTTTCCTAACCTCGGGTTATATATTTTAAAACCATAATCATAATAATTGCCATCGCCGTATGCCTCAGAATCCTGTTCCTTGCCATTAAATCCAAATCTATAGCCACTTTCCGAGCTCCAATCTCGATCCGGCATCATCATCCCATACGGATAGTAGTCTTGGATTTGAATAATCTCCGCTCTTGCTTCGCCTCCAACCGTATAATTTTTCTTGTCAGAAATGACTGCAAGAACATTGCCCAGGTGATTGGTTATTTCATATCTTTTAAGCCCCACCTCAAATGCAATTCTTGCTGTATCAAGTCCTATTTCCGCATCTTCAGAGGCCAATTGTGACTTGTCATAACGATACATACCCAATCTTGAACTTCCATAAATATGAGACTCAATTCTACCTATAGCTGTGTCATTGGTCTGAGCATATACAGAAAGTATGTTACCATGAGCATCTCGTATATACCAATATTTAGTCCAATTGCCTGTGGAAGTAGTTACTATTTTCGCAATCCTATTTCCAAACGAATCATAGTAAAACTTCAATTCATCTTTTGTGCTTGAAGATGCTCGGCCTATACTGTCTATTTTGCCAGACAGTGTCCAGAGAATAGTATCGATCTCTTCACTGGCATCCTGAACAAGATTTCCAATAGGGTCATATCGATAGTTATTTCCAGATTGATCATCTACATCAATATCATAGTTGGAAGAGGAAACTACATCATCAACTCGTTTCAATCTATTTGTTCCTGAATAATATGTGTAAGAAAGGCTATCCATACCGACAGGGCTTGATCCATTTCTATTTAAGGATAGGATGTTGCCATTGGCATCATATGCGGCAGACATTTTCCATTTTTCTAATGCAGAACCAGATGATGGCCATGTATTGGTTGATTTATTAAAATTATCCCAAACTTGAGTACCCACTAGCCTGTTGAGTTGATCATAAGTGTAAGAATAACCTAGAGTTTCATCATCCAGTAGTTCTAAGGCATACTCTGCACTTTTAATATTTCCATTGAATAAGTCTCCAGATGCAGCTCCAAAGCCACCTGAAGTGCTAGATTCTGATAGGAAATTAGTTGATCCGATGGGTCTGTAATCACCTGTAAAGTAATTAAGCGAGAATCCAGCTACATCCCTGCCAACATCTGAATGTGAGCCGCCTGATTTACTATCAAGACCCATGTCAATATCTTTGTCTATCTGATCCGCATTCATCCCTTTTAGCCACCCCTGAATTGTATAGGCATAGTCCAAACCTTGAACTTGTTTACTTCCGAGTTCAATCCTAGCTAGTGGTCCATGCTTATAATATAAATAGTTCGCATCAAGATCCCAGTCGTCACCAGCGTAAGCATTTGCATCAGTGTAGACCTGTACTAATTTATTGTCGTCATCGTATACATACCAATGACCAAAGTAGTCGATGCTATCCTTTTGATAATGAACATAATTTACGTTTCCACTTATCAGATCATAGTCATAGTCAATTCGCTTAAAGCCTTTGCCAATTGAGTGTAATGAAGTATACTCCTGCACTAACACTTCCACATTTCCTGCAATATCATAACTATAATGACTTGCGAAATCATATGTATCATCATCGTCATCATCTTCGAATTCAAATGTTACATGGGCAATCCTATTGCGTAAGTTTTGTTGACCATCTGTTCCGAAAGGGTCAGAAAGTGTCAACTGAATCTCATCATAATATGTACGCACTACTTCCGCCTTATTTTCTCCATAAGTATACCAATTCGACAGACTTGTGTTATCCAATGCCCTGGAATAGGTCATAATGGTATCATTGTTCTGACCCCTCAGAGTCAGCCGCAGGGGACTCTTTAGTTATTTCGATTAGTTCCACAAAGTTACTTTCCCTCCTCCAACGGGCGAAAGGCATCTCTGTGGGTACGGTTACACCCCCCGGCTGCGCCACCCCCCTGAAATGGGGGACAACCCCGGCTGCGCCACCTCCCTGATAGAGGGGACCACCGCCTGCTTCCTACCCCTTTTTGTTCAGATAGCTATCGAAAAACATGAGAGACTATTCCCGTCCTACTACCACCGGGCTTCACCCCTCCCCGATTTCGTAACTTTGCCAAAATTTTCAGCGTGACGCTCATCAGCAGTATATCCGGCATCAGCGGCACCACGATGGACGACATCGCCAAGCAAGCGCGGGTGTCTCGTGCGACGGTCTATCGCTACTTCACCGGCCGAGACACCGTGGTCGCCGGC
>JAGQWJ010000085.1 GCA_020437395.1 Ignavibacteriota bacterium | reverse complement strand
ATACAATTTAGAATTGGCAAAAACTCAAGTATCACTGGAGAATAAACTTGCTACTAGAGGAACTACGGCTAAAATATTGAAACTAAAGGATGATGGCAAGACCTTTCGTTTAGTTTCCGGCTGGGATGGATGGACAGACGACCTTCTTCTTGAAATGTATGACTGGCTTATGAAATATGACAAAGAGGGCGAGATAATATCATGACATAGTTGGCATTCATCAGGGATCAAATGCTTTTAATAAAATTTATAGTCATCATATTGGTTTGATAATAAAAGAATGTACCAGAACAGATCAGATAAATGTTTTTTAAAGTCTACATACACTTATCCCTTTGGGATGATGATGTCAGGAAGGACCTGGGAGGCTGGAAGCAGCCACAGGTATGGGTTCCAGGGACAGGAAAGAGATGATGAGATAGAAGGAGATGACAATTCCATTAATTTCAAGTATCGCATGCACGACCCTAGAGTTGCCAGGTTTTTCTCCATAGATCCACTTTATAAGGATTACCACTATAACTCCCCATATGCTTTTAGTATGAATCGGGTAGTCGATATGATTGAACTTGAGGGATTAAAAAATCACCCTTCAGCCAGCTATGCATATAGCCCGACTGTAAATGGAGCACTATATGCGTTTCTTGATGGAATGCGTGAATACTTTAAAGCGGGGTCCAATATAGTTCCTTCAGCATATACGGGTACAAGATTGACCAAAATTGATCAAGAATACACAAATGGAGCTACCTCTTATTATAAGCAGAGCATTTTGCAAACTCAATTATATTTTGCGAATAACCTTCCTTCAATGTTTAACTATTCCGGTAATAACGAAGTGCCAAGTATAGAATTCCCATTCAATGTTGGTGTTGAGAAGACTGTATCAGAAGAAGCAGTTATGGTTACAAATTTTACGGTTGGAGAATTACCAGTTTTTGTTGAAGCAAAATCCTCATACAATGTAACAACAAAGGAACGCACAAATTCAGTTTCGGTTGGAGTAGGAATTTCAACCCCTCATGCCGAAATGTCAATTGGAGCTACTGGGTCAAGCAGTGGACAAGGTGGAAGTAGTGGTTCAATAGAAGCTGAAGTAAAGGTGCCAATTGCAAAGGACAAGTCCGCATCTGGTTATGTGGGTATTATCAGAGAGGAATGAGAGCAACCAATATTTATCGAATGAGAATCCTGGTAATATTATCAGCTTTATTTCTCCTTTTTAGGTGCAACTATAGTACAACTTATCAATTTCAGACGCTATACTACCAATCTGAACAGTTCGCTTTTTCACCAATTTCATTAGAACCAGTTAGATATGATTTAGTAAGCAATTTGTTGAAGATTGAGATTTGGGATGCAGGCGATACTGTTAGTATGGGTAGATTTAAGAATGGCCAGAAAGTTGGCGAATGGAATTATAATGTGCCCACTGTTGAGGTGAATCGAATAAATTGGAGAATTTATAACTCCATACCTAACGCTATATCTATATCGGTTCCTAATGATTGGCATGTTGAGGACTTCAAATTTGATGGTGGGGTTGGAGTTAAAATGAAGGCATATAGATTTCTAAATAAGGATTCAATTTCAACTGTATTTTACCGCCACACAGATGATTTTAGCAAAAGAACCGACCTTGATAGTTATATTGATGATATTATAGCAGATTATAATAGTGATGATTTGATAGACTCAGTATCTAAAACAGCAATCGGTATAGATCAAAACACCTTTTTAGCTTTCTTAGAATACAATGTGTTGTATAACGAGAAGTTTCAGAAGGTCTTGAATATGATAGTTTGGAACAATGGAGAACTATACGAAGCTGGAATGAGTATTTGGAATCCAACTAGTGAATCAGAAAAATCTGCATTTTATCTCTATCTAATTGAAATGTTTAGAACTATGAAATGCAACGAATTATTTGCATTCCCGTACTCCACTATTTTGAAAGTTGAGAACAGTTAAGTGCGAATGAGAGTTTCTCATACTATTTATGTTCAGGCTATTATTTAGAAATGGGTATATATTTTGCGGAACAGATATTCAATAGGCATTCATGATTCTTATCCCTTTGGGATGATGATGTCAGGAAGGGCCTGGAGCGCTGGAGACAGCCACAGGTTCGGATTTAACGGAGCTGAAAAGGATAACGAGGTAAAGGGTGTTGGTAATCAAGTAGAATTTAAATTTAGGGCATACGATACAAGGTTAGGACGATTCTTTGCAGTTGACCCATTAACTAAATCTTATCCTTGGTACACGCCTTATCAATTTGCTGGTAATACACCTATTCAAGCTATTGACGTTGAGGGAGCAGAGCCTAAAAGTGTTGTAAAGAAATCCTCACATACAGAAACTATGTTTATTGGTGGAGACGGACCTTCAACTTCTCAAACAGTTAAGATTAAAGTGATGGATTATAAATTTACTGAAGCTGCTGTTCATTTATTAAGTTTAGTTTCTGGCATTGCTCCTTCTGAAATTAGTAAAGTGGATATTAACAATGCGGCAGGAACTGGAATGCCAGCCTACAACCCATATGAAAGAGGTGGAGCTATGACCTTACCAACTGGAAGTTCGGCAAAATATGATATGAACTTTACAGACAATTTTTTCGACCAAAAGCAAAGTGGAAAATATGGATATGCGGATAATAGTGATGATATTATTGGTTGGTTTGATTTATCTTCTCACGAAGTTGGTCATATTAAAGATATTCAAGAGATTGGCAACAATAGATTGAAATATATGGCGACTTTTGGAGCAGGTTATCTAAAAAATAGAAGCCACGATGGGTATTGGCGAGAAAACAGAGCGAATATAGGGCAGAATGAGTTTAGAAACTTCAACAAATTTATAGATTCATACTACGGGAAGGGAAAACTTCAAACCTTATTTGAAAATGAAAACAATACGGATAAAGATATTATCGGACAGTTAGACCAATGGTGGGGACAATACCAAAAGCAACAACAAGAACAGCAAAAACAACAGTCCACTACAACAACGGGAAGTAATTAAACCTAAGCAATGAAACGATTTTGTTTTATAGTAGTGCTATTAGTTTTTACAATGATTTTCCAATCTTGCTTTCAAAGTAACGCTATTTATTTTGATACTTCCACACAAGAATTAAAGTCTTGTAACAATAAAGGGATAGTGAGAATATACATATCTAATGATAGTACAAATGAAAATTACAAAATAGAGTGGAAATCAGAAGATAATAATTTTCTAAAAGCAGTAAAAATAAATGCTATCCCTGAACAGTATATTATTAGTTCAGGTTGGCAAAATAAAAAAGTGAACAACAAGCAATTTAAACTAAGCCCCAATTCATATTATACAATAGAAAGAACTCAAGGGGACGCAAGTTCCTTTGGCATTAAAATAAAAACGGATTCAATAGGTTTAGTTGAAAAAACAAACAAGTCAAATTGTGATTAATATAAAAGTACTGCCCTGCTTCGCAGGGCAAAAAAAAGGGGCGAAAAATTGAGTGCTGTAAGCACGAATTTATTTAGTTCACTTCGTAAAAGAATTTAGGAGGCATTGCCTCCTTTTTCATTTTTAGGGTTCAAATCTTCCGTTTTCGTCCTCTAAAATGGCTCAAAATAAAAAAGTTTTCCACATTCCGCCTCAAACCCTTATCCTGTTTCGCTTTCCGCCCTTTCTTCCCTCTTTTCTTCCTTTCCCCGAACCGCTTGAATTTGGGCAGGTCGGAAGGGGTGCAAAACCACCACAAAAACCAATAAAAAAAGAAAGAAAAAAAGCCCCGAAAAAAGAAAAAATCAATCCTAAAAATCCAATACCTAAAAACCGACATGTAAGTATCCCTAAAATTCGGACAGTTTAAAATTAGAGTATTTCTAACTTTAAATTGTCAAACAATGAAAAAAAGCAGATTTAGTGAGACCCAGATAGTGGGGATTCTCAAACAACATGAGCAGGGCTTGAAAGTAGCCGACATTTGTCGGCAACATAGCATTTCGAGTGCGACCTTTTTCAACTGGAAATCGAAGTATGGGGGCATGCAGGCCTCTGACATTAAGCGGCTTCGGGAGTTGGAAGAAGAGAACCGAAAGTTAAAGCAGATGTATGCTGACCTGGCACTGGACAATAGAATCCTAAAAGATATTATTGAAAAAAAGCTTTAACGCCTTGCCATATGAAGGAACTCGCAACAGGAGTTTCCAGTGAATACTGCGTTTCGATTGGCAGGGCATGCAGAATCATTAATCTTCCCCGGAGCATGTATTACTATGAAAGTAAGCGTGATG
>JAGQWJ010000084.1 GCA_020437395.1 Ignavibacteriota bacterium | reverse complement strand
AAAACGTCTCAGAAATGAACAAATATTAATCTAACTTGTTAAATTTAAGAAATTAATTTGAATTTCTTTTGAATCTAGAATTCAATCATAAAAAAAGTTCTCTCACTGAACTTTTAAACCAATACAGTTGCAACTTACATAACATATATTTTATAGTGTAAACGTATCGTTTACGATTGCCGAAGAAATTCTCTATTTACAAATTACAACTATTATTATTTCAGTTCTGTAGTAGAACTTTAGTATAAGCAAGAAATTTTGAAGCAGATCATATATTACGTATAGTAACACATCCTACCTGATACACAATAGCTAACTAATCTATTGAAAATACGTGACTTTGCAGTACACTACTTATTATTTCATAAGGATAATTGATGCATTTCTTTATGCAACATGCATCAAAAAAAATTATTTGCATATATAAAGTATATTTTAAAAAACTTAATAAAATAATATGAAAAATTATTTCAATGGTTTGGATGGTAGCCTAAATTACCTTCCTGGTGAAGATCTACAGTTTTCAAATATAAATGCGTCTGAGGCAGCGTTAGAAATTGATTCTCATGTTTCCTTAGGTAACCTTGGGAAAATAGCACAGCAGGTGTTTAATAATCCTAAAATAGCATCTTATAATTTTAAGACGGAGGTTTATGAAAGCCCCTTCTTTGATGAGCAAACATCTATAGATAATGTTTATTTTATTATCGGCGATGCAAATGACATACAACAATTACTCGTTGAAGATGCTAAAGGTAATATAAAAGTCTTGGAAAATAGATGGGAAGTAAAATCTCTAAATAGACATAATACATTATTCTTATTCAAGGATAAAGAAGACATAGGTAAACTTAATACCACCATAATTGATACGAAGCTAGATTTGAAAAACTATAATTTCTTGTGGACGACAATTGCAGATGGTATAAACCATGATCGAATAGTAAATAAACAATTCCCTAGAACTGAAAATGAACATACGCTAAGACGAAGTGTTGTTCTTATGACTAAGGCTAATCTAGATCAAGAGTATAATAATGTATTAATAAAATATGAGGACGGAGATGTCAAATTCGATTTCGCTTATAAAAACAGTATAAATGTAATTGCCGCCCAATCGGGGAATTTAAAGAGTACGTTCGTTAATAATCTAGTATCTGCTTTTGTAAATCAAACGAACGATTTAGGTTTTACATTTCATGATGATGATAGGAAGGATGGTATAGTTCTACTTTTTGATACAGAGACTGATGAAAAAAAATTAGCACAGATGTGGAATTTCCATAACAACCCAAATGAAAAACTCAAATATGTCTCTTTAAAAAACATCTCTAAAGATGAAAGGTTGATTTATCTTAACAGTGTCATTATAAGTTTTTTAGAAGAAGGTGAATCTATTCGAGCAGTAGTGATAGATGGTTTACTAGACTTTATAGTAGATTTTAATAATATAGAGGAATCTGAAAGGCTAATTGACAATGTATTAGAAATAATAAAAATATACGATACATCAGTTTTTGTGACATTTCAAGAGAATCCTGCTCGTTATAATGGTACTAACAATAAGCTCACGGGGCATATTGGTACGATGTTACATCGTAAGTGTGACTCACATTATAATACAAGTGCAAAAGGTGATATAGTTGAGATCCATGGTCAAAAGATTAGAACCCATAAAGGTTTCACTCTCGTATTTGATATAGATTCATCAGGTGATTTTTTAGTTCTGAAAACAAATGGTATAAAGACTAAGGAAAAAAAAGTAAGCCAAAAGAAATTAGACATACTTCTAGATGGGCTAGATACCTTATTCATCAATAAGAATCAAATAACAAATGATGAAATTATAGAATGGATAAGCACTCAAATAGATGTAAAAAATAGAGCTGCTGAGTCATGGAAGCAAAAACTCATAGATTTAGATAAAATAATGAAGGTAGATAGTAGCGGCAAATTTGCTACCTGGGTAAGAGTGTAGATGCAAATATTTTCTTATATATATAAAAATGCAATTGTGCATTCGTTTAAACTGGTTGCAGTATCCCAATTTATAATCCCGTATGCTAATACGGGATACTAATAAAGAATGGGGAATGCAACGTCATAATAAACTAGGACTAGTTTCTACAAAATGTTTTCATAGTAAAACACCGAAGAGAAAGAATAAAAAAAAGAAAAAGAGAGAACTTTACTCTATATTCCTAGTTTGCATGCGAAGCATGCTCCGATACCCCCAAAGGGGGATCGTGATTCTAATTATAAAACTGTTACATTAATCTAGTAGTAAGATATGCTAATACAGAATGAATATAGGTTTGATAAAAAGCTATATGACTATTATATTGTTAATTAGGAAGTACAAATTTAAAGCTGCTTATTATATTAATAAATGGACGTAGGTAAGTATAATTTTTTGAGCTTGAGTTTATGTACATCATTAAAATTATTATAAATTGTTGTGCAAATTTTTCATACAATATAATATTGTTTTACTAACACTTTCTATTTTTGAGATTTAAACAAATTTTAATCCGTTCTTTTTCGTCATTCAAAATGTAATCCAATTAAGTGTTTGTTCTTAGTGGAGTCGATGTAAATATTCTAGGAGTAAATCACAACTCGGATTATAAACAACAACTTTTATTAGCTTGAATAGACGGACAGTCTTCAGAGCCATAAGAACAATAAACACAACAATCCCCATCCTTTGGTTTTAGAACGGTTTTACAATTCTCACATTCGTAAAAGAATTGGCAAGCTTCCGTCGGCATTTCCTCCATTTTTTTATATCCACATTTAGGACAAGTTATTTCAGATTTCATTTTAATTTCCATTTAATTCTCTCTTTTTTTCAGTTACTTTATAGCCTGTTGAGTTAATAGTTGTCTTTATTTCATTTTCATTGATTTTAGTTTTGTCAAACTCAACTATAGCAGTTCCCTTTTCATATTTTATACTTGATGTTGCTATACCTTCTAATTTTCCTACCTCGTTACTAATGTGAGACGCACATGCTTCGCAGCTCATTCCCTTAATCTTAAATTCTACTTTTCGCAAATTGGTACTTTTAATAACAACAATTTCTTTTTTTACTTCTTTAGGGTAAAACGAATTAGCATAGTATGGGAACGTCATTATCAAAATTGCAAATGCTGTTATGATTCCTAAAAACTTTTTCGTTTGCATAAACGGTTGTTTTTTATCATCTTCACATTCACAAGAAATTTCATTAGCAGTTCGCGGTTTTAATTTTTGATACCAAGCAAAGCCTAAAACCAAAACGGTAAGGCTTAGTAAATAAGGTCGCAATGGTTCCAACCACGAAAATGATGATACTACTCCAGATGCACCTGCGACTAGTGCTACTACAGGTGTTATACAGCATAAAGATGCAGTAATTGCAGACAATAAACTAACTGATACTAGTTGCCCAGATTTTGATTTTTCTTTCATACTTTCTCTTTTATAGAATTATTAATAATATGTCTGAATAATGATTGTAGTATTGATAATTGTTCTTCTTTTAAAGAGTAGAATATAGTTTGCCCTTCTCTTCTTCCTTCGACAACATTTCCATCTTTTAACTTTCTTAAATGTTGTGAAATAGCAGGAATGCTCATCCCTAAAATATCCGAAAGATCACAAGGACAAAGTTCATTTTCTTCTTCCAAAAGAAATAATATTTTTAGCCTCACTCCATTACCAGCAAGTGCAAGTAAACTACTCAATATCCCAAATGATTTTTCGTTTGCTTGAATGATTTCTCTACAATTGTCAATCTGAACTTTATCAGCATAAGCTCTTATACAAGATTGATTATTTTTCATAATAATTCTGTTTTTATTTAATTACGTTACAAATATATAATTTGTTACTTATTTAAGCAAATATTTAAATAATTATTATGAATATAATAAACAATAGAATTCACCTTGACTGTATATTAAGTTCAAAATAAACAGATACTATGCTTAATGAAGGTACTTATAAGTAAAAATACATAAGAGTTTGGGATCAAAGTGTTATATTCATAGTAAAATAAAGCACCGAAAAAATGAAAATTATTTGACTTTTCTCAATTATCCTTAAAATGTATAATTAATATGCTATATGAGACTATCATATGCACCTAGACTTTAGAGATGAAAATGAATATAGAATTCTTGTGAATAATAATAAAACTAATTACCTTGATATAACAGATGCACTTGTAGGTATAGTTTATGGACCAAAATCTGAAGCTGCATTTTACAAAAATATTATAAAAAACAGCTTCAATAAATATAGTCTGGCACATATAAAATATATCATATCTCGTAGTTCACTTTCAAATCATTTTGTAGAACAAATAAAATGATTAATATTATTGAGACATCAATCGCATAAGGTCATTTACCATAGTCTCTAATTCTGTTATGTATGACTTGAACTGACCCAAAAAAGTGGACACAGCCTTAATGTGATATAATATTATTAAATTAGTAACACATAATAGGAACAA
>JAGQWJ010000083.1 GCA_020437395.1 Ignavibacteriota bacterium | reverse complement strand
CCTTGCAGACAAAGAAGCCAAAATAGAACAACTTAAAGCAGAGATTGAATCCTGTAGAAATCACGACCTCGGGTTTAAAATCTTCGGCACTATGGATATATGGGAAGATTACAACTTAGAAGCAGATGAAATGAGTAGCGACATAGTGCTATTCGACGAGAGCAAGCTAACGGCAGAAGATATAAAAGCACTATTAATAACTTGGAAGACTTACGACGGAGTGCCACTAACGAAGGAGCTGGAACCAGTGAATTTGGCTGGCTACAAAGCCCACTATGGCAAGGGCAAATTGTACCTAATGGAAAAAGGATTTACCACCGATTCGCTCGTGTCTCTATTAGAGAAAATAGATTCTGACAGAGAGTTCAGCCCGAGTAGCGTTATAGCGTTTGGCTATCATTTCGATAGCAAAAACCTACGTGAATTAGCCGAAAACCTGAAGTCTTATGCCAATAAGAAAAGCATAGACATAGACTTCATAACAAGGTACTAAGCAGATGAAAGGATTCAACTTTGAGAAAAATTTAGACCACCAGACAAGTGCTGTCAATAGCACAATTGGGGTATTCGAGGGGGTCAGTATAGTCCACCCAACGGAATTAGATAAGAACTATATTAATCCTGTCTTAGACCATCTGGACGGCAATAGTTATTATGCAAATAATATAACTACTATCCGATTAAATAATGGAATAGACCAAAAAACAGAAAGGTATGTGAATATAGTCGATATAATGATGGAAACGGGTACAGGTAAAACATATACTTACACCAAGACTATATTCGAGTTGAACAAACGATTTGGTATTTTCAAATTTATAGTAGTAGTCCCTACGCTTTCTATCAAGGCAGGAACAATTGATTTTCTGAAATCGGAAAGTAGCCGAGAGCATTTCAAAGAGCAGTACGGCAAGGTATTGAACTTACACATAGTAGAAAGTCAGAAGAATACGGGTAAGAAAAGCTATATACCACCTGCGGTAACGAGCTTTGTGAATAGTGGTGATTACGAAAAAAACACTATACAGGTAATGATAATCAATGCTGGGATGATAAATTCGGACACCTTGCATAAGAGCTTTGATAGAGCATTATTCGATAAATATGCTGTTCCTTCGGAGGCAATAGGTGCAGTGAAACCGTTTATGATAATAGACGAACCACATAAATTTGCACAAGACAACAAAACATGGAAGAACATAGAGAAATTTGACCCACAATTTATATTGCGTTACGGAGCTACTTTCCCCGATAAAGAGATAAAAGTAAAGGATAATTTTAGTAACAAATTTGTAAAACAAAAAGTAAAAGATTATCATAATTTGGTTTACCAACTAACGGCGGTCGATTCGTTCAATAGGAATTTGGTAAAGGGAATAATAGGGCATATAACAGAGTTCGAGAATGGTAAAAATGCTGAAGCAAAGTTTATCAATTCGGATGGCAAAGAAGCTACATTCAAACTAACAGAGAACGATAAGTCAACAACTATAAAAGTAAGTAAAAAAGAAAGTTTGAGCAAAGTTCATTCGGAAATGACCGATTTGACAATAGAAAAGCTGAACAAAAGCACAATAGTGTTATCGAACGGATTGGAGATGAAAAAAGACGACAAAATCAATCCTTATTCTTATGCTCAAACATTCCAAGAAATAATGATACAGAAAGCAATAAAGCATCATTTTGAAATTGAAAAAGATTTGCTGACAAGAGACGTAAGAATAAAGCCAATAACCCTGTTTTTCATAGATAATATAGACGAGTACCGCAACAAAGATGGTTACGTGCGGAAAACTGTAGAGCAGTATATAAAATTAGAGATAGAGAAATTATTAGAAAGCAATGTAGAAGGAAGATACCGAGATTATCTGGAAAAGACATTGGCAGATATTTCATTAACACACGGAGGTTATTTCTCGAAAGATAATACGGAAAAAGATGAAGCAATAGAAAAAGAGATAAACGAGATATTGCACGACAAACAGGCAATGCTCGATTTAGAAAACCCAAGACGTTTTATATTCTCCAAATGGACTTTACGCGAAGGTTGGGACAACCCCAATGTATTTCAGATATGCAAGCTCCGAAGTAGCGGTAGTGATATATCAAAGTTGCAAGAAGTAGGCAGGGGGCTGCGTTTGCCAGTGAATGAATATGGCAATAGAGTGAAAGACGAGCAGTTTTACCTCAATTACTTTGTGGATTTTACAGAGAGTGATTTTGTAGATGAATTAGTAAATGAGATAAATAGTAAATCGGGAGCTATATCTATAGATGAAGAGCCAGAGAAACTACACGAAACATTGATAAAGAACATAGTCGAATTGTATAAATTAGACGAAGATGATTTGATAGATGAGCTAGTAGAAAAAAATGTAATCCGTGCTTCGCATAAATTTTTAGAAGGCGGATACGATTACATAAAGCAGAATTATCCATTAGCATTTGAGGGTGTGAATACTAATAAAATCCGAACAGCCGAAGATAATAAAAAGAAAGTTACTGTTAGAACAGAAAAGTATCAGGAGCTAAGATATCTATGGGAAAAGCTCAACGAAAAAGTAGTATTAGAATATAAGTTTAATGATGAAGTATTATTTAACAAACTCTTTTCAGATTTCTTAGGTTTGGGTAAGGATATATTCAGAACAAATGGAATAAATGAGAGAATAGCAAAAGTTGATATTGACAATAACCAAGCAGTAGTACGTGAGGCAGACTCCATTTATGGTCGTGAAGTAGCAACTATTTCAACTATGAAGTATAGTGATTTTCTGAAAGAACTTTCCAAAAGGATGAACATAAATCTGAAGACACTTCATCAGTCATTAGTTGATTCGCAAATAGATATAAACCAGTATTTGAATTTGGCAAGTATCCGATTAATGCAACAGAATTTTGAAGTTTATCTAATGGCTAATGCCTTTGAAAAATTTAGCATAGAGTACCAAAGAGTAACTAACACCGTCCACCCCACTAAATTGACTGATGAAAAAGGCAATGCACTAAAAGAAGTTGCATCTACCGATATAGGCGTTTACTACTCTAATGAAAGTGTTGATGAAAGTTATTTTTTTAATGAAATGTACTTTGATTCTGATATAGAAAAGGATAATATAAAAACAAAAATTGAAGAAGTAGTTGTGTTTACTAAGATTCCTAAAAATTCAATCAAAATACCAATTGCAGGTGGCAAAAGCTATTCACCAGACTTTGCGTATGTGTTAAAATATGAAGGTGGTGAAAAGATTTTACACTTTGTAGTAGAGTCAAAAAATACACCTAATGAAGAAGGTTTGAGAAGCGAAGAGAAACACAAAATAAGACATGCAGAAAAGTTCTTTGATGGAAGCGTAAAAATTGAATTCAAAAAGCAATTTAGCAATAATAAAATTGTAGATTTGATAAAAGATATAATTGAGAATTAATGTTACTTCCTATATTCTTCAAATTACTTCGTAATTTATCAGAATGACACTTTCCAACTCCTAAAAAAACGGCTTACCCAATCAAGAGCAAGCCGTATAATATATCAAATTCGAGGAACCATTAGAACTCTAATTCGGCACCTATGAAAATATTCCTCTCCGGACCGCCGAAAAATTGTCCCCCTTCTCCTGCTGCTGCGTAAAGATTATTCGTCAAGTTGTTTACTTGTAAGTGCAACCTGATGCCTTGCGTTCCCATAAAGTCAGCTATTCTATACGAAAGATTTGCATTCATAAAGTAGTACGAATCTACTCGATTATCTGCATAGTAGCCGCTACCAAGATTCGTTTTTATTCTATCATCTTTTGTCAATAATTCACCAAAATTGTCTGTCATAAAGCTACCAACATAGTTTGCTGATAATAATAAGCTGAACTCGCTTATCTTATAGTTCAAAGTGAATGCACCCATAACATCGGGGAAACCAGCTATTCTGTTCCCGTCCAAAGCGATAGTAGTTCCGTCATTCAGAGCAAAATTGTAGGTGATTATCTTGTTCTGGCTAAATGTACCATTGGCGTAAATATCCAATCGCCCATAACTTCCATCGAATGCTTTCATTCCTGCCTCTAACTCAACGCCATAGTGAAGTGTTTGCTCTGCATTCCCATCTATCGGTGCACCGAACTGGTCTAACTGCCCGCTCTTTACAAGCTCATCTCTCAAATCCATAACATATACATTACCCGAAAGATTATAAGTCTCTGATATATAATTCCAACCAGTTTCTATGTTAAGCATCTTTTCTGGCTTTACCAATGGACTACTGAAATCATAACCTAATGCTTCATTGCCTATAGGAACTCTTCTGAACTGTGGTCTAGCACCAGACCAAGCTTCGCTCGCATTGTATAGATTCTTCATTCGTGGCTCTCTTTGTGTATATGCTGCCGATAGATATACGTTTTGCTCTGGGCTAAAATTCCAATTCGCACCGATTCTCGGATTCACGAAAAAGTATTGCACATCAAACAAATCATTACCTTCTGTTGCCACTTCACCTTCCGAATTTTGATATGGATTTATCGCACCAGCAAATTTATCATTAGCAATGCGATAAGAATGATAGACGAATTGTGCTTCGCCACTTACCA
>JAGQWJ010000082.1 GCA_020437395.1 Ignavibacteriota bacterium | reverse complement strand
AAAGTTCTAATTAAGAAAGAACTCGGGGAAGATGCTGTAATACTTTCAACAAGAAATTTAAAAAATAGTGAAACAGGTAATAATTCTATTGAAATAGTAGCTGCGATTGATGAAAAAGTCCAATTACAACAGAAGATTGATTCGAAATCAAAACTAAATAAGAACTCCTATGACAATTATAATTATGAAAATTTAATAAATAAGATTCAATTTCCATTTCTTGGTTACTTAGACAAAAACTTAGAAATTAAATATAAATACTTAAAAGAATTAGGTTTTCAAGAAGACTTCATTGGTCCTATTCTAAAATCAATTTCCCAATCAAACAATATTGACATCACAGAAGATGAGTTACTAAATTCAATTATTAGTCGAATCAAAACTGAAAATCTATTTCAAAAGAAAATTTCTAGAAAAGTATATGGATTTGTGGGTACTTCAGGTGTGGGTAAAACAATAACTCTATTGAAATTTGCTGTTATTCACAAAATTATGAATTCATCAAATATTCTAATCATAGGAGCAAACAATCATAATTTTGGTGCAAATGACTTATTAGCAGCTTATTGCAAAGTTTTAGATTTGAATTTTGAAAAGGCCGGAACAGAAGAAGAATTGAATAGGTTGATTGAAAGTAAAAAAGCGTACGATATTGTGTTAATTGATTTCGATAGCAAATCAAATTTGACTAATTCATCTATCGAGAATATATTAATTTTATCGGTCAATAGTACTCAAAAACATCTCCTCAATCAACTTATTAAATATAGCAGTAGCTATGTGGGATTAACTGGTTTAGATGAAAAATTTGAAATACAACCAATAATTGAATTACTAATCAATAAAAATTTGACTTTATGTTTTTATACAAATGGTACTAACATACCCGACGATATAGAATTAGCGGATAGAAGTGGAATAAAGAAAATGATATTGGGAAATGGATAAGAAAACAAAATTTATAACTATATGTAGCGGTAAAGGTGGAGTGGGCAAAAGTTTTGTAGCTGCAAACTTAGCTAATTTACTATCAGAAAAGGGTAACACCTTGCTATGGGACTCCAATTTGAACTTTCCCAATCTACACTTAATTTTGGGTGTTGATCCACCTCTCCGACTTAATGATTATATTAATTCGAATATTAAATTAAAAGACACTATTTATAACGTAAAACCAAGTTTTGACTTAATTATAGATAGTCCTCTGAGCGATAGAGAAGACAAAGAACACAGCGAAAAGTTTTATGAAATTTATCAGGAAATTGCATCTTTAAACACTTATGATTTTGTTATTATTGACACAATGCCAGGAGCAGGTGAAATAGTTTTAGAATCCTGTATATTGTCAGATTTGTCTATTGTTTTAATAACTGATGAACCAACGACAATTGTCGATTCTTATGGACTATTGAAACTTATTTTGCCTTTCGTAGATTCTGAAAAAATAAGTCTATTAGTAAACAATGTTATAGATGAAGAAGATTATGATGAAATATCAATGAAAATAAATCTAACTACGAATAAGTTTCTCGGAGTCAATTTCAATACACTTGGTTTCATCCCTTATGATAGAGAAGTTCGAATTTCAATTCAAAAACAAGATTTGATAACAAATAGCTATAAAAATTTACCCGTTTCAAAAAACTTGCACGATATTTGCTATAGAATTGAAGAATATTTAAAATCTAAAAATCTAATAAATGAGAATAGATAATATGGATGAAAAAGAGTTAGCCAAATCCAAGGAAGAAGACATAAAAGCTCAGAAAGAAAAAGAAAAAGAGCAGAAAAAACGTCAGAAAGAAGAACAAAAGAATGCTAATAAGATTGTCATTTCACCTTTCAAGAGTTTGCTATTAGCAGCGTTAATGTTTACTATTATTGGATTTTTGGTTTTCTACTTTGGTTCTGAGTTTGACATAGTCGAAAGTAGTTATAGGGCATTTCTAGTTTTCACAACAATCTATGTTGGAATAGGAATGATAGTTTTGATTTTCTTTTACTCTTTGTATAGAATCAAAGTAAATGAATCAAAAAAAGAAGAAGACAGAAACTCATCACAAAATTTTGATTATGAAGAAGATGAAATGGATAGGATAATGAACGAATCTTCAATAGATAAAGAATGATAAAAAAATAATTAATTGCTATTAAATGGATAATATCGATAAAATATGGAATGAATATTTACAAAACCCAAATCAGGAATTGAGGGGTGAATTGTTTATTCAATATTCTTGGATAGTCAATTATGTTTTAAGTAAACTAAAAGTACCAGATAATTCTATTTTAGAAAGAGGTGATTTGGTTAACATTGGTATGATTGGTTTAAGCGAATCAATAGATAGATTTGATATTGAAAAGAACGTAAAATTTGAGAGTTATGCTATAACTAGAGTTAGGGGAACAATTCAAGATGAATTAAGAAAACTTGATTGGCTTTCACGAACTGCACGAAAAAAAGTAAATAGCATTAATAAATTAAAAGATGAAACGCTCAAAGAAAATGGTATAGAAGTTACAGATGAAGAGATCATTAGAAAATTAGGCTTAACAAGTGATCAATATAATAGCTATTTACAAGCTATGGAAGCATCAAGAAATACTTTATCATTCGTTGACAGTAGTACTGAATCAGATTCTGAAGGCTATTCCTTAGTTGACAATATCGCTTATGATGACGAGTCAAATCAATTAGAAGGGATGATTGAATCTGAAAAAATTGAATATTTAACCAATTATCTTAAAGATTTACCAGAGAAAAAAAGACTAGTAATAGCACTTTATTATTACGAAAATTTAACTTTTAAAGAAATTGGCAAGCTGATTGATGTGACTGAAGGTAGAGTAAGTCAAATACACTCAGAAGTCATTAAAGAACTAAAGGTTAAAATAAATAAATATGAGAATGCTTAGTAATAATATCATAAAGAGACTATCAAAAATTGAAGATTTACCTTCAATTCCAATCGTATTAACAGAAATTATTAATATGTTAGACGATGAAAATTTGAAGTCAAAAGTGCTTGCAGAGACAATTGAAAGAGACCAGATGCTCACAACTAGAGTACTCAGAGTAGCAAACTCTCCTTACTACGGATTCACTCGTAAGATTTATACTGTTGAACTTGCTATTGCATTAATAGGAATCAACACCATACGAGATATTGTAACTGGGATTATGGTGAAACGTATATTTGTAGATAATCATAGGTCTGTAATAAATATGGACTCCTATTGGAAATACAGTATTTTTTGTGCTGGAGCTACAAAATATTTTGCATCAAAACTGAAGTATAGACCACTTGGTGAATCTTTTGTAACTGGACTTATGCACGATATGGGAGTATTATTATTAAGCACATACTTCTATCATGAATATAAAGAAGTTCTTATTCAATTAGAGATGGATTCGAGGTATTCACTGGTACAAGCAGAACAAAAAATATTACAAACCAATCATGCTGAAGTTGCTTCTTGGTTAGCTGACAAGTGGAATCTGCCATCTAAAATATGTACAGCTCTTAAGAATCATCATTATTATTTCAGCAACGTAGATGTTAATGATGTTATACAGGAACAACCACTAACAGTAGCAGTTGCTTTATCTGAGTATTTCGCTAAAGAATTAGGGTTTATGAGTTGGAATAATGAAGCTACTAATTCTACTTTATTTATTGGACCTGAAATATTTACGTCAAACGATGATACAATGTTCGACACTAATAGTTCAATCACAATAATAAAACAAGACTTACTAAAAGAATTTGATAGATATAGTTTTTTTACTGATATGTAGATGAGAAAGAGTAAAACGGGACATAGGAAATACATTAGAAAAATCCTTCAGATTGAAGATAAGATGGATTTTCTAGTTAGAATCATTGATACAACTGATTTCCGCTCTCTCCTATCAGTAATTGAAAAAGAATTAGATAAAAGATTCAGCATAATAGAATCTAAACTAGAATTAGAAAACCAAGATTATCTTGAGTATTTCGAATCATCGTTAGAACAAAAAAAATTTTTAGAAAAAGAAACTACCTACTTAAACGAAGAAGGGATATTAGATTGGGTAAGATCAACTGGCAAAACTCAAATTGTTCCTTCACCATTTTATTCTTATGGCAAAGCTGCAGTAATCATTACTCCTCTATTTAACAAAGATTTACATATTGGGTACTATTTAGCACTAAGTAAGAATAACAGACTTCTTTTTGATGATATTCAAATTAATAATATAGACAAACTAGTGCAATTATTCAACTCTAAGTTGATTTCATTATTCTATGAATCTAAACTTAAAAGATTGGAAAGCAATATTGAATATTATGAAAAAATTATTCTGAATAGTGTAAATTATTTAGATGGTCAATTAATTATAGAAAGTACTTCCGAGAAAATAAGCCAATCACTATCCATCGTTAAAAATAATCTAAACCTCTTGGATAAAGATTCAGAAACATTCTATACTCGGTTAAATAAAATCACGAATGAAATTGATAATATAAGTGAATTTAATTCTAAATTGACAGATGAAATAAGCGACAAATCCGAGAAAATTGGAGGAAGTCTAAGTTTAGATGAAATAATAAATGAAATTCTTGAAGTTATGAATCATGAATTTCTCAATACAAATATTGAGATTAGTTTTATAGAATCTACTGAGAAATATTATATTAACAGTTCTAAGGGTAAAATAAGATCTGCTATAATAAATCTGTTAGTTCATA
>JAGQWJ010000081.1 GCA_020437395.1 Ignavibacteriota bacterium | reverse complement strand
GAGATGCTGGGGGTAATGGAGCGACGGAGGTGGAATTGTGAGGGGGAGTAACGTTTTTCGTGTAGCCGCAGTTATCGATTTTAATACACGTCACCGTCAACCAGCACAAAAAATTGATAGCCATACTTAGCTTCAATTTTACATATCACCGCCAATTCAGGAATCACGCTGTTAGCGGTTCGTGCTTTAATTAAGTTCCTTTTTCAATTATCTAGCCTTTTCTTTTTTTTCCTTACTATAAAAAAGCTCTAATACCTCATTTGCATCATCTGCTATGCTCTTTCCTTCATAATGCTTAGCAATTAAGTTAAGATGAGGAATAATCTCTGTTAAATCTTCTTCCCCCAACAAAATCTCTTCTCTTATATAGTTAACCAAAGCTAGGGAATTGAGATATACATTTCCTGAATCCTTCGCCATTTGAATGGACTCAAGATATAATTGTCTGCCGATGTCGTGCAATCCCTTTCTAAAAAAATAAAGTCCTCGTGTTGCCGTCAAACAAATTCCATTCTCGTTTTTTGCAAGCATATCCTCCCTTCTGACACTACTAAGATACTTTTCTGCTTCTTCTATCTTGTCTTGAAGGCACAGTGAATAAATAATGTTATTGAGTAACTGAGCATCGTTCGGATGAGAAACTAAACCTAGCTTAGCAATTTCTACGGCTTGATTGTGGTCCTTTAGTTTACTTGAGGCGATTTCGTTACCAAATAGAACAGACATTTTTGAAAATGGCAAATCAAAAAACCAATTTTTTGAACAATCTATTGATTCTTGCCATTTCTTTTGCTCTGAAAAATTTCTTGCCATCGCCTCAAATGAATTTGCGACCTGAAATTGCAAGGGATTAATTGGATTCAATTTCTTTTCTTCTTGTGATGCCCATTCTGCTTGGGCAAGTGAATTGTCATTTGGCTTTACTAATGATTTTTCGAAAAGCTTTTTACTTCGCTTTAAACTTGAGTTCTTCATCTCAAGCGTAGCAAGTGATCCTGCTAGTTCTGTTATATTAAAGGGATGGAAGTTTCCTGATTCAACTAATTGGAGTCCTGTTTTAGCAAACTTCGAATTCCTTTCTCGTAAAGTGGCTAATGACACTTCTGTCGCTAATAACCAAGGGTCATGATTTGTTAATTCAGACTTACGAATAATATCATGTGCAAACTCAAAGTCTCCTGTATGAACAAAAAACCTAGCCACACTTCGCAAAACAAATCTATTTTCAGGAGAAAGAAATAAAGCATTTTTTATAGCCCTTTCTGCTTTTTTTTCTTGGCCAAGTATTGAATAGTATCTCGCGATTTCAACCCAACTTATTGGATTGTTGGGGTTGTCAATTAACTTTCTTTTTAAAGATTGTATTTTAACGTGGATTTCTATAAGACTAGATTTATCGTCAATAATGCCTGGCGAATTGATGTCAAAGTTTAATTCGATAACAGTGCTTTTCGGTTTCAAGATGCATTCTGCAGCACTAATAATAGCCTCTGTTGCAAAATCTTTATTTTGAAGGACAAAATTGGATATTTCTCTTATGGTGGAATTGTTTTCTTGATTGCATACCAAAGCCACTCCAAGTATATCACCTGCAATCCCAATGCTTTTTGCATCCTCCCAATCTTCCAGTAAGTCTGATATATCAGGACGAAATGAGGAATCAAGATCTAAGCTTCTACTTCCATTTAGTTCTCCTAATTTGGCTGTGTTCTCAAAACTTCGCCAATTAGGAATAATATGCCGATCTTTTTTTTCAAATAAATTTGCCATCCCTTATTTTGTAATTCTATATTCAGCTTTCCTTGCTAGTAGATTAAAAATTTCCACAAATCTTTCCAATTGAAAATTATTGCCAGCTTCCCTTATGTTTTTATAATGTCCCCGACTTCTTGGATCCGGGTAACAAAGCATTCTTATTGCTTCAATAAATCTGTCTTGATCATCAATGTTTCTTGTATGGTCTCTAATGACTTCTATTACTTCATCAAATGCATTAATCCAATACGTCAATGCATTCTCAAAATTTAAGGATAGAATATTGATAGATCGATTTATCTTTTGGGAGAGTAATGCTGTCATACTTTGCCCTGTAAAATAAAAACAGCCCATACTACCTAAAAGGTAACAGTCAATAGCAAACACCTTATCTTTCCAATCGGGTAGCACAAATCTATGAAACACTTCCGGCGGTGCGTATCTCGGGTCACCAGCAAAATTCATGGCGGAATGAGGTGATGCTATTGTTTCACACAAAGCACGACCTAAATCGCCAACCTTCGAAACTACTTTGTCAAAAACAAAAACATTTGAAGGCTTTACATCCTGGTGGGAAATTTCAATTCCATGTAGTTGTCTTATTCCGGTAGCAATATTATGAAGTGAACGCAATTTCCATGCATCATCAACCATTGTTGCGAAATTAATATGATTGCGAACATCTCCATCAGCCTTTTCAAAAACCATGTAATAAACGTTTGGTACCATAAAGCCAGGTATATTCTCAAATGACGCATCTAATAACCTAGATACCTTGGACAAGTTCTTTTCATTGCATCGAGATAGAACTTCCTTTTCAAAATTATAGGTATTTAACATTTCCGTCATAGCCTCCAACAGATCTACGTCTTCTCTAAGAAATGCCAAGATGTTTATTGCTTTTAAAAAGCCTTTTTGATTTCCCTTTTCAGCAAGATAACAAACCGAAAAATTACCTCCCGTAGATCCCGGCTTGAACGATACCTTTTCAGTTACTTTCCATCCTGATGTAAGTGTTCTTCCAACCAAAGCATGAACTGCACTTATTTGATCCTCAGGTAAATTTGAAATTGGATTATTCATTCGTTCTCATATTTAATTCTTGTGTCTTCTTTTGTTATTTGATTCTCTTTAAGCATGACCGTTAACGTTGTGCAGCTCCCCGCAGAGCGGAACTTTTGCCACAAAACTTGAGTTGAAAAACTAATGCTCCATTAACCACAAAACTGTCTTTAGCATACGAAACCCAGCCTTTTGGGTAGCTGCTGTTATGTCCAGTGGCTATTCTCAATATTTCCTGTCAGTCTAATTTATAACCAAGTATTTCTAACGCCTTGTCTGCTTTTTCATTTCTAATTGGGTAAGCGGTTGGTCTTATCCAGCCATTTATTTCTTGAACACCCGAAGAACCTAATCTATGTAGTTTGTATATTGGATTCTTAATAAGATTATGTATTCTTAAATCCATTTCGTCATTTGAATAGAGTAGGTATTTCCAAGCATTTCTGATTTTATTAATGTCATTCTCTGCAATAAATAAGTCGTCTGCACCGAACCGTTTTATCGGCATCCCGTTTGAATGTAAATTTTGAAAAATTTCTTTGGCTTGTGCTTTTGTAAGCTTGTCAATATTTTTTTCTGCTAAATAAACTTGAAAAACATTTTTAGATTGTTTCATCATATATTTAGGATAGTTCTGTTGCTCAACTTCCCTGTGCCATTTGATATATTTACTAAAAAGCTTTGGAATTTCTTGTCGTTGATTGTTTTTATTAAGGGTTTTGCCAGTCTCCTTGTGCCATTTAACTTTGACGTAATGCCAAAAGTGATCTAATGCTAAATAGCAAGGGATATTTGGATATTCTTTGTCGGAAATGTCTTTAACTAAATCCTTAATTTCATCAACAATTCTCCAATATTCAAAATATTGTTTCGCTTCTTTAGTAATTCTTACTTTCTGTTTTCGTTTGGTTCTATTTTTTGTTGTCTTGATTTTGAATTTATCTAACTCTGCATTTTCTTTAACTTGTCTTGCTAACCAATTCTTGTAAACAATTTCGTATTCGTCAAGGTCAGTAGGCTGTAGTAGATTGGATTTTTGTACTAATTCGTCAAAGTGTTTTTGGAGTTCCGCCAATGTTCCGTTGTCCTTAATGAAAATATTTGTTTCAATATTTTTCTCAAGTCCGCCAGATGTGAAATTTGATGAACCTATTACTCCGCCAATTAATTGTTTCTGCTTGTAAAAGAGAAAAAACTTTGAATGAAAGTCATTGCCTAAAAAACTGATGTCAACATTCAATGCTGATTGAAGGTCTTTCAAGGAATAGTAACTTGTTGATGGTCTAAGCGAAACAATTAAATTGATTTTTTTCTGTTCGTGGTTCCATAGCTTTATCAATTCACTGTCAGAAAAGAATGCAACAGCAATTTCTATACTGTCAGCCATAGAAGCCAACGATTTAAGTTTACTCCTTAAATTGTCACTTGTCGCATTTGTAATTACTGATGTCATTCATCTTTTATTAATGCCTGTGTTTTGTCGCTAATTTTAGTGTTTGCACTGTCGTCCCGCCATTAGGCACAACTTGTTTATACCTGCTATTCACCTTCTCATATATTCCCATTTTGGGTGTATAAAAGCAACTCACTAACTAGCTTTAAACCCTTACAATCACTTCAACCCATTACACCCGGATAATTCCTATTCATGATTTTCATCTAATATACGCCAGTGGGCATTATTCTGGTATTAGAAATATTCACAGGACTGTGGATTAAGTCAAAATTAGGGTGGGAATTTGATGGAGAATAGGGTGTTTTTACCCCATTTGGGGTAGTGGGTAGTGAGTATTGGGTATTGGGAAGGGTATATCTGATAGTGCATGCCGGGAACTGAGAGGATTCGGTCTGATTAAAGGGTTATTTCCTTGTTATTATGGAAACGGGAGGTGGTTTTGGGGCAACACAGGATAGTCTGACACTGGTTGAAGGTCTGCGCCAGGGATTG
>JAGQWJ010000080.1 GCA_020437395.1 Ignavibacteriota bacterium | reverse complement strand
CCCGGTTAATGCTGATAACGGTCGAAATACCACAGTGGACAACCCTCCCATGATTTTGTCGCCACAGAGTCAACCGAAGGGGACTTTGTGGTTTATAATATAGGCGATTTCGAGAAAGCGCAAATGGTAAACGCAAAAGGCCTGATGGAAGGAGAATTTCACGGGGAACCATTATCCAATATGAGTGTGTATTAAAGTCCATTATTAAATATCAACAAGAAACTAATGATAGGCTAACCATCCTCGTTCCTCAATCTCAAGCTAAAAGAATTCTAAAGCGTGAACAAAAATACTGGTTAGATTTTGAAGCCAAATTCGGAAGGTTTCTATATTCACAAGGAGTATTTGACAACTACATAGGATTGCACTTTAAGACCATTAAGACATTCTTTCGGTATTTAGAAACTGCCCGCCACCTATCAGTTTCTAACGCATATAGGTCCTTCAGAGTATTGTCTGAAGACATTCCAATTCTAGTACTCTCACCAGACAGACTTCAGTTTCTAATTTACGATATCAGCTTTACAAACTCGCTGCCGGAGCACCTGCAGAAATCAAAGGATATATTTATTGTTGGTTGCACTGTTGGCCTAAGGTTTTCAGATTTGATAAATATATCATCAGCAAACCTTATTCTTTGGGAAGGCCATACCTACTTGCAGGTAAAGGCTAAGAAAACCAATACTATAACCAGGATTAAACTTCCAGAATATGTCCTTGAAATCTTTATGAAAAGAAAAAAGGGCAAGCAACTTCTACCCCATATTAGTCTGCATAGATTTAATAACAACATTCGGGCAATCTGTAGGGCTGCTGGTTGGACTGAACCAGTTGAAAGAAACCGAAACAGCTATCGAAGAGCTATTAGCTCAAAATCAAGCGTAACTGTACCTTTCTGTGACTTGGTTACTTCTCATATGATGAGAAGAACCTCGATCACAACAATGCTTACCCTTGGTATGCCAGAACTGCTCGTGAGAAGAATCTCTGGCCATTCTAGGAACAGTACTAGCTTCCAGAAGTATGTGGCATTTTCACAGAACTTTATGGACACTGAAATTGATAAAATTTACAGTAAATTAGAGACTAACTGAGTGAATTTTGTGCCCACTTAAAGATAATGTTACCTTTTAGAAGTGAGATATCTTCTTGATATTCAGTTCAATAAACACCCACACCATTATCCGTATGGGATGATGATGCCGGACAGGGATAGGAGCTCGGAATCGACCTACAGATTTTCCTTCATTGGAAGTGAATTTGAAAACCCAAGTTTTTTATCTACTGAATATCGATTGTATAATCCAACTATTGGAAGATGGCTTCAAATCGATCCCAAAGCAAAATTTATACCGTTTGAAACTCCATATTCATACTCCAACAATATGCCAATTCTTGGAGGTGATCCTGATGGTGATTTTTGTGTTCCATGTGTAATAATTCTAATTGGATTCTTGACCGCACCTAGTGTAGCTGTTGCACCTACTGGTAATAAAGAAATTGATGGACCAGCCATTAATGCTGCATATAACAGTAAGGCTAATTGGGTGCTTAACTCGGTATTAGCAGGTGGCGTAGCTACTGGTGCACTAGGCAAAGCCTTTTTGACTAAACTTTCGCAACAATATGCTCTACAGGTGGCATCAACTACGTTTGTTAGAGGTTGGAAAGAATTCAAACATGGAGAAAAGGTAGATTTTTTTAAAGATGTCCTTGTGGAATCGTTTCAGAATCTCGATTTGTTTGACGCCTACTTAGGCACTGTAAACATGAACTCTGTAGCAGAAGTACTATTAGCTGCAACCGTCGATATTACTCCAGAAGAATCCGCTGTTCTTGGTTATGGCAAGGATGTTACGGAAGTGTCTATTGATGCTTTTTTTGGAATATTGTCTGAATATTCTGATACATATATTGCAAAGGGAAGGTATGGAATTGTTCTAAAGGAAATTCTTAGCAAAGCTGATGATGTATTACAGCAAACTATGTCTGAGGAACTAAAAAACCAAATGGGCGAAGACAAGTTTCAACGATTTACTAATGATATAGAAATGGAAAGAATACGTAGTGAATACTTGCCTCAACTAGGCACACAAGACAATACAAAGGTAGTCAAAGGGGATCCAACGGATTGCATATTTTGCAAATAATTCAAATGATTAGAAGAGACCGGCAAATACTACTGGTTGTCTACATAGCTCTATTAGCTGTTATGCTATATAATGAAGAGATTAGTGATCTTCGTTCGTTTTTGTACTTTACTTCCCTTTACTTTCTTATAGCATATATATACAGATACGCCATTGATAGGTTTAAAAATTAAGACTTTATTGCTTATGAAACTAGATCGAAGCTACTTTAGATCTTTATCACTGCCAGTAAAACTGGTGCTGTTTTTTATCTTATCCATTTTATCTATTTTTATTATAGAAATTGCAAATTTTCTAGATCAAACGACGAAATGGCTAGTTGTAACCCTTGCAATTGCGCTTATAAGTTCACTTTTCTGGCCAATTAGAAAATAGGATTAAAACTCAAGTGGAAACATGAAGTTTTACACCGAAAACTGTACAAAGGTTGATTTGGTATCCTATCTGCCTAGACTAATTAGAAATCTCATCATATGGAATTAGTGCTATTCTAGTCGATTTCCAGTGACTGATTATGGTTGTTTTCAATATTTATTCAACCGATGGCAAGGTCTTCATCATGAAGCTCTCAAGGGGATTCTGTGATTGTGACATTTATAGAGCTCATTGATGCAGGATAAGGTCAATATAGATGTTTCTTTCAAGTGCTAAGCTTTGCTTAATAAATATAAAAACTCTCTCTTCCTTTAGTAGGCTTTATTTCCTAAACATTCCACTTAAGAACAACGAAATAGGGCCTCTATATTTTGTCTTGTTTCTTATGTAATTTGCAATATAGAAACCAGCTGTTTTTTACATTTTTATGCTAATAGAGCCACCGCAAGATCACCATATTAAATTGACTGCCAACGTATTACCTGTGGCATACTCCTATCCGTATGGGATGATGATGCCGGACAGGGATTGGAGCTCGGAAAGCAGCTATAGGTTTGGTTTTAACGGTAAAGAACTTAGCAATGATAATAGCTATCAATCTAACATATACGATTACGGGTTCAGACTATATATATCAAACCTTGGGCGCTTTCTAAGCAATGACCCGTTGGCTAATAACTTCCCATGGTTTACTCCGTATCAGTTTTCTGGGAATACCCCTATATGGGCTACTGATCTTGACGGTGCAGAGACTCAAATAATTACTAGTGATAAGGATAAAGAGGCATTAAAATATGGAGAAGGAAGTGTCTTGCAGACAATTACTGGTGGTACAGTATATTGGTTTCATAACATTGAAACTGAAATAGGGTATGTTGGGGGGTTCGGAGAACAATATCAAAAAGGACAAGTATTCGATAATTACGGTATAACAGAGTACAAATTCTCAACCTATGATTCATACGGTGCACCTAAAAGGGATGGCGATGGATTTATTATGGGCGCGGCTGGAGGAGCTGAAGTAGGTGTGTATATTGATTTTGAATCAAAGTCATATCCCGAATCAATTGAACGAAATGCGCCAATCACGTTTGATGGTGGACCTATGGACATTTCATTTATGAAAGGTGCCGCTGGAGTTCAATTTGGAGTTTCAGCAGGGGTTGGCATTATAAGAATGCCAATTGGATCAATTAAGTCATTGTCACTAACATATGAAGAACATGTTAAATTTAATAGATATGCTGAAAAGGCTGATGGTTGGAGAATAGCTGAAAAAGATAGCAAATACTTTATTGAGTTTTACAGAAAGGATAGTGATGGGAATAAGAAAAGTTGGGTTAGTGACATAGAAGTATCTAAAAGTAAATACTACGTTGAAGGCACGACTGAAATATGGATATCAAATGACTATAAAGAAGACTCCAATAATGAATAATTTAAAAATTAGTTCTATTATTCTTTGTGCAATTGCTTATTTTTTTATGGGTAGTTGTATACTGAATTCAAGTGGAAACTATTGTTACTTGGTTGCGAAAGAAAGCACTATCAAAGCCAGGTATGTAACAACAACAGACTCCCTTGAACTATTGTATGAACAGAAACTACTAAACACTCCAAAGGATTACAATGTAAATTACTTTAGGCCATACGAAAAAGTAAGAATAATAAAATATTGTGAAATCGATTCAAATATTGTCTATATAGAGGGTGTTATAGATTTGCCCCCTAGATTTAGATCTAGAGAGACTGGATATGTATTACGTTCGTCAATACATAATTATCCACCTTAATTTTTTCTTTCAATATGTTCCCAATTCCTAGGTCAAGGTTTAATTTACAATTGAATCTAAATTTGCACAACTCAATGTCAATAAATTAGAAACAATCTTTCCTGTTAAATCGAGGCAGATTTTAAGGCCAAAATAGGCCTGATGGCAATAATAATAAGAATGTAAGCACGCCCAGGCCAATCTATTGATGGGTATATTTCCTGTATATATAGTCAGAATCCATATGGGATCAAGATGATGTTGCAACTGTGACACCACTAACTCAATGGCTCCGATAAAAAGTCCCAACAACAATGCACTTTCAAGCTCAAAGTTATTCATAATAAATACTTAATAACATGCTTTTCTTATGTAAGATTCACTTATCAGCGGAAGAAAATTCAGAGTGCTTAATGTGATAGATGATTTTAACAGACAAGGACTTGCAATCAGAATAGCCACCTCTTTCCCAGGACAAGAAGTGACTCGTATACTTACTCAACTTATTGAGGAATATGGCAAGCCCAAAAGAATAAGAACAGACAACGGACCCG
>JAGQWJ010000007.1 GCA_020437395.1 Ignavibacteriota bacterium | reverse complement strand
AATGTTTACGTGCATTGGAAAGTTGCTTTAGAAGTAACAATCTAGATCCAACCCTCGAAGAATTAAATATAAAGCATTGGGATTTATTTGAAAACTATTGTATCAAGGTATTAGAGGTTGAGAATATAACAATTAACAACCACCGCAAAGAGCTTTTTGTGTGGATGAATTACTTTGTAAAGTATGGCATGACAAACAATATGTTCTACAAAAATATATCTAAACTAAATGCACCTGAAAAGAAATATCCAATTCTAACAATCGAAGAGGTCCTTAAAATTAGAAGCTTAAAACTAAAAGGTACTATTTATTTCAAATACCAAATTGTTATGCTTCTCCAAATAACCACAGGACTTCGAATAGGAGATTTATTCTCCATAAAGAAAGATAATTTTGATTTCACAAATGGATTACTGCATATGACAACAAGTAAAAATAAATCAAATATAAGTATTCCAATACCTAAATACCTAGTTGATCTACTCCGCTCAAACATTAGCAATATAACTTCATTTAGTATGACTAAATATAATCTACAGATTAAGAACATTTGTAAAATGGCTGATATTAATGATAAAATTGAGACCATAAAATACATCGGAGCAAAGCAAATTAGAAAATTTAAA
This sequence comes from Ignavibacteriota bacterium, assembly GCA_020437395.1. Taxonomy (GTDB): domain Bacteria; phylum Bacteroidota; class Ignavibacteria; order Kapaibacteriales; family UBA2268; genus PGYR01. The sequence continues at coordinate 79,864 of JAGQWJ010000007.1, read as the reverse complement.
CCAAAATATCTTCTAATAAGTTCTCATTCCTTGCGAAGAACAATGATCACTAACAGTTTGAGGAATGGTATTTCAGTCGAGCTTCTGATGAAAATAATAGGAACAAGGGATAGAAAGGTGTTTGATAAATATATTCAGTACTCGAATGAAGACGCAATAAATGAATTACGTAAAATACAGTAAATCACTTGTACAATTGGGCGCATTACATAATGTTTTTTTATGGAATAATGGGAATATATACATGGTGAATCAATAGCCTTAGTTTATATAATTATTTGATATTATTTAGCCAGATATTGATTACCCTAGACGTTCATTTTATTCAGATGATGCTCATATTTCCCTCTGGGCCCACAACATAAAACCCCTTGTAGTGTTGCACTGCAAGGGGTTTTTACTTATCCCTTATAAAAAGTAATCCTGTCAAAAACGGTCTAAAGTGGTTCAAATAGGTCTAGAAAAATAATATTTTAGTCAACAAACGGTAAACAGAAAAATACTACACTTATTCAATTAGACAAATTAGATTTTTTTTATTAACTGCAAGTATTTTGCTTTTAAATCGTTTGGGGTTTATGAATTATCTTGCCCATATATTTCTTTCCTGCAATAATGAAGACATTATGATTGGGAATTTCATAGCTGATTCTATCTCAATAAACGAAGTTGATGCACTGCCTGAGAAAGTCAAAAAAGGCATAGACTTACATAGAACAATCGATTCATTTACCGACACTCACGACATTGTTCTTAGAGGGATCCATAGATTACAACCATTTCATAGAAAATACTCTTCTGTTGTTGTTGATATTCTCTACGACCATCTTTTAGCTAATAATTGGGAACTTTATTCTAATATTTCTCTTCCAGACTTTGCACAACAAGTATATAGTATTTTCTCCCGAAGGATGGAGGAAATGCCAGCTCGTTTGAAACGAAATCTTCCAATGATGATAAATAAAGATTGGCTAAATAGCTATAAGACTTTTGAGGGTTTGAAGTTTACACTTGAAAAAATGGATATACGCACTCAGTTCCCTTCTAATTTTGGTGCAGCTGTCGGACACCTTCAAAAAGATTATGAATTATTTAACAAAGAATTCAATGAATTTTTCCCAGATGCAATTAAATTTGTTGATAATCAATGCGATTGTCAATAGATGAAGATATCTCAGCATCCCTTTTTTTAATGCAATTTGTATTTCAAAGACCATAATAACTACTTTCATTTAGTAATGTAGTCGCTGTTTATTATATTACAAAAATTAAAATTTGAAAATAATACTTTTGTAGTGAAAATATGAGTAATGATATTAGATTAAATTCGGATAAAGCACCAGAGCCAGTAGGACTATACCCTCACGCTAGACAAGTCGGCAACCTCCTATTCTTATCGGGTGTAGGGCCTAGAGAGAGAGGGAAAAAGGAAATCCCGGGTGTAACTTTGGATGCTGATGGCAATATAGAAAGCTATGATATAGAGACACAATGCCACTCTGTTTTTAATAATGTGAAGATGATTTTAGAGGCATGTGGTAGTGATTGGTGTAACTTAATCGATGTTACTGTGTTTCTTACTAATATGAAAGATGACTTTCCAAAATATAATAAGATTTATGCTGAATATTTCAAAGATAATCAGCCAGCGAGAACGACACTAGGTATCCATAGCTTACCTACTCCTATCGCAATTGAACTCAAATGTATAGCAATAATAGAAGACTCCAAACAATGAAAAAATTATTAATAGTTCTAATCGCTGTTACTATCTACGGATGTAAAACAACTGGATTCCAACCTCCTTGTACAGATTTCCAAGACAAAGGACTTACATCTATGTATTTTCCTATCGAAGAAGGTAATAGCTGGACTTATGATGTAGTGAAAACAGTTGATGGTAATGAAGTTACTGAAGAATATAAGTTAGAGCTTTGCGGATTGGATACTATATACTATGTCCGAAATGGTGAACGAATTCCTTTCGAAGCTTATAGAGCATGCCGTGACGGTAAAGAAAGTATGAACTTCTACTTCGTCAAATGTCAAGATGGAACCCACTTGCTTACTGTCAATGATTGGTATTACAAGGAATTGCAGACTGGCTGGGTAATCCCCAACAATCCGAAAGAAGGGGATGAAGTAGAGAACAAAGAAGGCTTTATTTGGCGTGGACAACAAACTATAAAAGTACCTAAAGGTGAATATCAAGTTTGGGTACTGGAAGAAATTAGAGAGCTAAACAAGCGTGAACTAAAAATGTATAAAGACCACAGAATAGATGGTAATAAAACTGTTCGTACTCGTTACTACTTTGCTGAAGGAGTAGGGCTGATAAAAACTGAGCAATATGGTGCGCCAGGTGAGTTACTTACAACTATGCAAATGACAGATTTTAATGTAAAAGACAAGCGTGGTGGTAAAGTAAGATAATGAGTAATAGTAAAGATAAAGAACCTAAAGTAATAGGAATTGGTGGTATATTCTTCAAAAGTGATAACCCCGAGAATATGAGGAATTGGTATTCGGAAAAGCTAGGTTTAGTCACTAACGAATACGGATCTTTGTTCGAGTTCAGAGACTCCGATAATCCTGACCAAAAGGGATATCTACAATGGAGCCCTTTTGATAAAAATACCGATTACTTCTCCCCATCCGACAAGCAATACATGATTAACTACCGAGTCCAAAACATAGAAAAATTAATCGAAAATCTACGTTCTGAAGGTGTGCAAATAGTTGGTGAGATTGAGGCTTACGAGTATGGTAAATTTGCTCATATCATAGATCCAGAAGGAAATAAAATCGAGTTTTGGGAGCCTATAGACAAAGTCTTCACAGAACTTTACGAAGGTAAAACAACTAAATAGTGTCATTAATTGACCAATTCTCAAATCATAGAAAACCGAATAGATCATCTTTTCAGACACGAGTCGGGAAAGATGATTTCTGTTATTGCACGGATAATTGGCTATGACAAAGTAGATGAGGCCGAAGATATAGTCCAAGATACACTCCTTAAGGCAATGCAAACTTGGTCAATAAAAGGTGTACCAGACAATCCAGAGGCATGGCTCTACTCAGTCGCCAAAAATAAAGCAATTGACGAAATACGCAAAAATAAGAATAAGGTAAAATACGAGTCAGAAGTATCTTGCTTATTGTACACTGATATGAGCCTTATTCCTACGATTGATAAAATGTTTTTAGATAATGAAATTGAGGACTCGCAACTCAGAATGATTTTTGCATGTTGCCATCCATCTATGGCTATTGAATATCAGATTGCCCTTGTCTTAAAAATATTAGCAGGATTTAGTTCGAAAGAGATTTCACGCGCATTATTAACTAACGAAGAAACCACAAACAAGCGAATATACAGAGCAAAAAAGAAACTAGCAGAGAAGAATAAAGAGCTGTCAGTACCTATAGGTGAGCAGGCTGAAGAGCGAATACACTCTGTGAACAGAGTAATATATCTTATTTTCAATGAGGGGTATAATGCTACAACTGGCGATAGAATATTGCGAGAGGATTTGTGCTTCGAAGCTTTACGGTTAGCTGAGTTATTAACGACGAACCAACGATTCAGAAATGATTATACGACTAGCTTATTGGCTTTAATCAAATGTCATCTTTCTAGAAACAAAGCCAGATTTGACTCAGAAAACAACCTGGTCACACTGGATAAACAAGACAGAAGGCTATGGGATAGAGAAATGATGGAATCGGCGTTCATAGATATGCAGAAAGTGAAAATAAGAACAACGAATAAGTATTTTTTAGAAGCATCTATATCTGCAACACATTGCGTAGGTCCCTCAATAGAAAAGACAGATTGGGCTATGATAGTCTCTCTCTACGATAGCTTATATAGGTTAGAACAATCACCATATATTCTTCTTAACAAATTTATAGCGATTTCATACTATAAGTCAATCGGAGAAGCTATAACTTTGATGAAAGGAATAACTGAGCTTGAAAATTATTATCTTTTTCATTCAACTCTTTCTCATCTTTATAAGAGAGATGGTAATGTAGAAATGGCTATCAAATCACTAGAAAAAGCAGTAACACTAACCGAGAATAAGCAGGAAATAGAGCATCTACGAGGGAAGATAGAGAAACTAAAAAAGCAGTAATTAGCTACAAATCAAAATTATAAGAAATCCCTGCCATTGGTGTTATGTTCTGAGTGCCGATTACATAATCATCTTTAATGTTCAACTCATTTACTTTGTCATAGTAACGAACCCTATATTCCACCATGATATTTAGTTCCAAGTTTTCAATTAAATCAAACTTTCCACCTAACTGTACTAACCAGGCTATGGAAGATGTTGTTAATACTTCATTGCCAACACTACTTCCTTGGAAGAATCCAGGGTTTTCATAAGTAATTCCTAAAAAGCCATCGTTTCTAGTGGCAAGAAGACCATAACCAAGTCCTAGAAATACATCTTTGTAATGACCTTTGATTATTGGGCCTACCCAACTTTCATTATAATCGAAATTGATTCGAGATTGACTCCCACTTCCACGGAGAACTCCATCGGAGACTTGTCTGTTTCCAAAGTCATATCTTACATAAGCACCAGCTGATAAGTATTCACTTATATTATACCTAACTTCCATATTCAAATTTAATTCTGTGTAATTGTACAGAACAGGATAACTCCTCCCTCCAACTTCATCTTTTACCTGCTGTTGCAACATGGTAGCCCCAACATTTGTAGTTAAGGTGAAGTCCTTTGCTGTAAGTGATATGCTTGCTAATATAACAGCAAGAATTAGTTTTTTCATTTTGTTTTTCTCTTATTAGTTAAAAGGGACTAAAGTCCCAAGGACTAGTTTTACTTTCCTATGTCCGTCGGTTAAAACCGACGGCAATACATTCTATTTATATTCATACAACTTGCTTAAATAACCTAAAGTATTGCCGTTGACCTTAGTCAACGGATACAAACACTCTCCCCAAAAAAGTGACTTTAGTCACATTAAATATAATTATTAGCTAGTATCAGTATTTTCATAATATTTCTTCGAAGTTTTTCTTTTCTTCCCGTAAACGTATAGTTTTTTGAAGGAATTAGCAAGAACTATTTTGAGAAACTAATTCTAGATTAATTAATAAATGCTATTTCTTGCTAAATCGAACAACAAATATGGAAAATACTCACGTTTTGATTAAATTATTCGATTAAATTATTACAAATCTGAACTTTTATGACTGACCAAAAGATAGCTGAAAAAGTATTTCATCTGATGTACGATAATGACCCATTTAGCAAATGGCTTGGGATAGAGCTAGTTGCTATTGAGAGGGGGTATTGTCACCTAAAAATGACTGTCCGTAAGGAAATGCTTAATGGCTTTGATATAATGCACGGGGGTATTTCGTACTCATTAGCTGATAGTGCATTTGCATTCGCTTCCAATTCATACGGAAAGAAAGCTGTCTCTACTTCCGTTATTATGCAATATCCTAAAGCTACTAAAGAAGGGGAAGTAATAACCGCTATTGCGAAGACTATTTCACTTTCACCCAAAACTGCCATATTAGATGTAGAAGTAAAAAATCAGAAAGGTGAACTAGTTGGACTTTTCCGTGGTACAGCTTATCGAACAGACAAGAATTGGATAGAGGAATCTGAATGAAGAAAATAAGTATTTTGTTAGCACTTTTATTATTACCTATAATAGTAACTTCACAACAAGTAGATCTAAGTAAATTCAAAGAATTAGCCCCTAGAAACATAGGCCCAGCAGGTATGAGTGGTAGAGTTACCGCCATTGATGTAAATTTAAGCAACCCAGCTGATATATATGTTGGTACTGCTTCCGGTGGTTTGTGGTACTCTCCTAATGATGGCATAACTTGGGAGCCACTAACGGAAGAGCTTCCGACGCAGTCAATTGGCGATGTAAAAATTCAGCAATCTAATCCAGATGTTATTTGGCTAGGTACAGGTGAGGGCAATCCACGTAATAGTCAATCTAGTGGTAATGGTATATACAAAAGTATAGATGGTGGTCGTACTTGGACTCACTTAGGTTTAGAAAAATCAAGAAATATACATAGAATAATAATTCACCGAGATAATCCGGATATAGTTTACGTTGGAGCGCAAGGCCCAGCTTGGGGTGAAACCGAAGAACGTGGGGTATTCCGAACAACTGATGGTGGTAAAAGCTGGAAAAAAGTTCTTTATGTAAATGAAAAAACTGGAATAGCAGACCTAATAGTTGACCCGAGCAATCCTAATAAGATGTTCGCTGCTATGTGGGAATTTCGCCGTTGGCCGTGGTTTTTCAAATCTGGTGGCGAAGGCTCTGGACTTTATATGACCCTAGACGGTGGTGACACTTGGAAAGAATTGACAGATAAAGATGGATTACCCAAAGGCGAATTAGGAAGAATTGGCCTTGCTATTAGCCAGAGCAATAGAGACATAGTATATGCTCTAGTAGAGGCAAAAGATAATGGTTTTTACAAAAGTACGGATGGTGGTTTCACATGGAGAAATCAACAAACTGAAAACATAGGCGGTCGTCCATTCTATTATGCAGATATTAGAGTTGACCCTTGGAATGAGAATAGAATATATAATGTGCATTCTGTAATTGATAAATCCGAAGATGGTGGTAAATCGTTCCAGAATATGATAGCTTATTACGCAGATGGAGTACACCCTGACCATCATGCATTTTGGATTAACCCCAACAATCCTAATCATATAATAGACGGTAATGACGGAGGATTAGCAATATCAAAAGATAGAGGTGCTAATTGGAGATTTGTAGAGAATCTGCCAGTCGCTCAGTTCTATCATATCTCAGTTGATAATGAAGTACCTTACAGAGTGTATGGTGGTATGCAAGACAATGGCTCTTGGATTGGCCCATCTTCAGTTTGGAGAAGTGGCGGTATCCGTAATGCTTATTGGGAGGAGTTACGCTTTGGCGATGGATTCGATGTAGTACCTGACCCAAGTGATAACCGTTATGGTTATGCTATGGCACAGGGAGGAAGTCTAGGTAGATATGATTTGGAAACAGGTGGAACAAACTTTATCAAACCTGTACACCCTGAAGATTCTATAACTTTGAGGTTCAATTGGAATGCAGCTATTTCGGCTGACCCTTTTGACAATAAGACCGTATATTATGGCTCGCAATATTTACACAAGAGCACAGATCGAGGGGAAAACTGGGAAATTATTTCACCTGATTTGACAACTAACAATCCTGAATATCAAAAACAAGATTCAAGTGGTGGACTGACTTTCGATGCTACTGGTGCCGAGAACTATACTACTATATTAGCCATAGCTCCGAGTACACTGAATGATAAGATGATATGGGTTACTACAGATGACGGTAATATACAACTAACTACTGACGATGGTAATAGCTGGCAAAACAAAACTGGGAATCTAGGTGGAGCACCAAAGGGATCTTGGATACCACAGATACGCCCTTCTCGATATAATGAATCCGAATGTTATGTTGTAGTCAACGATTACAGACGTAATAATTGGGAACCATATCTACTATTCACTAACAACAAAGGTGATAGTTGGACCAATTTACTTAAAGGCAAGGAAATAGGATCTTATGTGATATCATTTATCCAAGACCCAATAGAGCCAAATCTTATGTTCTTAGGTACAGAGTTTGGGCTTTATATATCGTTCAATCAAGGCAAGGATTGGCAAAAATGGACAGAAGGTTACCCTAGCGTACCTACTATGGATATGGAAATACAAGAAAGAGAGAATGATTTAGTAATTGGGACTTTCGGCCGAGCGGCATGGATATTTGATGATATTTCTGCATTCAGAGAAGTTGCAAAAGAAGGTGCTGATATACTAGAAAAACCGTTGACTCTATTCCCTGTTAATACTGGCTATATGGTTTCGACAAAGCAACCAGCAGGCACTAGATTTGGAGGTAAATCTATGTATGATGGTACTAATGAGAGAATGGGAGTTCGATTCACATTCAACATCAACAAGCCAAAGTCTAAGAAAAAAGAAAAAAAGAAAGACATTGATGATGATACTGATGACAAGAAGAAAGATAAAGGTCCCTCAAAAGACTCTCTAACGGTTAGAATATACGATATCTCTGGAAAAGAAGTCAGAACACTTTTTATGAAAGTAGATACTGCAATCCAAAGATACTATTGGGGATTCGAGACGAATGGAATAAGAAGACCTGGCTCTAAAAAACCAGAGAATGAGACTACACCTCCCGGTAGCATCTCCGTATTACCTGGGAAATATAAAGCTGTGTTTACATATATGAATACAAGTGATTCTGCAGAGTTTACTGTAGAGAACGACCCAAGAGTAGAATATAATATGAATGATTTGGTCGCTGTACAATCAATGTATAAAGAGCTAGAAGCCAATATAGGCCATGCAACAGAGGCAATGGATAAAGTAAATGAAGCAGAAGAGAAAATCAGCATTTACGAAAAGCTAATGGAAGCAAATAAAGATTTGGAAAAAGATAGTCTTAGCAAAAAGACAAAAGCGATAAAAGACTCAATTGAGTCAATCAAAACTTACTTAAGAGGTAAGTCTGGAATGAAAGGAATGTTACGAAATGAGGACAATTTCAACCATTTCTCGGGTTATGCTCAATATTATCTTGGCTCTGCTATGGCTAGTCCAAACTCTACTCAGCACATCATGGCAGAGAGAGTAGAAAGAATGTCTAATAAATTAGTATCAAAGGTAAATAAATTTTTAGAAAATGAATGGGCTGATTATCAGTCTTACATTCAAAAATTAGATTTCGAATTATTTAAAAAAATTGAAAAAGTAAAAAAATAGAGAAACAATGAAAAACGCATATATAGTAGATTCGATAAGAACACCGATTGGGAATTTTAAAGGTACATTAGCCGCAGTTCGCCCTGATGACATGGCTGCTATGACTATAGCAGAATTGGTACAAAGAAACCCTAGCTTAGACAAGAAAAATATAGGTGATGTGATACTGGGTAATGCGAACGGAGCAGGAGAAGAGAATCGCAATGTGGCACGTATGTCTGCCCTATTAGCAGGGTTGCCACACTCAGTTCCTGGTGAGACTGTCAATAGATTATGTTCATCTGGGTTGGCATCAGCAATAAATGCATCACGCTCTTTGATATTGGGTGATAGCACTGTAATGATAGCAGGTGGAGTTGAGAGTATGTCAAGAGCACCTTATGTAGTTTCCAAATCAGCACAACCTTGGGGTAATAGCGCTGAGATGTTCGATTCTGCTTTTGGTTGGAGGTTTGTTAATCCCAAAATGCATGAAATGTATGGTACTGATGGAATGGGTAATACTGCTGAAAATCTAGTTGAAATGTATGGTATTAGCCGTGAAGATCAAGATAAATTTGCTTACTGGTCTCAATCAAAAGCCGCAAAAGCTACTCAAAATGGAAGATTAGCAAAAGAAATTATGCCAGTAGAAATTCCACAAAGAAAAAAAGACCCTATAATATTTAGTCAAGATGAATTCATAAGACCGGGTACTTCTATGGAAGGACTAGCAGGACTTAGACCAGCATTCAAAAAAGATGGCTCAGTAACGGCAGGGAACTCTTCCGGATTGAATGATGGTGCTTGTTCCGTATTGCTAGCTAACGAAGATGGGTTAGAACAAAATGGGCTAACAGCCAAAGCAAAAATAATCTCATCAGCAGTAGTAGGAGTAGAACCTCGTATTATGGGAATAGGCCCTGTAGAAGCTTCGAACAAAGCATTAGCAAAAGTTGGATTAACATTCGCGGATTTGGATATAATAGAGCTGAACGAAGCCTTCGCAGCACAAGCATTAGCATGTACTAGAGCATGGGGAATTGCAGATGATGACGCAAGATTAAACCCGAACGGTGGTGCAATCGCAATAGGTCACCCGCTGGGAATGACGGGCGCTAGACTACTCGGTGCTGCAACTATTGAACTAGTAGAGCAAGGAAAAGAATTTGCACTTGTTACTATGTGTATCGGAGTTGGTCAAGGTTATGCCGCTGTGATACAGAGGGTGTAATAAAACGTTGATTAATAATATTATTATATTATTATTGACACTGATTTTCTTTTGTTCTTGTGAAAGAGTAAAAAACAAAGGAGAGGAATTAGTTGAACTATCTAAAACTGAAATAGATAAAGCCTCTAAAAAAGCATGGGATAATACTGTGGATTTTGCTTTAGAGGAACTTAGTTATACTGAAAAAATAACACTTAAAGATATTTACTCTTCTAAAGGAATACCAGAATTAAAGTTAGTTGAGAGTATCCAAATTAACTATCCTCTAAGTTTTTATTCCTGCTACTTTAAATACAAAGCAGACAAAGTAGATGTATTAAAATTTCTATCTGATTTGAATACAGCTTTTCCTGACATATCGGACTCAAAATACCAAGAATCAAATGGAAAGGAAATCAAAAAGAATCTAGAATTTATTGAACTTAAAATGTCTAAATTAAAAAAAGAGATTTCTTTCTTTTTTGAAATAAATAGTATTGAGAAAGTTGAATATTTTCGTTGTAATAAATATCCTCATGCTAATTATTTGGCAGTTGACGTTAAAAATGGAACTATTTATCATTTAATAGAAAAATATTGGGATTAAATTTAGCTTTTAAATGGAATAGAAGATGGAATTAAATTTTTTAAAATGAAAATTATGAAAGAAAAGATTATAAAATACCTTAATGAATTGGAGCAAGCGAAAGGGATTGAAATCCTACTCGCATGTGAGACAGGTTCTAGGGCTTGGGGTTTCCCATCACCTGATAGTGATTATGATGTACGTGTAATCTATAAGCATAACAAGAATTGGTACTTAAGTTTAGTCGAAGAAAAAGATACAGTCGAGTATTTTTTGGAGAATAATGACATCGATATTAGCGGCTGGGATATAAGGAAATGTTTGAAACTACTTTGGAAGTCAAATCCACCACTTTTAGAACGAATACAATCTCCAATCATATATAAAGTTGATGAAAGCTTTTTGAACAGCTTCAATGCACTTGCTACCAAGTCATATTCGAGAATTGCTACTATCTACCATTATTTGAGTATGGCAAAGAAGAGCTATGACGAAATATATAATGTAGAAGAATATAAATTGAAGAAATTCTTTTATGCTCTAAGAGCCTCTGTTGCATGTTTGTGGATTTTAGAAAGGGAGGAAATGCCCCCAATCGAATTTGGGAAAATGCTAAATGAATTGAATATCGATTCAGTGATTAGAAACAGAGTGGTTGAATTAATTGAATTCAAATCAACCTGTAGTGAATCTTACTTACATAAAGGTGAGTCTGAAATAATAATGTTTATGAAGGGTTGTATTGATAGAGCTGAGAATGAATCAAAACAATTACCATCATCAGAAGTTAAAATAAGTGATTTAAATGAATTTTTCATTAATATATTGGAATAATTATTGACAATAGATGATCTAAGAAATAAAGGCTTAATTATACTAGAATGTATTAGCGGTAGTAGAGCTTATGGTCTAGATACTCCTAGTTCAGACACAGATATTAAAGGAGTATTTTTGTTACCTAAAGAGGAATATTATGGCTTAGACTACATACCTCAAGTAAATAATGAATCTAATGATATCATGTTTTATGAATTTGGAAGATTTATGCAGTTGCTTTCTGTAAACAATCCAAATATACTTGAATTGCTTAATACACCTGAATCGGCAGTGATCTATAAACATCCGTTATTAAATGAAATCAAATCAGAAATGATACTCTCAAAATATTGTGCTAATACTTTTGGGAAATTTGCTTTATCTCAGATTAAAAAAGCAAAGGGATTAAAAAAGAAAATACTAAATCCCGTATCAGAAGATCGAAAGAATATATTGTCATTTTGTTTTGTAAACTATGAACACGGATCAATCCCATTAGAAAAATTTCTTGAAATTAAAGGTTGGAAACAAGAGAACTGTGGACTGATAAATATTCCGAATATGCAAGATGTTTATGGGTTGTATTATTCAGATGAACTACTTCTCAATGGTATAATGAGGAGTTCTGATTCTAATGATGTTTGTTTAAGTTCTATACCAAAAAGTTTGAAGCAAGAATCATTGTTGTATTTTAACAGAAATGGGTATTCAATCTATTGCAAAGAGTATCGTGAATATTGGGATTGGGTTAAAAACAGAAATGAGGATAGGTACATAAGCACTGAAAGTCATGGGAAAAAGTATGACGCTAAGAATATGATGCATGTATTTAGACTTTTAGAAATGGCTATTGAAATAGGCAAAGAAGGGAAAGTAAACGTAAAACGACCTAATCGTCAATTCTTACTTGATATAAAAGCTGGTAAATATGAATATAATAAGCTAATTGAAATGGCAAATGAGAAAAAATCAGAAATGGAAATAGCTTTTAAGAACTCTACATTACCTGATAAACCTAATTTAAATTATATCAATAATATTACATACTTGATTAGAGATAAATTTTATAGTATTGGAACATAAAAAATAACACTTACTAATACAGTGTAAAACAACTAAAAAGAACGCTTATAATATTAGTAAGCGTTCTTTTTATTTATATTTGTAACTATTTTATTTTTGAAAACGTCTTAATGCAAAATTTTCAAAGGACTTTGTGAAGAAACTATTTTATATTTTAATATTACTAATACCTATTTCCGTGGTTTCACAACCTGTGATAAGTCTTAGGAAACTTGACAAAACTAACTTTCCGCAATTGAAAGCTGAGATTAGAGTTGTGGAGAATTCCCAAACTATTCCCGTAACTAATAATAATCTTTTGTTTTCCGAAGGTGCTTTTACTCATAGGGATTTCACCGTAAATCAACCAGATGCTCAAGGTTGGCAAACAATAGAATGGATACCAGACCACAATGTAATTGACGAAAAATCTTATACTACCAATTTTATATTTACTCACGAGAAGGAATCGGCATTCTTTCCATTATTCATTGATGGTTTGGAAGATAAAATTGGCACCTTTGTATTCAAGAATTCTAATAGTGAACGGATATTTGATTTGCAATTCGTTCCTACTGCAATTGGTGACACTTCATTAAGATCCATCAATTGCGATTATTTTTACAATCTAATGACCGAAAAGAAGCAGATAATTCCCATCAGAGTTGATTCAATTAATATATCAAATGATAATTTCTTAGTGGAATGGCGAGGAAATCAATTCAATTCAAATCCACCACCAACTAGTATTCTGTTCACTTCAAACCAAATATTAGTAAGATTCGCACCTTACGAAGAAGGAGCGCAATCGGCAATTATAAAGGTTTTCTACAACCGCGGAGCTGTGGCTTACTTACGTGTTCAAGGAAACAAAAAGAAAATAGAAGCGAAGACCAATTTGAAATTGAATTTTCCAAATGGTGGCGAAACATTTACTCCTTGTCAAGATACTATCATTGCTTGGGAGGGTAATGTAAAAAATATTCACACTCGTGTTGACCTAAGCTATGACAACGGTGAGACGTGGGAAAAGATTGATTCAATTATTGCGGACACTTTAGATTGGAAAATTCCTTCTAAAAAAACTTCTGAGAATGCAAGAGTTAGAATTAGTCAAGATTTTACGAAACGTGCACCACATATTTTCCCTGTTGGGAGTAGCGTATATTCCGTTGACTATAACTTCAACTCTACGAAAGCTATATCATTTATAGTTGGAACAATCTCCGAGTGGGATTTGGTCAAATTAGATAATTCGAAAATTGACTACAAGTTAAATTCGAGAAACAATGATCAATTGCCTCTTTCAGCCAAATATATTTCTGATGATAGGTTTGCAGCTATCTATTCGGTGGGAAATTTTGATACATTGGCCATATTCCAAGTAGGTAACACAACGGCAATCGAGAAAATTAGTGTCTCAGACTTCAATCCCAAAGAGATTTACACTTTAAAAAATAAGAATGAGTTTATCCTAGTTCCTCGCTTTGGGAATTATTTTAGGGTTTACGACAGCCAAACCCTTCAACTTAAGAAAGAAGTTATTTACCAGCAACCTATCACAGATGTTGGAATTGCGAACGACACTAATCTTATGGCTGTGAGCAATTTGGACGGAAAAGTTCTCGTTGTTTCAACAACTGATTTTCAAACAAAAGACAGTATCGAATTTTATAGAACTCCAGTTATCGAAAAAATAAATATTTCTCCAAATGGTAAATTAGTTGGTCTAAGCTCAGTTGCACGCGCTAATGAAGGGAGAACCAATTCCATGATTTGGGATTTAGAAACTAAAAATATAATTACTTCGGTAAATATTAGCGGTTCTGATCCTGTAGAAATTGGTTTTAGCCCTACTGGTAACATGGCGATATTTGCTTATCAGTACCAGAATCAAATTAATATTTATGACTTAGTGAAAGGGCTTCAATCTGGTATAATTGAGACTTTTCAGGACGCTATGTACGATTTGTCTTACTCATCTGAAAACAACGCTTTCATTGTTTCTAGTGTAGGTAATGGTAGTTTTAAAATGAAACAATATTACTTTACGTTCCCTGAGACCGATGTGTCTGATGAGTCTTTTAGAATAATCAACCCAATTGTTGAAAAAGAGCCTTTCGTTTTTGGTGACGAGTATATATTCAACAGCAGGAAAGAAACTTTTGACGTTGAGTTTTGCAACAAAGGAGAAGTGCCATTGTTTATTGACGATGCAAGATTCAAATATCAAGTTCATTTTTCAGTTGATAATTTTGATTTACCCGATACTTTACTGCCGAATGAATGTATAAATATTTCAGTTATCTTTAATCCAAAAGATACCAGCATAGTATCTGACTCTCTAATACTGTCATCTTGCAGTGTCGATTATCCAGTTTATGTTACTGGAAATGGATTAAACAGAAATATTGTTTTCAATAGTAATATAATAGATTTCGGCGAAGTTTGTATTCAGGATACCAGCTACATAACAGATAAAATATTTACTAATGCAGACCCTGTTCCACTGAAATTCAATAAGTTTCAAGCAGATAGTTCGAATATATTTTCATTCGAGAATTATAAACAAGATACCATTTTAGCACCAGGTGAATTTGTAACTGCTACCGTGAGAGTAGTACCGAATATTGTTGGCGACATTAGCTCAGATTTTTCCGTTTTGCATAGCGACCAGGAGAAATACAAAGCGGTTGCTAAGCTATTTGTCAAAGGAATAGGTACTTACGTAGAGATGAGCCATACTACAATGCCATTCATTAATGAACAGAGGGTCAGAAAATTGACAATTAAGAATATTGGCGTAGATGCGGTTGAAATAAGTAACCTAATTCTAAATCCAGCAATAGACTTCAGAATTAATAGCAGCACACCTATTACCATTATGCCTGGAGAAACAAAAGAGATTGAAATAGAATGGATAGGTACTGAAGAAAATGTATCGGCGACTTTGGAATTAGAAGCTGTGCCGTGTTTAACTCAAAGATTAGTTAATTTGCTAGACTATAAAGCAGAATCAGAGTTAGTTATAAATGATACGGAAGCCAATCCATTAGATACTACTTCCATATCCATTAGCTTTACAAATTTAGAAAATGCGAGTTATAAAGGTATTAGAAAGTTTGAAGCAATAGTTACTATTGATCCTAAGATATTTATACCTGAATATGCTGTTTCTGATTATGGCGATGCTACTATCGAGAATATTGGTATTGAAAATGGGAAAAGATTGATGCGGCTTACAGTCAACGGAGATTTCCCGAAAGAAGGGACATTAGCAAAAATTGTTGGTTATCCTGGGCTTAGTGAAAAAAATACATCTACAATGTTATTTGATTCAGAAAAATCAGTTTTTTGGGGTGCAAGTACTTCTAACTCCGAAAATTCAGGATTGTTTACACTGTTACTTACTTGCAATGACCAATCGATAATACACACAGATACTGAAATTCAAACAATAGCTCCGAACCCTGTGAATAGTACATCTAATATACAGATATATTCTAATGAGGATAACGAATATGAGCTATTAGTACTTGATCAGAGAGGTGAAGAGCTACACAAAGAAAAAGTCAAATTGCAAAAAGGTGAAAATATTGTTCAATTTGATTCAAGTGGATTCTTATCTGGTGCGTACCACCTTGTATTGAAGAAAAATAAAATTATTAGTTCCAAAACCCTAGTGATAGTCAAGTAATATGAAGTATATATCAATAGTTTTTATAATATGTAGTAGCTTATTAATTGCAGGTGAAAGAACTGGAACAAAGTATTTCTTCAACGCTGGTCTTAACTATAATATGCACACAACTGATATCAAAGGGTTTTCAGGTACAGAAAATTGCTGTGATGGTTTTACTGGTGGGAATTTCCTAGATCCAACTTTCGGTTTTGGTATGGAGTTAGCAATTGGCAATTTATTATTCGATATGCCATCGAGCTACGTGCTACAGTTGAATTATAATGGACTAAGTAGCGAATACACTGAAGAAAGATTCAGAGGATATATAATAAATGAATTTGATAAACAACCAGTAATGGTAGAACATCAACTTAATCCAACAATCAAACTCTTTTCAATAAGTAACTCTGTTTATACCGAGTTGCTGAGTGGCTTCTCGGTCGGATTAGGTGCTGATATTGGCTTAGTTATGACCTCCGATTATACTCAAAATGAATTGGCTCTAAGTCCGAATAACTTTACGTTCAGCAATGGTAGTCGCGAGATAAACACAGGTAAGGGAAAAATAAATGAAATGAATTCATTACTTTTATCGGTTTTTGCTGGTATTAGGTATGATATATTTAATTTCGATGATTGGACTATAAGACCTGAAGCCAAATTCAATTATTTTCCTGGAAGTGTTTTAGATGGTAAAGACCTATTTGTTTCGCAGCTTTCAGGCTCACTATCATTCGTATATAACATTACTACTCCAGAGCCGAAAGCCCCTGCTCCGCCACCACAACCCGAACCAAAGGAAATAGAAATAGTAGAAGAACCAATCACTCCTGCTCCTCCTTATATAAATGTGAATCTAAGACTAATAGATTACAATGGATTAGAGGTTACTGACGGCTCGACAATAAGTGTACCTTTAACTATATATGAGACTAAACAAGAATATGCTCTAAAGCCAGTAGTCTTTTTCGACAGTGCCGATTATAACTATAAGAAATATAACATCGAGAGTTTTACAAACTCTGATTTCGATGTTCAAACAGAAATGATCAACTCAATTGCTAGAAAAATGAAAGAAGACAAGACTTTGACTCTTACTCTTTCTACTTATGATTTGGGAGATGAACCTAAGAATATGCCCGAAGAAAGATTGTATAATATACAACAAAGACTGAAAGATGAGGGAGTTGATTTATCAAGAGTAAAAACTAAAATTGTCAAAATTGACAGGGAATACAAATATAGTGAGTTGAAGGAAGAATACAGAAAAGTTGAGTTTGCACTCTCTGATAATTCGGAATTGATTAAAAGTATCTATGAAATAAATAGTAGAATAGATTTTAATAATATGACATTTACTCCTAAGACTACTATCAACTCATCGAAGGATGAGTACTATCAAGAAATGAATTTATACATTAATGATGATGTTAAGAATACAGAAAACCAGGATTTCAGTTTTACAATTGATAAGAACTACACCACACATTTCGAGAAGAATGAAACCTTAAAAGTTGAATATATTGCAAGTGCTGACGTTGCAGGTATTTATTCCTCAGACAATGTATCTTTTAACTTGAAACCCACAATCAAGAACGTCAATCAAACAATAAACACAGTTAGCAACGGATCAAAAGTCACGGAGCAACATATATTAGCATATACTGAATTTGACAAATCTAGCTTAGAATCAATCGATAGCGATGTACTCAAATTAGTTAAACAGGCAATAGAGCAAAACCGAAGAGTAACAATCTATGCCTCAACAGACGATTTGGGTAATGAAGAATACAACAGAGCTTTGGCAGAAAGAAGAGCAAAAGCAGTCATTAATCTAATTGGCAAAGAAAGTAAAAATCTTAATGTTGTTTATCCTAAGGAATACCTTTTCTCTAACGAACATCCTTACGGAAGAATGCTTAATAGAGCAATAGTTGTAAGAATAGATAAATAAAATCTTTTCAATAAATCTTATGAAATGATAATAATTTCATATATTATCGCTTCAAAAAATGAAGACTAAGAAAATATATTGAACAAAAGCTTGGTTTTATTTTTTTTGTTTGGATAAATATCAAAAACGGAAACAAGGAAATAAAGTATGGAAAAAAGAGAAGAACTCTGGGGACACCCTAAAGGATTATATATTCTGTTTTTTACAGAGATGTGGGAAAGGTTTAGTTACTATGGAATGAGAGCAATTTTAGTTTTGTTTCTCATCAGTACAGTAACTGGAGATAATCCTGGATTTGGATGGGAGAAAACAGATGCCTTACATTTATATGGTTGGTACACAGCGTTAGTCTATATTATGTCTATAGCCGGTGGATGGGTTGCTGATAAATTTTGGGGACAGAAAAGAACCGTATTGATCGGAGGTATTCTTCTTTGTTTTGGACACGGTATTCTGGCCGTCGAAGCTCTTTGGGCTTTCTTTGCAGGACTTGGATTAATTATCCTAGGCGTTGGCGGGCTAAAGCCAAATATTTCAACAATGGTCGGCGGACTATATGAGCAGGGAGACGACAGACGTGACAAAGGATTTACAATATTTTATATAGGTATAAACTTAGGTGCATTTTTGTCTGCACTGATAGTAGGATACGTTGGTGAGACAATAGGGTGGCACTACGGATTTGGTTTAGCTGGTATAGGTATGTTGTTAGGTCAAGCAGTCTTTATGTCTGGTCAAAAATATTTAAAGGGAGTTGGGGAAGCAACAAAAGATTTAACCCCTGCAGAGATAGAAGCAAAGAAAAAACCATTAACTAATATTGAGATTGATAGAGTAAAAGTAATGTTAATCTCTTTTGTATTAATTATTGTTTTTTGGGGTGCCTTCGAACAAGCAGGTGGTCTTATGAACATCTATACTGCTGAGAAAACAGATTTAAGCCTTGGGTTTACTATTCCTATACTTGGGCTAGATGCAGTTCCTGCCTCATGGTTCCAATCAGTAAACGCACTATTCATTATTATATTAGGTGTTCCAATTGCAAGTTTTTGGTACAATTGGAAACGAAAAAACAAAGAGTCATCTTCATTATTCAAAATGGCTATCGGTATAATAATTATGGGATTAGGTTTCTTATTTATGTCTGCAGCTTCATTAGAATTTGAAGCTAATGGTTCTTCTGCAATGTATTGGCTAGTTCTGGCATATCTATTTCACACAATAGGTGAACTTTGTGCTTCACCAGTAGCACTTTCATTTATAACAAAACTCGCACCATTGAAATATGCATCTATAATGATGGGAGCATATTTTGCTGCAACTGGAGTAGGTAATAAAGTAGCTGGTATGGTAGGTGAGTGGTCGCAATCAGCAGGTGAATTAGAAATATTCACTGGCATCGCTATCTTTTGTTCTATTATTGGTTTACTTGTAATAGCTCTATTAAAACCACTAAAGAGATTAACACATGGCGCTGAAGACAAGGCTGAAAATGTCACTCCAGAGCAAGAAGGTTTTGAAATAGCAGATGATAGTATCTAAAAAAAAAGAAGTCAAACTTAAAATGAGTTAATATGGATTTAGGTTTAATAATACTTATTGTAGCTTGGTTATTCGTACTCGTATGGGTACCTATTATCATATATAACAACAGAAAGCTACACCCAAGAGCCCTTTTTATATTGTTCTTTGCTGAAATGTGGGAACGATTCAGTTACTACGGTATGCGTACACTACTTATCTTGTATATGGTAAAAGTATTGTTTGCAGAGATGGGAAGTGCAGATGCAGACAGCACCGCATTAGGTATCTACGGCTCCTATACTGCTATGGTATATCTATTTCCTGTAATAGGCGGTATAATTGCCGATAAAATATTAGGATTCAGAAAAGCGATTATATTCGGTGGAATTCTGATGATGGCTGGTCACTTCGCTTTAGCATTAGAAGGTATGTACTTTGCTGGTAATATGCAGCTATTCTTTTTGTCATTAGCGTTTATTATCATCGGTAATGGGTTTTTCAAACCGAACATTTCCTCGCTGTTAGGTAATTATTACGGTGCTGACGATAGTAGAAAAGATGGAGCATTCACTATATTCTATATGGGTGTGAATATTGGAGCTTTACTTTCAACAGTAACATGTGGCTATATTGGTGAGCAAATAAGTTGGCACTATGGTTTTGGTCTTGCTGGAATTGGAATGATGTTAGGGTTGATTGTATTTTGGTTTGCAGGAGATAAATATCTGGGTAAAAAAGGGATAAACCCAAGTTCAATGGAAGATTTTCCTGAGATTAATGAACAAGAAGATATAGCTTTGCTCAGCGGTCCGAAAGAAGTACGCGAATTAGCTAGACAAAAAGAAGCAAAAAATTTCACAAAGTTTATGGACTCCAAATTAAGGAGAAACCAGCTATTAACTTACATTGCAACATTAATATTTATACCAATAAGTGCACAATTTCTTAAATTAAGTGATATCTTGACTTGGATTTTAGTTATTATGAGTTTAGGAGTCTTATGTTACCTTTTCATAATGGCACAAAGAGAAGACACAGTAGAGAAAAGACAACGCTTGAAAGTAGTAGTTGTTCTTTTCCTTTTCCATTCCATGTTTTGGGCATTGTTCGAACAAGCAGGTGGATCACTCACTTTGTTCACTGCAAGAAATATAGATAGAGTAATTGCTGGGTCTGAAGTGCCTGCGTCTATATTCCAGTTTTTGAACGCATTTTTCATAATGGTATTAGCACCAGTATTTTCGATTATGTGGATAAAACTTAGAAACAAGGGCAAAGAACCATCGACACCAATGAAATTCGTACTGGGACTTTCACAGTTAGCACTTGGTTTCGGCGTTTTAGTTATTGGAGCGAAATTCTTCTCATCAGAAGGATTAGTACCAGTTATATTCATTGTACTTACATATTTATTCCACACTACTGGGGAACTTAGTTTATCACCCGTTGGTTTATCGATGATTACAAAGCTATCGCCTAAAAAAGCTGTTGGTTTTGTGATGGGTGCGTGGTTCTTATCTATTGCATTGGCGAATAAAATGGCTGGTCTCATTGGAGAATTGACCGCTGTTGACCATGGCGGAAACGGTGATGCAGCACCTATTTTAGAAACTTTAACTATATATTCTGATACGTATCTTTTGTGGGGGGTAGTAGTTGTCGGTGTCGCTGCTATGCTACTATTTACCTTAGTGCCAACTCTTAAAAAATGGATGCATGGAATACACTAATTCTAATCCATACTAGATTAATTACAAGCCCTGTCTTCGATAGGGCTTTTTTGTTAAATTTCTGCATCCTCAAGTGTAATAATTGAGGGCATCATATTAAAGTCACCTTACTATAATATTGCAAAAGTCTCTTTGCTCCATTCCCAATGTACAACAAAACACAGTCATTCTGAACGAGCGAAACAAAGTGAGGAATCCAGATATAAATCCACCACCCCTCAGACTCCTCGCTACTCTCAGAGTTACGGTTTACGCTAAAGCCCCTTTGTAAAAGTAGGTTTGGGGATTCGAGATGTAAGCTTTTCGACGCCTCTCAGTCTAAACTATACGTCTCAAGGGTTTAATTCCACTCTGAAGGCGTGGCTCACTCCGACGGCTTAAGAAAGGGTTGTAATACAAAAAAAAAGCTCCACTTAAAAAAGTAGAGCTTTTTCCTATTCGTCGGGGTGGCAGGATTTGAACCTGCGGCCCCTTGGTCCCAAACCAAGTGCGCTAACCGGACTGCGCCACACCCCGAACATATTATTTATATTTTTTCATCTTCTGAAAAAATGATAGGCACAAAATTCATAATTCTTTGATTAATTACCAAATTTATTTTTAATAGAACTTCTTTTATTTTAATTTGGGAATAATTCTATAATTTTTCTTTAACTTAAATGAAACTGACAAAAAACGAAGAAGACTATCTGAAAGCACTTTTTAACCTCACTTTTGAAAGTGATGGTGATAAAGCAGGTACCAATCAATTGGCTGAAAGGTTGGGGTTTTCGCCTGCTTCTGTTAATGGTATGCTAAAAAAATTGAAGACCAAAGGACTAGTGTCTTATAAGAAATATGGTAAATTAGAATTAACAAAAGACGGTAGCACTGTAGCCCTGCAGCTTATACGAAAGCATAGACTTTGGGAGACTTTTTTGTATAAATGTATGAATTTCGGATGGGATGAAGTTCATATTGTTGCTGAGCAGTTGGAACATATCGAATCTGATAAGTTAATCACCGAATTAGATAGATTCTTAGGGTATCCGAGTACTGACCCACACGGTGCAATTATTCCAGATAAAAATGGAGAGTATAAGGATAATCCGAAAATAACTCTAAATGAACTTGAAGAAGGTGACGAGTGCAGGATAATTGCTGTAAAGGACAGTTCCGTTGAGTTCTTGAAATATGTTACTAAGATTGGCTTAGAGCTTAGTAGTAAGATAAAAATAGTTGAGAGGCGTGAATTTGATGAGTCCTCTTTGATAGAATTCAACGACAGACAGCTCTCTGTTTCTAAAAAGTTCTGCGAAAATATTTTTGTAGAACATTTAACTAACAATTAGATTTAGAGTTTGGTATAAATTAAATATTTTTGAAATAAAATTTGCAAAACTAAGAAATGATAAAAAAATCACTAATAGACTTACTTTTCAAGGGATTTTCTATTGTAAGATGGAACGATAAATTAAGACCAATTGACCTAATCCAAATAGATAAACATTCGCACAAAATGATGATTGCCTATTGTTTTGCAAAATACGAAGAGGCAGCTGGTAAAGAGTTTGTGTGGAATGATATAATAAAAGGGGGAATTTTTGAGTTAATCAGGCGAAATGTAATTAGTGATATACAATCCCCAGTTTTCAAAGAGATTAGTAAAAACAAGACCTTAGTTAAAAAGCTAAACTTCATGATTTTCAAAGAAGTTGAAAATAAATTTAGCAATGAAAAAATCAGAGAAGAGTTCAGACAATATATGAACGAGGATAATTATATACACCCGTACAGCCAAAAAATATTAAATGCAGCTCATATTTATTCTACTTACTATGAATTTCTAATAGTGCGTAATGCAAATCCCGAAGGATATAAGATTGATCATATCAACAAGGAATTAGTAAATGAAATTGAAAAATATAGAGATTTGATTGGAATTCAGAATATTCTAAATAAACAAAAAATTAAAAACTTTGTTGACTTGACAGGAGAACTACGCTATCAAGTAAGATGGGGTCATTTACCACGTATTCCTAATACATCGGTACTTGGGCATACTATGCTTGTGGCATGTCTGTCTTATTTCTTAACAAAGGAAATACCAAATGTTGCAGAAAAACGGATATACAACAATTTCTGGGGTGGCATATTCCATGATTTACCTGAAGTAGTTACTCGCGATATAATCAAACCCGTGAAACGCTCCGTTCCCGGTATGCAAGAGGAGATAAAAAGAATTGAAGAAATGTTGGCAGAACAAGAGATTTTCCCCCAATTAGAATCAGAATGGATTGATGAAATGAAATTCTTCACAAGAGATGAATTCTGTGCGAAAATTAAAAGTGGTGAAATTGTAGAACAAGATGAGATTAACAAGAGTTATAATAGCGATGAATTTAATCCTTATGACGGTACTTTATTAAAAGTAGCCGATGATTTTGCTGCATTTTTAGAAGCACGTAACTCTATTGATTATGGTATTCGCTCTAAGGAATTGGAGGAAGCAGCACGAGGTATTACTCGAAAATATGCCGACAAAACTATTGCTGGAGTACCAGTCTATCATCTATTCGATGAATATTTGGAGAAATAATGAATACCAACATAAAAAATATTGGAATATTCTTATTGATTGCAATAGGGTGTTTTTTCTTTTTTTTCTATTTCGTCCAATTGGGATGGTACACCGCATTGGGAATTACGCTACTCTATATGTATCTAATGTATAGGTCTTACAAGAGAAAAGAACAGATAATGGAAGAAGAAGTAAGTAAAGAAAAATAGCACAAATATAATAATTGCAACAATAAGGTTGTTGATTGGACAATTCACCCTCAATAACATTGAACCTGCTGATAATATGAATATGGATTAGGTAGTCCGTAAATATATTGCCGATGTTTATATAGTTTGTAAAGAAGATGGCGTTAAAACAAAATTATGTCCTTTAGGAAACAAAAATTATCAGTTTTAATTTTTGGGTTATTTTGATTTCTGTCCTATTATTCATATCTTTCAGCTTATTTAAAGAAAATGGTGATGAAAATTGAAAGTTTTATTGATCCTATTTGTTTTGTTTTTAATTGGTTGTTCAGACAACAAGACAACTTCAACTCAAGTAGATAGTACAAATTATCCGATTTTATATAAGAACGAATCGAATGAATTGTTTGAAGCTATCTTATATATGAGAGATACAATTGGTTTAGATAATTATACGAGATTAGAAAATCCCCAAATCATAGTTGACAATCAAGTTTACGATTTCTATGACTTTACTAATAAAAAAGATGAGACTTACTTCGATGGAAAACCAATGGTAAAACGAGTTTTCGAAACTGATTCTACAATCACTTATTTATTCAAAAGGAAATTTTTCGTTGAAAATACAAATAACTTAAAAGATAGTATAATTCGCAAAAGAGGAACTCATTTTTACACAGGTGTCTTTGAAGGAAATATATTTAATCGTAGTGAGCTTGCCATTAACCTGGTTGGTCGAAAAAACACAATAACCGATGAAACTGAATATATTGGCAAAGATAGAGTAGATGTGTATTTTTTGGTGAAAGAATATCTAAATGAACCAATAGAAAGAGATATAAAGTAGTTATGGAAATGAAATACGCCTTCCTGATTATTCTCACACTGCTCTTCACTAGTTGCGAGTCTAAAATAGAAAAGCAAGAGCATAAGCTCACTGGACTATGGTCATTAGTTGCGATGGACAATTACAACGCAGAAACAAAAGAGTGGGAAGTTTGGAATGGCGGTATGCAAGGATATATCTTGTACGATGACAAGGAGAATATGTCGCTTCATTTATTGACTAAAGATTACGAAAAGACAGCCCTTCGCTTTCCTGATTTTGACGATTCTATATCATTGGAAGCATTGAAACATCTGACAAATTCGTATGTGTACTTTGCGAAGTATTCCATTAATTACGGAGATAGCGTAGTAACCCACAAACGAATATCGCACTCTAACCCGGGGGAATGGGGCAAAACTGTACACCGTAAATTCGGATTCATAGGCGATACTTTAATCTTAGAACCACTAGAAGACAAAACCGCAGGACTAAGATTGAAATGGGTTAGGAATTAAATAGTGCCAACTTCTCCACATATTGTGAATAACATATAAGTTCAATTGTGTAATCAAATTGTTTTTATTATTGTAGTTATATATTATTTTTGTAAATATTATAAACAATAAATACCAAAAAGGTGCGAACCGATGTCAATAAGAAGCGAAAGTCTGCTAAATATCAACCCCAACAAGCAAGACAAACGATTTAGCGGAAACGTTAAAGACAAGCCAATCTCTGAGTACTACTCTCGCCTAGTTTTCAACGACGAATCAATAAAAAAATATTTAATGAAAGAAGCCTACGAAGGGCTAAGAGACGCGGTTGAAAATGGACAAAAAATCAATGTTAAAACGGCAGATTTTGTTGCCGTAGGTATGCGGAATTGGGCAATTGATAACGGGGCTACTCACTACACACATTGGTTTCAACCCCTAACTGGAAGAACGGCTGAAAAGCACGACTCCTTTTTTAAACTGGACAGACATGGCAACCCAATTGAGGCATTCAGCGGGAAAGAACTTATCAAACAAGAACCAGACGGATCGAGTTTTCCTAGTGGTGGACTAAGAGAAACACACCGAGCAAGAGGTTACACAATCTGGGATCCTAGTTCCCATGCCTTTATAATGGAGGCCAAGCACGGGAAAACTCTATGTATCCCTGCCATTTTTATCTCTTACGAAGGTGATTCCCTTGACTTAAAAACTCCACTACTCAAATCAATCCACGCAATAGAAAAAGCTGCCTTAGAAATCGAAAAATATTTTGATCCAAATGTAAAAAAAATAGTACCTACTCTTGGGTGGGAACAAGAATATTTCGTCGTTGATGAAGCTCTCTACAACGCAAGACCTGATCTACTGCTTTGCGGAAGAACTCTATTCGGTAACGCATCAGCTCGTGGACAACAACTCGATGACCATTATTTCGCACAAATACCTGAGCGAGTATATGATTTTATGCATGACTTTGAAAACGATTGTTTGAAGTTAGGAATTCCTATTACGACTAGACACAATGAAGTAGCACCAAATCAATTCGAATGTGCTCCGAACTTTGAAACAGCCAATATTGCTGCTGACCACAACCAATTGCTTATGTCGATAATTGATTTAGTAGCAAAAAGACACAACCTTCGAGCTATAATTCACGAAAAACCATTTGCTGGTATCAACGGCTCTGGTAAACACAACAATTGGTCTTTAGCTACAACCGATGGTAAAAATTTGCTTTCGCCTGGTTCCGCTCCGTTGGAAAACCTCAGTTTCTTAACTTTTTTCATTAACGTAATAGCTGCTATTCATAATTATGCTGGATTGCTGAGAGCTAGTATATCCAATGCAGGTAACGATTACAGATTAGGTGCAAATGAAGCACCGCCTGCTATAATATCAGTTTTTACTGGCGATAATTTAGCAAATGTTCTAAAATCGTTTATGAACGACGAAAGCTATGACGACACGAATACTGGAATACTAGATTTGAATTTAGAAAAGATAGCTAATATTCGCAGAGATGATACAGATAGAAACAGAACTTCCCCTTTTCCATTCACTGACAATAGATTCGAATTTCGTGCTGTGGGAAGTAGCGTTAATGTTTCTAATCCTATGACTGTATTGAATACTATTGTTGCAGATCAATTGGTTGAATTTAAGAACAGAGTTGAAGAAGAGAGAAAAAATACTCCAGATGTAGAGCAAGCAATTAAGAAAGTACTTCGTCAAGTGCTAAAAGAATCTAATGATGTAATTTACAATGGTAATAATTACTCAGAAGAATGGGTGAAAGAAGCTGAAAGAAGAGGCCTACCTCACATTAAGACCACCCCAGAGGCCTATGATGAATATTTAACTGAAAAAACCATAAGTTTATTTGAAAGAAACGGAGTATTCAGTAGAAATGAGCTACAAGCAAGATACAATGTTGCAATGGAAGAGTATTGCGCTAAAATAGACATTGAGGCCAGATTAGTGGAAGAAATATCAAAAGCTCACATAATTCCTGCTTGTGTTCAGCATCAGAATCGACTAATAGACAATGTAAAAGGACTTGTAAATATTGGTTTGCCAGAAGAAGCAGAAGTACAAAAAGATTCAATCAGAGAAATTTCTCAAAGATTAAAGAATCTCAATCAATATCTGAATGAATTGAGAAAAGTCCGATTAGAAGCAGAGAACGAACACAAAATGGATGCAAGAGGCATAGCTTTTGCTAATACCGTAAAACCTTTATTTGACAAAATAAGAGCAGAAGCAGACGCACTCGAGTTAATAGTAGATGACCGCAATTGGCCACTACCTAAATACAGAGAACTACTTTTCTTACATTAGAATCTATCATTACGTATAAGTAATTTTACCAACCCCCATTCCTTTATTTGAGTGGGGTTTTTTTTGTTTAACCTAAATAAACATAATTTTATACAATATTACACAAATTATTTTGAAGAATAATTTTTTTTGTATGTATTTTTGTTTGTAAAAGTTTTGTCTTTAAATATTAATTTAGGAATTATTCCATGAAAAAAGTCTTTTTACTTCTTGCTTTAGCTTTGCTTTCTATCAGCACTGCTAGTGCGTTAGAGCCCATCAAAGTTGCAATAATCAATACAGGCTCTGCACCGGTTAGTGTAGAGATCAGACTAAACAACTACACTGGTGGCACTGCGACCTTATTATATACACAACCTGCAACTAATTATACTCCAAACGGATCAGGTATTATTATAGCTAACATATCAGGTGCAGGGTGGACAGCCATTGCCTCCAGTTCAGTTACAAATTATCATATACTTGATGTATATGTTGACGGTTCACTTGCCGCACAATACAGACTAGACCAACAAATAATCAGCCAATCTCAAAGTAATGTATTAGACCCTGATGGTAATCTAACACCACTTATAAGTGGAACAGGAAGTGTCGGAACAGATGGTAAAAGATGGGATGAACTATATGTAACAGGAAATACAGTTCACATAGGCCCCAACGGTGGCGAAGTTAGTAATACTGAAATGAAATTAAGTTATAATACTTCACCAAATAAAGGTAGAATAAATGTAGATAATAATGATGTAATTGAAATTACAAAAAATGAAGTTAAAATAAGTAATACAAACCCTTCTAATACAAATAATATATTAGAAGTTAATTCAAATGGTACTGGTACAGGAGTAAGAGTTAATTTGAATAATGCAAGCAATGGTGGTAGAGGTGTTGACGTAGCTCATAATGGAGTAGGCCCTGGGGTTTTCTCAACTAGTGCAGGTGGAAACGGTGTTTGGGGAATAACTTCTAGTATCTCTGCTGCTGGAGTAATTGGAGATAATACGTTTGGCGAAGCCGTTGTAGGTCGAAACAGAGGTGGAAATGGAGTTGGTGCTGTTGTAGGAAGAAATGACTCTACTGGTTATGGAGTGCGTGGTTTTAACACAAAAGGTGGTATTGGAGTACTTGGTCAAGCTGGGATAAGTGGAGGTACTGGTTCTGCTGGTAAATTCGAAAATGTAAACGCTTCTAATTTTTCTGATGCATTGATAGTAACAACAAACAGCACTGGTAATGCTGCTAGATTTACAGGTAATGTTGTAGTTTCGGGAAATCTAACTGTTTCGGGCAATGTTGCTAAAGGTGGAGGATCCTTTATGATTGACCATCCTTTAGACCCCAAGAATAAAATTCTTTACCACTCTTTTGTGGAATCCCCTGATATGAAAAATATTAATGATGGAATCGTAATTCTTGATAATAATGGAGAGGCATGGGTTCAATTACCAAACTGGTTTCAAGCATTAAATAAGGATTTTCGATATCAACTCACACCAATAGGTGCTCCTTGTTCAGGTTTATATATAGCTCAAGAAGTAAAAGACAATAGATTTCAAATCGCAGGTGGAATTCCGAATTTAAAAGTTTCTTGGATGGTCACAGGTATTCGTCATGACCCTTACGCTGAAAAAAATAGAATAGTTGTTGAAGTAGATAAGACTCCCGAACAAAAGGGACATTATTTACAACCAGATGCTTTTGGCGAAATAAAAGTCCAATCTATAAATATTGATAATAACTTCAACGAATTACCATCAAGCACAAATAATGTTGATAGTAATATATTAACACCAAACAAATAGATTAAATATTTAGTCTTATGCATTTTACCACCCCCACTTTTCTGATTTTTAGATAAGTGGGGGTTTTTTTGTTATTTTGTAATTTGACTAACGGCATTAGAATTAAGCCATTCATCTAGACCAAATAAATCTAAATACACCGCTTTCTTATCATCGGTTTGATGTTTTTGCATTAAACCAATTATCACAACGTCATTTTCAGATTCTTTTACTAAAACAGATCCTAAATCGTTTGTATCTAGTAATACATTACAGTAGTTATAACTTTTTGTATTAAACGTTTCACTGACTTTAACTTTTCTGTGGAAAATCGAACTTTCACTTCCTATTACATCACAAAACAAATTCTTAACTATTGATGAGCTACTTCTCTGAGGATAATTGCAGCTTATACTTTTTTTTGTTATAATCATCGCTATATCAGGCAGATATGAGTTACTTTCATTATAATCAGGATGAGGAATTACTTTTTCTATATCATATGTAGTGCCTTCTATTGTTAGAGTTAATTTTGAACTATCCACCCATTTTCTTCCTATTTCCTTTTTAGAAATAATCTGTTGTCCATTTACAAATAATGTATCAGGAATTAATATTCTAGTCTGTAACGAACTCGCATTAGTAACAACAGTATTTTCATTTATAGCAAAACACAAACCTAAATTGATATTCTTTTCATCTTTTACATAGCCAACAAAATTTAATTCCGACTTTTTTATTGTTGGTTCCATATTATCTTGATCAATAAATTCCTTACTGTTTACTGAATATATTGTATTAAAAGCTACTAAAAAAAATAGTAAGTATTTCATTTGTTATCCATTTTTAGGTTAAAATTTATTGTGATTTTACAAAATTAGTTAAATTTTGTTAATGTTCATCTTACAATTCAAATAAATTGTTTATTTTTGTCTTTTGATGTAATTCTTATTCTATTAATTAATTCAAGGTAAGACCTTATGAAAAAAGTCTTTTTACTTCTTGCTTTAGCTTTGCTTTCTATCAGCACTGCTAGTGCGTTAGAGCCCATCAAAGTTGCAATAGTTAATACTGGTACTGCACCAGTTAGTGTAGAAATCAGGTTAAATAATTATACAGGTGGTACTGCCACACTACTTTACACTCAGCCAGCAACAAATTATACTCCAAATGGATCAGGTATAATTATAGCTAACATATCTGGTGCTGGGTGGACTGCTATTGCATCTAATACAGTTACTAATTATCATATACTTGATGTATATGTTGGCGCTTCACTTGTTGCTCAATACAGACTTGATAATTTATTATTATCACAAAGTCAAGGTGGGATTTTTGATATAGAAGGTAACTTATCTCCTTCTGAAAGTGGTGCGGGAAGCGTTGGAACAGATGATAACAGATGGGGTGAGCTATATGTAACAGGAAATACAGTGCACATTGGTCCTACAAGTGGAGAAGCAGGTAACACAGAATTGGCTCTGAGTTACAACGGTGGTACTGCAAAGATGACAGTTGACAATACAGATGTGTTGACAGCAACTTCAAGTGGAGTAACTATTCCTGGTACATTAACTGCAACTGGTGTAACAACATTAGGCAACTTAACAGGTGCAGGAACACGTAATATTGCTGTTAATGCTTCTGGCGAAGTTGTAGTAGCTGAAAGTGCAGTTAATACTGACGCGACAATCAACGGAAACGGAACAACAGGTTCTCCTTTAAGTTTAGCTGACAATGCCGTTGCAACTGCTAAGATAAATGATGGTGCTGTAACGACAACAAAGATTAACAATGACGCTGTTACTACTGGAAAAATAGCAACTGGAGCCGTAACAACAGATAAGATTGGTTCTTCTGCAGTAACTGATGTTAAAATTGGAACTTCTGCAGTAACAACAGCAAAGATTAACAATGCTGCAGTAACAACAGACAAAATTAATGACGGCGCAGTAACTGAAGCCAAATTGGCAGACAATGCTGTTGCGACTGCAAAAATTGAAGATAAAGCTGTAACGGCTGCTAAGATTTCTCCTGGTGCAACAAATGGTCACGTATTAACTGTTAGTGGTACTGATGCTGTGTGGGCTGCTCCAGCTGGCGGTGGCGGTGGTGGAAGTGGAAAGGTTCTAGTAGATGCTAATAATGTGACATTAGGTACAATAGTTGGGTTTAGTAATCGAGCTAGTGTAACTGTAATTACATCAGGTGGTTATGTGGTTGATATTACATTAGAACTAGTAAATGGGTTCCCATTTGATTCTGATCAAATATGGTGGACTGGTGCATCATGTACAGGTTCACCATATCTAAATGATGGTGGATCCTCAGGACAGAAAAGAAATTCTAATTATTTAGTATATTCTGGTAGTAATACAACTTTATACACTTTAGCTAATCCGAGTGCAAATGGCGTATCTACAAGCGTTGCTATTCCAGGAGGTACTCAATCAATTGAGAATTCTGGTAGTTGTTCATCAAGTACTGGTGGTACTAGCGGTTGGGCGTTAACAGCAACAACTAATGCTGCGGTAGGATTACCTACTACAATAGCTTATCCTTTAACTATCCAATAATTAATAAAAATTGATTTAAACTTTAGTAACCCCACACCAATCACGGCGTGGGGTTTTTTTATTATTTCTAATCTAGATTCTGAAAAAAAAGAACGAATACAATTTTTTTTCTTGCCTTGTTTGTTAATATTTATTAATTTAATCTGTACTAATAACAGGCGGTATATGAAATTTAGCAGATTAATTATATTTCTTTTATTTATAGCACCACCTCTTTTTTCTCAGTATCAGATAAAAAAGAATACTACTTCTGCTGGAGGGGGTAAACAAACAAATTCCTCGAATACTCTCTACCACGTTGTTGGTCAGCCAATAGGCAACAAAAGTTCTAATAGCCAATATTTACTCCGCGAAGGCTATATTTTCCATTATATTCAAAATGATGTTGTTCAACTTAGCGATGAACCACTATCACACTCAGATACGTTCACTCTAGATACTATCCTTGATGCAGGGTCTATTAGGTTCAATATACAACCTGCGAATGATATAACGAACGCAGCGGGCTATGTCTTATTAGCAAGACCTAACGCTGATCCACAGATAATAATAAGCGATGGCAATTACCCAAGTTTGTACACTTCATCCAACGGGACTAAAGTGGTATCTATTCTCACAGATGAAACGGCTGATAAGATAACAGCTACTGGATTACAACCAAGTATGACTTATACATTCTTGCTAATTCCGTTCAATTGGAATGGCTCCGACAATGCATCTATCAACTTCAAAACTGATGGTACTATACCTAAGTTAACTCAGACAACACCTATTCCTACTTTGAGCGAATGGGCACTGATATTACTCGGCATAACTATACCTGTAATTGTTTATTTCAAAATGAAAGCGTAGGAAAACAAAATGAAAAAATTCATTCTTTTACTAATACTATTGCCAATTATTACACTAGCACAAATCCCCCAGACGATGAACTACCAAGGTAGATTGGAGGACAATAGTGGAAATCCTGTATCAGATGGCAATTATACGATTGTATTTACAATCTATGATGCCGCAACTAATGGCAATTCGCTTTGGACTGAGACCAGAACTGTAACTACAGAAGACGGTTTTTTTAATCTCACTTTGGGTGAAAGCACTGCTATCAACATCAGCACTGAACAGCAAGTATGGCTAAATATTAGCATAGGTGGCAATAATCTAACTCCAAGAACAAAGCTATCTGGAAGTCTATCTTCTCTATCAACTAAGTCGATAGAGAACACTGCAACCGCTGGTAATTCGGTTGTAACCTCTATTAACTCATCTACTGGTGGTATAGATGCAAGCAAAATTGCTAACGGTAGTATTTCAGATACGGAGTTTCAACTATTAGACGGAGCCAGCTCTAACATTCAAACCCAATTAGACTCAAAGCAAAGCACTCTGCCTTCACAGGGAGGAAACAGTGGTAAATTTCTATCAACAGATGGAACTAACCTTAGTTGGGAAACAACTGGCGGTGGTGGCGGTAGTAGCTTGCCAGAAGTGATAGAGCTTAGTTTAGGATCTTTGATTACTCTGACATCTTCCACTTATGTAAATATCACTGACTCACAGCCAACATTAGCAGCTGATGCTGTTTACTTGGTAAAGGGTTTAATAGGCGCCGAAAGGAAAGGTGGTTCTTCCAATATTAATATTGATTTTGACTATAGTGGAACAGCTAGTTTAGTTCTAATAGAAGTGAGAGATAGAAATTCTAATACAAGTGGTTTATTAGAAAACTATGCTATAATAGGTTCAATTACTGAACATGTTTTAAATGGAGTTATCAGAACTACTACAAGTGGTACTCTTACTGTTAAATCAGCAAAATACGCAGCAGGAAATACTGATTCTGACATAACTACCGCAACCAAAATCATATTAATAAGGGTGAAGTAGAGCTAAGATATACACAGAATTTGTACATTACTCATTCACTACTATAATATTATATATTCGGGTGATAATATGTACTTTCAACTGCTATATCCGAATTGGAAGAATATAAAATTATATACTATAAATTCTGAAGACCTAGTTATTTTAATTGACTAAGTTGTCTCTTTTTGGGTTGGTAATAACGTTCCTCACCCTTACCTACCTAACTGACCACTCAGCATTAGTATCATAGTCTCGAAGGTTTTGATTTCGTATTTTAGGTTGACTATTCGCTGTTCGGTAGCGAGCAAATTTATCTGCGATTGGCGAAGGTCAATCGAGTTAATAGTACCGTATTTGAACATACTTTTTGAACGTTCGAAGTTCTCATTTGCTGTCTCTAAATTCCTTATTTCAAGATCCAGTATTTCTTTCAAATTTGAATATGATTGATAATTTGTCATCAAATTCATTTCTATCACAGCTCTAATGCTTTGGATGAATAAATCTTGTTTCTCTTGTAAAATTTCGGTGTTTTGGTCAGCTATCCTAGTCTGAAACCCGCTAAATAAGTTCCAACTAGCACTTAGAGTCGCGTTGTAACCTTGGTTAGAGCTTTCTAAGATAAACCCTTTGTCTGATTCTTGTACACTGTAGCTGTAACCCGTATTTAATCGAATATTCGGATAATAAGCCGCTTCTATTATCTTCTCGTCATACTCCGAAATCTCTCTATTTTTCATTGCCTGTTGAATATTGCTATTCCTTTCAAAAGCCATTTCTTTCAAAGAATTATAATCGCTAATATCCGAGAAATCTAAATTAGAAGTTAAATTATACTGAGTATCATTAACTTCACCCATGATATATTTTAACCTATTTAAGGCAGCGTTCTTTTGTACTTCTTGACGTTTTAAGTTAGAATTATCAGTGTTAAAATCAACTTCCGCTCTTAGTACTTCTGTGCCAGTAGTTGCGCCATATTCGTTAGAAGCATTTAGGAAATTCAACCTATCTTGCGAGAATTTTAGAGTTTCTTCAAGAAGTTTTATACTCTTGTCGAGCATATTAATCTGGTAATAAGTATTAAAAAGCTCTTGCAAACGTGTTTCTATCTCTAATTGGAGAGCTATTTTGTTCAATTTCTCCAGCTCTTCAAATTTATCATATCGAGCGAACATAGCAAAACCATCAAACAAAGTCCAACCCATAGATAGAGAAGCACTTCTATTTGTAACCTGGTTGTCATTTCCTGGGAATGTACCTTGACTCGTTTTCGTTTCGCTATCTTCCGCAGAAAAGCGATAGCTGGCTGCAGCATCGAGAGTGGGTAAAAAACCTGCATTGCCATAACTAATGTTGTTGTCAGCTATTTGTAAATCCTTTTTAACCATCAGTATGTTGTAGTTATTCTGCAAAGTACGTTCTACGGCTTGTTGAAGCGATAAATCTGTTTGCGAAATAAGTATTACAGGAATTAGCAATATGAAAACTATTTTTTTAATCATCACTTGTCAGATATTTTTTAATCATTTCTTCTTCTATTATAGCAGGTTCCAAGGCCTCTGGTTCCGACCATTCGTTGTTTCTGAGCCAATAAGCAGCATTTCGAGTTTTACTCAAATAAATAAGTAATACAGGTAACAACAATAATATGAAAACTGATGCAACTAATAAACCATAAGCTACTGAAATAGCCATTGGAATCAAAAACTGGGCTTGAATACTAGTCTCCATCAGCAGTGGAAAAAGTCCTAGAACTGTCGTTACAGTAGTTAGCAAGATAGGTCTAAATCTAGTAATACCTGCATTGTAAATTGCATCGTAGAATTTTTGCCCTTCTTTTAGGTTGTCATTGAATGAGTTCACAAACACAATAGAGTCATTTACTATAATACCGATAAGAGCTATTGTTCCGTAAAAGGACATAACATTGAATGACATACCTTGTATTATGTGTCCCCAAACCGCACCCATCAACCCAAATGGTATTAGACTAACTACAATAAGTGCTTGCAAAGGTGATCGGAAAGATAAACTTATCAAAAAGAACATAAGTACAAATGCCAATGGTAAGATAATCAAACCAGCACTAAGTTTCTCTATCCTCTTAGCTTGACCCGAAGCAGTTGTCTTTACAGTAGGATATTTTGCTAATATAGGGGCTAATATATCCTCATTTATTTCTGCAATTATCTTTGGTACTTGCGCTTTAGGATCTTTAGTATCAGCTTCTACTGTTATCTCTCGCATACCGTCTAGGTGATTTATCTTGATAGAGCCACGATCTATTTTGTAGTTTACTAGTTCCGTCAAAGGATAAGAATTACCTTGTATATCTTTTATTCTCATATTATCAAAATTATCGAGCGATGAGCGATATTCCTCTGTAAATCTCACCCAGACTTTTATCTCGTCAGCACCACGCTGCAATCTCATCACCTCTTCACCAAAATAACCTTGTCTGATTTGTCTTGCTATATCCAAAGGCGTAAAACCTAATATAAATGCTTTTTCCTTTAATTCAAGTTGTATTTCTCTTAGCCCCTGTGGGTCATTGTCCGTGACATCACGCAGCTCTGTAATAGATTGAAGTGCTTCTTTTAACTCTTTTTTTGCTTCTTGCAATTCCGATAAATCCCTACCCATAAGTGGAATAGAAATTGGTTTTCCAAAAAAGCTAGTACTACCGAATTCTGCCTTATCGACTTCAGTAAGTGGACCTACTTTTTCACGAACCATATTTGCAATTGTAAGAGCAGGTATAGTCCTAACTTCTTCACTTTGCAAAAAGACTTGTATATTACCTACATTAGCATTGCCAGCCTCTGCTTGCCCCCATCCAGATGGCATAGCAGCTACATTCTTCACTACTCTAACAACTAAACTTTCATCCTTATTTTCAGATTCTTTGAGTTCTTCGCCCACTTCCCAAATTGCTTTTTCGACTCTATTTAGAACTTCCATTGTTTGGGCTTCTCTAGCACCAGATGGTAACTCTATTTTTATAGTAAAATTGTCAGTATCTATACTCGGGAAAAAGGTTGTTTTGACTATTCCTCCACCAAATGCACCTACTGTAATTAAGAAAAAGAAAATAGAAATTGCAATAGGTATAGAACGGTGTTTCATAGAAAATGCAAGTACTTTCTTGTAAATCTTGTTCCTAGGGTAGTTTACTAGTGTATCAAATTTTTCACGGATTTTACTTTTAACGAAATCTTGTTTCAATGCTCTGGAATGAGCCAAATGCGTTGGCAATATTACGACTACTTCCAACAGAGAAAAGAGCAATACGAAAATAACGACAAATGACATGTCTGATATTCTTGGACCAGGAGTATCGATGAAGAAAAATGGCATAAAAGCAACTACAGTTGTCAAAATAGCGAAAGTTACAGAGGGCAAAACTTGCAAAGTACCTCTGATAGCCGCTCTATATGACTTCTGTCCTTCTTCATAATTTTGGAATATCTGCTCTCCGACTACAATGCCATCATCTACAACTATCCCCACTACTACTATACAACCGAATAGAGATATAACATTAATTGTTATATCGAATAAATACGCCATCAAAAACATTCCCAAAAAAGAGAATGGTAGCGACATAGCTACCCAAAAAGCAAGTCTCCAATTCAAGAATAGAGCTAAAGAAAGCACTACTAACAATGCCCCGATTGTTCCATTTTCTAAAAGCAATTGGATACGACCACGCAAACTTTCAGTTGCATCGTCGATTAAAGCAGCCTCTATATTAGGGTATTTACCATTAAAATTTTCTTGGTACTCTTTGGCGGCATCAGCTATATCTAGTGCGTTTTCTCCATATATTTTGCTAACAGCTATTATGACTGCAGGTTTACCATTCACAAAAGAGCGCTGAGGGTCTTCCGCAAATCTTTCTTCGACAACAGCAATATCCATTAATCGAACTATGGAACCATCATTATTCGTCCGCACTACTACATTTTGTAAATCCTTAGCATAGTAATTTTTCCCCTCATATCTAATTAGCAATTCTTCGTTGTCAGTTTTTATTTTACCAGCAGAAAGGTCTCTATTTTTTGCACTAACTGCATTCACAACTTCTGGAAAAGTCAATTGATAGCGACGCATAGTTTCTTCGTCTAGAGCTATATTAATTTCTGTAGCAGGAAAACCGGATATAGAAACTTGAGAAATAGAAGGAATCTCTCTGAGCTCATCTTCTACTTCTTGTGCTGTTTTCTTAAGTGTAGCTAAATCTACATTGCCAAATATTGCAAAACTATATGTAAACTCTATAGCAGGTCTTTTAGACACAACAGGTGGCTCCATTCCAGCAGGAAAAGAATTGACTCTATCAACTGCGTTCCGGACGTCTATTAGTACTTCATCAGTGTCATATTCTTCTAGTACTTCAACGGTAATTGAGCCCGCATTCTCTTGGGATGTAGATTGATAATTATCTACACCTTGTACACCTTTCAAATTATCTTCAATTTTCTGTATTACGCCTGTTTCGATCTCTTCTGGCGATGCACCTGGATAAACAACACTAATATTTATGTTCTTGCTCTCACGTTCTGGAAAGAAAGATGATTTCATATTGAGTAATGCAAGCACACCAAATAGCATAACTAATATCAGAATAGTATTAGACCATGTAGGGTATTTTATAAAATATCTAATAAATGCTTTCATCAACTAACTGTCTTTTCTTTGCAATTTGGTTCCTAATTTGATATTAGCCAATGACTCTACAATAACTGTTTTACCTACTTCTATGCCACGTACATAAGCATAGTTTTTACCTACATAAACTAGCTCTATATCTGCTTTTGCTAACTTTCCTTCTTCCATAATATAAACCTCACGGTTGTCTATTAATGCTTCTCTTGGCAATCTATATACATTATTGATTTTATTACCTACAACCTCCCCATTCACATACATTCCGTCTTTCAAATCTGAACTGTTTACCTGTACAAATACATTCACCGATTGAGTTGTTGGGTCTATGCGGTCTGATATTCTAATAACTGAACCAACATACTTATTTTCGTCGTGTACTACGTTGACTGAAGTGCCAATTTTAATATATTTCAAATCTTCTGCTCTAATAGAAAAATCAACTTCGTAAAGACCAAACCCAGAAAATTCACCTATTTTGGCATTAGGTCTGACCAGAGTACCTGGCTCAATTGAGCTCATTGTTACTTTACCATTGAATGGAGCTACTATATCGAATTTACTTAATCTAATTTCTTGGTTTTTGATGTTATAATACTGGCTATATAATTTACGGATTGTCAAGAAATATTTTTCTTTGTCATTACTTGGCTTTGGAAATTCCTTTAGGTTACTTTCAATATCGAAACTACTCAAATAACTATTCCACTTATCAAATGATTGAGGGAAATCAACTTTAATATCAGCCATCAGAGAAGCTATTGAGTTCATAAGCTCACTTTTCTGAGTTTTCAAAGTTAGCTCGGCTTCTCTTTTGTCTATCGATATCATTACTTCTCCCTTTTCGAAGCTAATACCTTCACGAAATGGCTTGTTCGAAGGAACATATATTCCCTGTACTTCGGAGTAAATATCTATTTTATTTTGAGCTCTAACATTACCAGTTGCATTAATATTAACTTGATAATCATCATATTTTACCTCGTCCATCTTAGCATATCGCACTGTTTCAAGTTTTTTTGGAGGGTTCGGCTTAGGTTTACTATCAATCATCATTTTAGCAGTTATTACCCCTGCAATAATGACAACCAGTGAGGTTATTAATACAACTTGATTTTTCTTCATAATTCCGCTTTTTCTATAAAAAGTATTTTAACAAGACTGATAGCTACTAATTTAATTTTATTTGAGCTAATATAATAACTGAAATACCGAATTACCAATCTATTGTAATTTTTTGCAATACGGAATACACATTTTTCTGAAGTATTTTTTCTACTGCTTTGGTGTTCATAGAATGATTTAATTTTGATTATATTTGTTTTTCTAAATCGCAAGAGTTGACAGTTTTATTACAAAAAAAAGCATATATATAGTCCTATTCGTTTTATCAAGTATCGCATTGGCAATAAACATTAACTGGTATATGCCTTTCTTTGCCGATGATTCGCTTATTACTTTGCGCTATGCACAACGACTCATAGATGGATATGGACTAACCTGGACTGATGGAATTAAGGTAGAGGGGTATTCAAATTTACTTTGGGTTCTTATTTTAGCTTTTTTT
Organism: Ignavibacteriota bacterium; assembly: GCA_020437395.1. Taxonomy (GTDB): domain Bacteria; phylum Bacteroidota; class Ignavibacteria; order Kapaibacteriales; family UBA2268; genus PGYR01. Next base: position 39,603 of record JAGQWJ010000007.1, on the reverse strand, counting down.
GGTAAGCTTGGTGCTAATATGATGCTTGTAGCACGTATTCTAGGCATACTATTTACACTCACAAATATTTATTTGCTTATTGACTATGCAAAAAAGAAATATACAACTGCACCAAAAATTTTATTGATTGTTTTGTTTCTTTTTTCAACTTCTGCAATTGTTGCAGTATGGGCTATTGGTGGTTTGGAGAACTCCTTAGTGAGTTTATTAGCTTTGATATCCATAACTCGATATTTAGAATATCAAAATACGAACGATACTCGTTATCTATGGTTTTCATCCGTCTCTTTGGGATTGCTCTCTATTACTAGACCAGATGGGGTGCTTCTTTCAGTTATTATCGGTCTGTTTCATCTAATTTCCAATAGAAACGATTTGAAGATTGCTTTTACAAATCTATCAAAAATAGCATTGTTTCCTATTATCCTATACTTTGGACAGTTAACATTTAGGATTCTATACTATGGGGAATTAGTACCGAACACCGCACATGTAAAAGTTAGTCCGTCGCTTTATCACGCATATACTGGTATAATGTACACTCTTAGGTTTTTTAAATCTAACTTTTCCTTATTCTTAATTGCATTCGGATCTCTTGGTTATCTGATCTATAAGAAAAAGCAAATCGCATTGCTCTACATGATGCTAATAGGAATTTGGGCTGCATATATAGCTTTCATAGGTGGGGATTTCTTCTTTGCATTTCGCCATCATCTATTTACTATTATCGTATTTATGTTGCTAATAATAGATGGAATGGGAATATATTTAGAGCAGAATAATTTTAAACCTAAGAAAAAAAAGGTTTGGATATCACTACTATCATTATTGATGTTATTCTATCTATATCAGCAAATAACCGATGACAATAACACTCGATCAAGAAAATCTCTTTGGGTATTCAATCTCAAAACGTTAGGTAAGGAACTCAAAAATACATTCGGAGAGAAACAGCCGCTAATTGCAATTGATCCTGCGGGTTCATTGCCCTATTTTACTATGTTCCCCGCTCTTGATATGCTTGGACTTAACGACTATCATATACCAAGAAATAAACCAGAGAATATGGGAAAAGGGTTTATTGGACATGAGTTAGGTGACCCAGAATATGTTCTTAACAATGAACCAGATATTATTCAATTCCATATTGGTACTAGAGAGCCGATTCTCAATATTGACACTATGTTATCCGAAAACATTAGGTTCCAAAATAGATATATTGATGTTGCTATATACGTAAAAGGTGAATATGATTATAAAGGAGTGCTTTATTTTGATAAATATAGTAAGAAAGTTGGTATTGATAGCTCATTCGCAAAATTGGAAATACCTTCTTATTTGTTTAAGTCCGAAACAGAGATATTTAATATTTTTGAAGGAAATAAATTAGTAGCACCTCTGGAAACAGATATTTCTGTCAGTTTTGTTGTACCTTATGAAATTAATCCAACGCTTATAAGAACAATACCAAGTGGATTAGATGTAGTGTCGAGCAAAAACAGAACAACTAAATTAACCAAACTAACAATTACTAATGCCAGTAAAAACAGAGTTAACTTTGAGAAAGTTGTAATACTTCAATAAATCTTATTTTTAAGATTTTACTTTACCTGATATATACATCTCACTCATAGTAGGGCTCTCCACTCCTCCAGCTTTTTCAAGAGTTACAGCGAACATTATAGAAGTCTCGGCTCTACCAAGGTTGATTATTTCTTTTTGACCGCTTTGATCAAAAACTCCTACGCTAATAGGTTGACCTTTATCGGATATAGTCCAAAGTTGGTATTGTTTACCGTCTGGATTCTTTGGTAATTTTTTTACATCTAAGTAAACATTACCTGATTCTTTGTCCCAAACAGCAAATGCCATCGATTCGGGAGATTTCTCAGCAACACCCTCTAACTTTATCACTTGCGCTTTTGGCAATTCATATATTGAGTTGTTTTTGTTTATTATATCTTTTAGGGTTGTAAAATCACTAACAATATTCTTGTTTGCAGTGTTGAGTTCAGCAATCTCCATCTCTGCTTTGCTCAACTGCGAATTAGTTTGGAATGCCCAATAAGAACTACCAATGGCAATTATAGCTAATACTGCAGCAACTGCATAATTCATTATATTCGATTTCTCTGCGGAGGTATTTGCTGTTCCTTCGGATTGTTGGAGTTTAATAATATTCTCAGGCTTCGTTTCGATTAATATGCTTTCCCATATTTTCTCTTTCAATTCGGGTTTGGGATCTGTAGCCCCAATTTCTGCGAAAAGAGTTAAGCTAATTAAGGATTCCTCTACTTCTTTGCTGATTTCAGGATAAGTCGTTGATAAGCATTCAACTTCTGCCCTCTCTTGCTCAGAGAGTTTACCAAGCACATATTCTTCAATTACTCCGGATTCTATATATTGTTTAATATCTATCATGGATAAATTTTTCTTAATTCTCTCAATGCTATTCGTATTTTTGACTTCACAGTGCCTAAGGGAATACCTAATTTTTCTGATATTTCACCGTGAGCATAGCCGTAGTAATACGAGAGTTTCAATATCTCTTTGTGTTCATTTTCTAATTTATTCAAGACTTCCCAAAGTTCAGCGTTTGCTCTTTCAACCTCAGGATTTTCATTAGTTGCTATATCTACGAGTAAAGAATCATATTGGATTTTTCTACTTTCTTTTCCGTATCTTATTTTGTCAATTGCTCCATTCCGGCATATATTAAGCATCCAAGTAAAAAAAGTACCTCTAGTTTCATCATATTTATCTATGTGTTTATAGACCTTTATGAATGTTTCTTGTAGTACATCTTCTGCAATATCTCTCTTTTGAGTAATGTGAAGAGCAATACCGTATAGTTTGGAAGAATAATTATCATACAGATAATCATAGGCCATCCGGTCTTTGTTAATCAAACCCTCTATCAACTCAGATGTTTCTAAATTCAGTTTCTTCATTGCTAAATATTTGTCACTTTACTTTATTTTATCAAATCAGCTATATTTGCAATAACTTCATTAATAAACATTTGTATGTGTGTACACTTTTGCCATATTTGGATGACTTACTTTCGTATTGTTCTCTTCGGTTAATATAAACTTGACAACGCCGTTCATCCTACCTACTTCTATCGTCTTACTAATGCCATCATATACAAAATCACCAATTTTAATTTGTTGTCCAATTTGAGTTATACCCCACAAAATGTAAGTCATTGACGGATTATTTTTGGGTAAGGATTTTATTTCCAGATATATCTTGCTATTATCTTTATTCCATATAAATAGGACGATAGAATTACCAGCATTACGCTTGTTTGAATTCATTACTATTATTTTTGAGTTTTCTAGATTATAGATATTCGAAATTGTATTCAATGAATCGTAATCTTTTTTTAATCTATCATATTCCTTAATTAACTCATTATTCTTATTTTCTAATTCAATAATCTTAACTTTTGCTACTTCCAGGTCGTTACTGGATTCAATTAGTAAATAGGTAATCACTAATATGATAATCGACATTGCGACTGTTAATATGTAAGGTAACTTAGTTGCTTTGTTAGAAGTCAGTAATGCTTTATCAACCGTTTCTTCTTCACCATCGAAATCCGTTCCAATTATACTATCCCATATTCTTTCTTCCATATAGGAAGCAGGTTCAACAGCACCAATATCTGTAAAGACTGATAAACTAATACTTATTGATTCTATTTCTTGGGCTAATTCTGGGTGAATTTCTATTAATTCTTCTACTTCTGCTCTTTCTTGAGAAGTCAATGTACCAGCTACATATTCTTCTAATATTCCTGATTCTATATATTTTTTTATATCGATCATGGGTATATTTTTCTGAGCTCCCTTATTGCAATTCTTATCTTTGACTTCACAGTACCAAAAGGCATATCCAATTTTTCAGCAATTTCTGAGTGTGAGTAACCGTAATAATAAGATAGTTTTAAAATAGTTTTGTGTTCTTCGTCAAGTTTTTCTAACAAGTTCCATAACTCACTATTTGCCAGTTCAATTTCTGGATTTGTTTTCGATATAATATCTACGTTTAGCGAATCAAATTGGATTTTTTTGCTTTCTTTCCCATATCTTATTTTATCTATTGCTCCATTACGACAGATATTAAGCATCCATGTGAAAAATGTACCTTTAGATTCGTCGAATTTGCCAACGTGTTTGAAAACCTTGATGAATGTTTCTTGTAGAACATCTTCAGCCAGGTCAGTCTTCTGAGTAATATGCAAAGCTATACCATATAATTTGGCAGAATAATTTTTATAAAGATAATTATAACAATCTCTATTCTTAGCTTTGAGACCTTTTACAAGCTCTTTTTTAGTTAAATTTTCGATGTTATTATATTGCGTTATGAATAAGACACCTAATATAGCTAATATTTTCTATTAAATCCCAATAAAAAATGTGACAATAATAATAGATATAATATTCTTTTATCTTGTATTTAAAATAAATCAGTATATTTGAATAACTGAAAAAGAATTTTTAACTTTTAGAAGAAAAATCATGGCTAAACTAACACACAAATCATGGGCTGAACCATACAAAATGAAGATGGTGGAATTACTTAAGATGACCACCAGACCACAAAGAGCAAAGTCACTAAAAAATGCTGGCTACAACACTTTTCTATTACAATCGGATGATGTTTATATTGATTTGCTCACAGATAGTGGAACAAACTCTATGAGCGATAGACAATGGTCTGCATTCATGACTGGTGATGAAGCTTACGCAGGAAGTAAGAGTTACTACAATTTTGAAAATGCAATTAAGAAATATTATGGCTATAAATATGTAATACCCACTCATCAGGGACGAGGAGCAGAAAATATACTTTCACAAATACTAATCAAAAAAGGAGATATAGTTCCTGGGAATATGTATTTCACTACTACAAGATTGCATCAGGAATTAGCAGGTGGTAGGTTTGTTGATATTATAATCGATGAGGCACATGATCCAACTAATACATTTGAGTTCAAAGGCAATGTAGATATCACAAAACTTGACAAATTAGTGAAGAAATATGGTGCATCAAAAATACCTTATGTTTGCATAGCTACTACTGTTAATATGGCAGGTGGTCAACCAATAAGTATTCAGAATTTAAAAGAGCTGAGAACTTACACAAATAAACACGGCATAAAAATAATTCTGGATATGACAAGGGTTGCCGAGAATGCATACTTCATTCAACAGCGAGAGAAAGGATACCGCGATAAAAAGATAAAAGACATTGTTTTTGAAATATGTTCCTTAACGGACGGTGCAACTATGAGCGCAAAAAAAGATGCATTGGTCAACATAGGTGGCTTTTTAGCAATCAACGATTGGGATGTATTCGAAGAAGCACGTAATTTAGTAGTAGTCTATGAAGGTCTCCATACTTACGGTGGTTTAGCCGGTAGAGATATGGAAGCAATAGCTGTTGGTATTAAGGAAAGTGTAAATGACTACCACCAAAGGGCTCGCGTTGGTCAGGTTGAATATTTGGGTGAGAAAATGAGCAAATACGGTATTCCGATAGTCAAACCAATTGGTGGGCATGGAATATTCGTGGATGCTAAGGAATTCTTACCTCAGCTAACGCAAGACGAGTTTCCTGCTCAAACTCTTGCTGCAGAAATTTATTTAGAATCGGGTGTACGTACTATGGAAAGAGGAGTAGTGTCAGCTGGTAGAAAACCAAATGGCGAGAACTACTATCCTAAGTTAGAATTAGTACGGTTCACAATACCAAGAAGAGTTTATACTCAAGCACACATGGATGTAGTTGCCGAGTCCGTAGCAATGGTTTATGACAGAAGAAAAAAGATAAAAGGTTTGAAAATGGTTTATGAACCGAAGTATTTACGCTTTTTCCAAGCTACATTTGAGAAGTTAAAATAGTCCTAAATTAATACAATTAATCCCTCTGAAAAATGAGGGATTTTTATCTAATCTATATCTATAGTGATTGTAGTGTCACTTTTCAAATAGAACTTGCATTCATCAAAAGACGGCTCCGCCATAAATATTGTAGGGTTGTTTGAGAAACCAAATTTTTCTTTTGGAGCACCAAAAAAATTATAGTCCATTTTTTTGTTGCCATTCTCGTCTTGTAAGACTGCCATAGCCCACCAGCCCTTCTTAACATTGGGAATGGTAACACTAACATTTTTTGAATCGGCTTTCACTGCCTTGAAAAAAGTAGTATTATCGTGGTCAAGAAAGTCATTCTTATTATCAAAGAATGCAAGATACAAAGTGCCATTACCAGGATCTACATTCTCTACTTTAACAGTTAATTTATATTGGCCACTAGCTGTAGTTAGTAGTAGCAATGTCAATGCTATTATTTTTATCATTTTAATAACTCTATTTTCACATCAATAACACCATCTCTAATCATCCCCAATTTTTCAGCGGCTATCCTTGACAAATCGATTACTCTACCAGTTACATAAGGTCCTCGATCATTTACTCGCACTATGACTATGTTGTTATTCGATAGGTTCGTTACTCTAACAATACTACCAAATGGGAAGGATTTGTGAGCCGCAGTATATTCTTTATTGCTAAAAGTCTCACCATTTGCTGTACTTCTTCCATCGAATTCAGAACCATAGTATGAAGCTTTTCCGTACATTACTGTTACTACTTCTGAATTATCATCATCATATTTACTCGTACTACTGCTAGTAAACTTCACTGCAGAAGAGCAGGAAGTAAAGAGTATCGTAGCTATTATAATTAGTAATGTTCGTTTCATATTATTTGCATTTTTATTAGATTATGTGTTATTGCCACACCCTTTCAGTCTTCGCAATGGTAATAAAATTCTTTTAGAATAACTATACAACCTCAAACCCATCTAAATCCTCCCTTGAAAAGGGAGGACTATTCCCGATTAAGCCACTTTTTAAAGGGTGTTTGGGGGATTTGAGACGTATTCACTTCAGCTCAGCACAAGCACTCCATTTCATTCCGTTGAGTGTATCGACAAACCTGAAATCCTCTGCTTGCCAAACCAGAGGCATAGGGATTATTTTATCATTTTGTTTAATTCTTTTGCTCTTAGATAATGAACTAAATCCTTAACATTAGATGACATACCGCGTCCACTAATAAATATAGCATCTTCTGACTCTACAACAATCAAATTATCCACGTCAGTCACCGCAATCAATTTACTTGTTGATTTTATCAAACTATTGCTTGTTTTTAGTGCTAATACATTACCTTTAATCACATTATTATGTTTGTCCTTTTCACAATGATTAAAATATTCATCCCAAGTAGCTAAATCGCTCCAACCGAAATTTGATTTGACAATATACAGTCGTTCAGTCTTTTCTAGTAAACCATGATCTATAGAAACAGAATTAATCTGCTTATAGACATAACTTCTATTTTCGTTGAAATCTTCTGCGCCTATTTTGGCTTCTATTTTCTTTATCAAACCCGAAAGCATAGGCAAATGCTCATTTAACTCAGATTTTAATAATTTCATTTTAGTTGAAAATATACCCGTGTTCCAAACGAAATCACCTGATTCAATAAATCTTTTTGCCGTATCTATGTCTGGTTTCTCAGCAAACACTTTTGCTTTTCTTACGCCCTTTTCATAGAGATTTTCTACTATGCCATTGTCAGCATACTGAATATAGCCAAGTTGACTATTGGGAAAATCTGGCTCTATCCCAATGGAGACAATAGCTTCGACCGATTCAGCTGTTTCAATTGAGGTCGCTACTGCATTAATATATTCATCCTGATTGCCAATAATATGATCCGATGGGAATACGGTAATTATATCATCATCATCGTATTTATGATTAATCATGGCTTGTGCTAAGGCAATAGCAGGAGCCGTATTCCTTCCAAATGGTTCTAATAATATATTCTCAGTTGGCAACGTTTCGATTGCTGATTTTAATAATTTCTTATACTTTTTGAATGTTATTACATATACATCCGCAGGGTTAAAATATTTGCAGACCAAATTGTATGTATCTAGCACCATTGGTAAATCAGAAACAAAAGAACGGAATTGTTTAGGATGGACGCCTGTGCTTTCTGGCCAGAGTCTGCCACCTGTTCCACCTGCTAATATAACAGCTATTCTTTTCATTTTTTTCCTATTCGTTTATCCTGTTAATAATATTAGTCGTTGACTTCCCATCAACAAATGGAATAATTACGACTTCTCCGCCATTGCCTTCTACTATTTCTTTTCCAACTACGTCTTCTTTTTTGTAATCTCCACCCTTCACTAATTTATTTGGTACTATTAGTGAAATTATTTCTTGTGGAGTGTCCTCTTCGAAGATAACAACGTAATCTACACTTTTAAGTTCCGAAATCACTATCGCTCTATCAATTTCTGAGTTGATAGGTCGTTTTTCCCCTTTTAAACGCCTTACAGACGCATCGGAATTTAAGCCAAGGATTAGTATGTCTCCTTGCTGTTTCGCCTTCTGTAAGTAAAATACGTGACCCGAATGTAAAATGTCAAAACAACCATTTGTGAAAACTATACTTTTCCCCTCAGATTTTATCTGTTCGGAAAGCTCTTTAATATTTTTTCTTTCTACTATCATAAATATGATAAAATGTCTTCTTTTGTTACAGAAACAATTCCTGGTTCGCCACATACATATCCAGCCGCTATATTTGCAATAGTAGCCGCTTCTTTCATTGTAGCTTTACCTAATTTACATGCAGCCAAAGTAGCAATAACAGTATCGCCTGCCCCTGAAACGTCTGATACTAATCGTGCTTTTGTATCAATGTGATGTATATTGCCACTTTCTTCAAATAGCATCATACCCTTGTCGCCCAATGTAAGCAATACGTTTTCGCATTGAAGTTTTTCCAACAACATGGCACCTGCCTTTTTTACGTCAGCTTCAGTTTTTATCTCAATTTTCAAAGCTTGTGATGCCTCTTTTTTATTTGGCTTAAATGCAGTAACGCCTATATATGTAAAGAAGTTAACGAATTTGGGATCAACATAAACGGATATGTTTTTACTTTTTGCATATTTCAATACTTCTTTTATTAATATTGTCGAAATTGCTCCTTTATCATAGTCCCCAAAGATAATACTCTCAATGTCACTATTATTCTTGAGAGTTGAGAGAATATGTTTTTCGCCAGCAGAATCAATTACATCTTTAACTTCCCTATCCAATCTTACTATCTGTTGATTATTACCAATTATTCTAGTCTTAACAGTTGTTGGACGGCTACTGTCTCTATAAAGCCCACTAGGATCAATGCCTTTATCTTTACAAATTTGTTCAAACATTTCGGCACTATTATCATCACCAATTATCCCGCAAAGCACCGATTTTATGCCTAGTGAATTAAGATTTGAAGCAACATTTGCAGCTCCACCTAGATGAAATGATTCATGTTCTAAGTCAATAACTGGAACAGGTGCCTCTGGTGAAACACGGGTAACACTTCCCCAAAAGTATCTGTCAAGCATTATATCACCTATGACAGCTATTTTCTTTCCAGCAAAATTTTTGAAAATTTCTTTTACTTTAGTTCTATTCAAATTTTTCATTTACTTTCTTTACTTATTTGATGTTTTAGGTTAATTAAACCTGTTTCTAAATCAGAAAATTTCATCCCAAGTGATGTTTCCGCTTTCAAATTTATTAATCCGCCCTTCTCTGGTCTAACAGCTTTTTGCTTCAATTCGGAAGAAGGTATTTTTGTAATTAGTTTTTTGTCAAAGCCAAAAACCTCTGCTATTAAAATAGCTATTTGATATCTATTATAATAACCTCTACCAGAAAAATTATAGATTCCTTTTCTCTTTTTTTCAATAATCTTAAAGACTCCTTTAGCTATATCACTTGCCAAAGTGGGATTGCACCATTGGCCATCTATTATTTTTATACGTTTTTCTTCTCTGAGAGAATTAATAATCCATCTGATAAAATCAGATTTATTATAAGAGCTATTACCGTAAACAACGTTTGTCCTAACAATTGTACTATTTTTTCTTGCCTCTATTCGTACAGCATTCTCCCCAGCTAATTTTGATTTTCCATAATAACTTAATGGGTTTGGTAAATCATCTTCTAAATAGGGTCCCTTTTTCCCATCGAATATATAATCGGTTGAGAATGTAATAAGGTGAAAATTATATTTGTTCGAGAAAACGGCCAATGATTCTGGTAAAAAAGCATTTATTTCCATTGCCATTTTCTTGTTTGTTTCGCATCCATCAACGTCAGTCATTGCAGCAGCATTGACAACAACATCTGGTTTTTCATCTTCAAGTATGAAATCTAATGTCTTCTTTTCTCGAATATCAAAAGTATATACGGCATCTTGTTTCCTTTTATTTATATACTCCGAACCCGAGGATAGCAACACTATATTATAATCAGTTTCACGACACAAGAAGTCATAAGTGGCTTCTGCTACTTTTCCCGAGGCACCCGTTATGATTACTTTCTTGCCGATATGTTTCCTCAATGTTTCACGTGAAACATTATGACTTCAAATATAACGTTAAAATGGATACATCTGTTGCCGATATTCCTGATATACGTGAAGCTTGTCCCAAAGAGCCCGGTCTAATCTTTGATAGTTTTTCTTTGGCTTCAGTTGAAAGGGAATTGATACCATAATAATCTGTATCATCTGGTATCATTCTATTCTCATTCTTCAAGAAATGTTCAATTTCCGTCATTTGCCTTTTTATATAACCTTCGTACTTGATTTCTGTTTCCAATTTATGTGTTAATTCATCCGATCTACTTACGGTCTTCAAGTTTTTGTATAATCTATCAGCACTATCTAAAACTCCAGACATTCTAGTTCTAGAACGTTTAGTCAATTGATATATATCTGTAGAGAATTGTATTTCAGATTCTTGTACTGACAATAAATAATCATTTACTTCATTTGGAGAAACTTTTAATTCTTTAGATTCCTCATAAGCAGCATCTACTATTCTTTGTTTCTTATTAATCTGTTCCATTCTTCTATCAGAAATTAGACCTATTCTATGTCCATATTTTGCTAAGCGAATTTCAGCATTATCTTGTCTTAGTAAAAGTCTATACTCAGCTAAAGATGTAAATATTCTATATGGTTCGTTTGTACTTTTATTCACTAAATCATCAATAAGCACACCTATATATGCCTCTGAACGCTTTAACACTAATGGCTCTTCACCTTTTATTTTTAATCCCGCATTAACCCCAGCCATAAAACCTTGCACGGCAGCTTCTTCATAACCAGATGTGCCGTTTATCTGACCAGCAAAATATAAACCGCTGACTGCTTTTGTCTCTAACGTAAATCTTAGTTGATATGGGAAAAAGAAATCATATTCTACCGCATATCCTGGAACTGTGATTTTTGCATTTTCTAATCCTGGAATTGTTGCCATAGCACGAGTTTGAATTTCCAAAGGTAAACTTGTAGAATAGCCATTCACATAGACGGATTTAGTATTCAATCCCTCAGGTTCAAGCAATATTTTGTGGCTTTTCCTTTCAGCAAATCTAAATATCTTGTCTTCTATAGAAGGGCAATATCTTGGTCCCGCACCAGTAATATTGCCAGTAAACATTGGCGAACGATCGAATCCTTCCTCCAAAATGCTATGGGTTTTTTCGTTTGTCTCTGAGTTGTGGCATACCATTACATTCCTCACTTTAGAAGTCCTATGAGAAAATGGCACTGGCTTTCTATCAATATCTGCAGTTGTTAAATTAGAATAGTCTATTGTCCTAGCATCTACTCTAGGCGGTGTACCCGTTTTTAATCTCCCTCTTTCAAACCCATAATGGTTAAGCATATCCGAAATCTTATCAGAAGTATCTTCACCAATTCGTCCACCCTTAGTTTGGACTAATCCCGTGTGCATTACAGCTTTGAGAAATGTACCAGCACAAAGAACTATTGCTTTACATTCTAACACACTGCCGTCTTCTGTTTTTAAACCAGCAACAGCATCGTTTTCTATTAATATTTCTGTTGCCTTAGCTTTTATCAAAGATAAGTTTCTAATGTTTCTAAGAGTCTCCGTCACATACAAAGGATATAAATCTTTATCGATTTGACAACGAGGAGACCACACTGCAGGTCCTTTTGATGTATTAAGCATCTTAAAGGAAATTCCTGCCTTATCTGCCAAGTACGGCATTTCCCCACCTAAAGCATCAAGCTCTTTGACCAAATGACCCTTTGCTGTCCCTCCAATAGAAGGGTTGCAAGATGGTTTACCCATATTGTCAAAGCTCATAGTCAATAAACCTACTTTAAGCCCCATTCTTGCTGGAGCAATAGACGCTTCAATTCCAGCGTGACCAGCCCCTATTACTAATATATCGTATTTTTTATTCATAATCTATAAATATGTTTCACGTGAAACATTACTATTGTGCATCAAATTCAACACCGAATAATTTAGGAAGTTGGTATATATGGTCTTTGATTGGTGAAAATAATTGATTAGTTGTAAATATTATCCCCCCAAACTTACCATCGAACATATTGTAAGCAAAATCAACTCTAAATATGCTATGTTCACCAGATGTCTTTCGGCTATGGAAACGCAAACCTATACCTACCGAATTGTAAAACTGAGATTCTGTTATTTTTTGCGTTTGATTCCAAACAGAACCAATATCATAGAATCCAGCTAATTCAAAATCAAATAACCATAAATCTAAGCCCGTAAAATATCTAACTTCTGCATTAGCTAATAGTCGGTTCTCCCCTACGAACCTATTGGCATCATAGCCCCTAAGCCCAAAATCATTATCCAAGATTAACTGTCGTAGAGCTCTCCATCTCCATGCTGTTTGTTGTCTAAAAGAACCAGCTAAGGTTATTGATTCAGATAATCGGTGGAACCCCAAGCCAAGAAACTCTTGATAAGTATAAGAAGCAACCGCTCCTTTGAAAGCACTACCAGCTGTTAGTTGTCCAAATAAATAATTAGTCCCATCATAATAGCTCTGTTCACCTTGACCACCTAAGTAAAGCAGATTATCTCCATCCGAACCAATTGGAAATATTTTCCCTAACACTACTCTACCATATCCGCCAACGACTAAGTCTTCTTTTCTGAATAAGTTAACTCGTTCTACTGGGGTGAATTTTTGTGAAAGTGAACTAAATTGAATCAATATTTTACCACTATTATCAAAAGCTCTTCGAGATTGTGCTATTCCTCTATCTGTTTGATTATATTCGACTAAGCCAGTAAAGAACAATCGATTCTCTTTGTTAATTGCTCTTGAAAAATACGCTGTACCTACCCGTTCGTGAAATGGTAATAAAATAGCTGTATCAATATTATTGAAATAGAGAAAATCCGATCCGAACGAATTATTCAGCAACATACCATAGGACAATAAGTCCTGTGTGTTTCTATATGGGTCGAAGAAATTTATTCTTTGGTCAGTTCGAAATCTATTAGCTTGAAGAGATGCTAAAAGACTAAATTCCGAGCGGAACACTCTAGGCATTTCTAATGAAGTGTATCCTTGCCAACGTATATCATTCTCATTTCTGTAAAGACCTTCAAATTCAATCCTATTGCCAGTACCTAATAAATTCTTTTCTGATAAACGACCTCCATACTCCGATATACCTCCTCCAGTACCATAGAGAATTGATGGAGTTAACGACCATCTATCTTTTGTAACAATATATGCATCATAATAGTCAAAACCAGTAGAGTCTAGCTCGATTCTAACATCCGTAAATAGTCCAGTCATTCTCAGATTTCTTTCCGTCTCTAATATAACTTGTTCCGTAAGCTCATCATCCTTATCAAACAAAAGTTCATCTTCTATTACGTAGGGCTTAGTGATAATATGTAGGGCATTCATCACATCTTTTACGTAGAGAGCGTTTGATTCCGTTGAGTCAAATACATTTCCGTTCTCTATTATAATCTTACCAAATCTTGGCTGAGAAAATAAATTGACTGATGCTACAAACGCTGCAACTATTAACAATAATAATATTTTTCTGGAATATTTTACCATTTAAAACTATTTGCTGCATCTTCTGCAATACTTACGGCTTCTTTTGTAGTACTCGCAATAGCCGTTATATGTCCCATTTTTCTACCAACTCTTGACTCTGATTTATTATAAAGATGAAGTTTTGCCTTTTTAGCTAACATCTTATCTGGACTACGAGGTACACCACTTCCATCTCGTTCACCCAAAAGATTGATCATACAAGCAGCACCCATAATCAAATCAGTATTGCCCAGTGGGAGACCTGTGATAGCTCTTATTGCATTCTCATATTGCGATGTATAGCATCCCTCTATCGTGTAGTGTCCTGAATTGTGAGGACGAGGCGCTATCTCATTGACCAATACTTGACCGTCATCAGTTAAAAATAGCTCGATTCCAAAAACACCAATTCCATTAATCGCCTCAACACACTTAACTGCATATCGCTTCGCTTTCTCTGCAATTTTTTCATCTATCTGCGCTGGTGCAATTACTTTATGGCAAATATGGTTTCTCTGGATTGTTTCTACACAAGGATAGACAACGACTTCCCCATTCTTACTACGTGCTACCATAACAGCAAGTTCTTTTGTGAAATTGACAAATGATTCAGCCAAAAGTCCAGATTTATTGTTCTTTGTTAAATTATTGAAAGCAGTTTCAATCTCCTCTTCACTGTCCACTGTTTCGTTACCATAGCCATCATAGCCATATTTTCTTGATTTGAGAACAAAAGGATAACCAAAACTTGCACCAAACTCTTTGCAGTCTTCAATATTGTCCATTTTCTGATAGTTTGGTAGTTCCAAACCGGCATCACGAAATGTATTTTTCTGAATATATTTGTCTTGAATTAGGTTCAAAGTTTTTGAGGATGGATACACTGGTTTCAGTTGTTCTATATATTCCAATATCTCAGGATCAATAAATTCATTTTCTAATGTTATTACATCAACATTATTAATAAAATTATCTAATCTTTCTCTGTCATTGCCAGAACCCGAAAAATCTAGTTTGGTCATAAAAGTAGCAGGGCTACCCGGTTTATCTTCGATTGTCGCAAAGCGTAGTCCTAGTCTGTACGCATCATTTGCCAACATTTTTGCTAGTTGCCCAGCACCCAAAACTCCAACTATTAGCGAGCCATTATCTATTCTTGATTGTAACATTTGATAACTATTTTTTGTTTCTTTATTAAATCTTATTGCCAAAATTAAGATATTTTACTAACTTAGATAAATTTTAAAGTTATTTATATTCATATATTATACTTATGGGGCTTCGTCTTCAGTAATTTCCGAACCAATGCTAATGAAATATTAAGTGGTAGAGTATTAGTACTAAACCAAAGCTACGAACCACTTTCAATATGTACACCCAAGAGAGCAATAACACTTTTATATCTCTTTAAAGCTGAGTTGATAGAAAAGGCGCAAAATAAATTAATTCATTCCGTAAGTAAAACTCTCGATTTTCCCAGCGTTATAAAATTGAATAAATATCAACGAATACCTTATAGAGAAGTTGAATTAAGTAAGAAAAATATATTTCGCAGAGATAGTGAACGATGCCAATATTGTGGTACAAATAAAGGATTACTTACAATTGATCATATTATTCCCAAATCGAGAGGTGGTGCTTCAACTTGGTCTAATCTAACTACTGCTTGTTTCGAATGTAATAATAAAAAAAGTAATATGACACCCGAAGAAGCTAATATGTCATTGATTAGCAAACCCCACAAACCAAACTATGTACTATATTTGAACCAAAAGATAGGAAGAATAGAAAAAGAATGGAAACCCTTCCTATTTACATAATTTTTTTACCAGCCTTAATCTACTCTATTAATCCAATCTTCTACTATGTAGTCCACTTCATTCGTTTCTTTTAACTTCAGAATTTGTAAATTCAAATCCCTCAACAACGGACTATTCACAGGAACTATAAAGCCATAATTCTGTTTGAACATACTCTTTTTAGATAATCTGAATTTCGTTTTATCCATTTTATTGAACATATATTCTAAAGGAATCAAATCGTAAAGAAGAGCATCTACTTCATTATCTTCTAGTATTTTTATCCCCTCCGATATATTATTGACAACAATTGAGGTACCTCCGTTAGTTCTTATACTATTCAAAACTCTATCAACAGAAGGAGCGGCTATTTTCTTCTCGTTAATTTCGTTTATTGAGCTTATGGTTCTGTTAGCTCCACTGGAAGCTGTCAAAGTACTAGCAATACCTGCTACAAACGAAGTGGCCATAATAAGTGAGATAATCATCCAAGTACCTAGTACAATCCTACCCGATAGACTCTTAGGGGCATAATCGCCATAGCCTACTGTCGTCATAGTTACAATAGATAGCCACACACCTATTCCAATTCCTTGTATAGGTTTATTCTTATACTCTTCTAAGGAACTATTACGTTCCGAAAACCATACCAAGAAACCAACAATAGACAAGATGAAAAGAAGTACAATAATTGCATAAAGAAATGTAGTGCTAAAAAATGGTGATAGCTTCTCCCATAGAGTTATTTCGATTTCAGGTGCAAGTAAACCCATTTCTGTTTCAAAAAATGGTTGAGTAAAACTTACTTTTTCAGCCCTTTGTCTATTTATTGTTATTGAACCAATTACCACATCTAATGAATCCGTGTTTATAGATTCTATTGCATCATCAACTGACTCATATCTAAACATAGAATATTTATAATCCGAATTAAAAGCTATTTCTTTCCAAACATCTATTACAATGCCTTCAGGGGAAGATTTTTCAAAAACAAAGGGAGGAGAACCTACATAACCGACTTTCAATGTTTTTGGTATTTCTAAAGTATCTTGTGATGCTAATGTAATTGGAACTATTATAAATAATATTGCTATAAATATTCTGACCATAACCCTATGTTTTTTTATATTTATTCTTTTTCTAAAATCTTGTCTAATCTTCTAACTACTTACGCTCAACACTGTTTCCTTATCGTTGAAATGAATTTTCTGTGTTCCAATAATTTGGTATTCTTCGTGCCCTTTCCCAGCAATCAGAATAATGTCATTTGTATCAGACATCTTCACTGCTTCAGTAATAGCATCAGCTCTGTCCTTGATTATTAGATATTTACTTTGTTTAGTGAATCCTTTTTCAATATCTGCAAATATTCTATTCCTATCCTCAGTTCTTGGGTTATCATCTGTTACAATAATTCTATCGGCATATTTCTCAGCTGCAGACGCCATTTGAGGTCTTTTCATTCTGTCTCTGTCTCCACCACAACCGAAGATTATAATTAATTTCGAGCTTTCAAGAATCATTTCCTTACAAGCCTTAGCTGCTTTCTCCAAAGCATCAGGAGTATGAGCATAATCAATAATAACTATAGCTCCATTCTTAAGTTCTACCCGCTCCATTCTGCCAGGTGCAGATGAAATATATGACAAATCATCAATCATTTGACTTATGCTAATTTCACATAATTTTGAAACTGCAACTAAGGAAAGCGACAAATTCATAATATTGAAATGAGCTACGAGAGGTGAATTTATATCGTAAATGTCTTTATCGTTTTCTAAAGTAAATTTGCTTCCAGAATGGTCAAACATTTCCTTATCTAACTTATAATCGGCTTCTACGTCCCATCCTACTTTTGTTACTTTTGCCATCGTATCACTTATCATAAGTTTATGTCCGGCATCGTCAACGTTGACTATTGCGTGATTAGACTTTTTAAGATTATCGAATAGAATTTTCTTCGCCTCCGAATAAGCTTCAAATGTTTTGTGATAATCAAGGTGATCGTGAGTTATATTAGTAAATATTGCAATATCAAAATCTATAAAATCAACTCTATTCTGATCTAAGGCATGAGAAGAAACTTCCATTACAACATATTTTATGCCCCTATTTACAATATCTCTTAGAACTTTGTTCAAGCTTATTGGGTCAGGAGTAGTGTGAGTAGCATCTAATTTTTCATCATCTATATAAATGCCAGTAGTACCAATTATAGCCGTTTTGTAACCAAGATTCCTCAGTAATTTACTAATTAAAAATGTAATTGTAGTTTTACCATTCGTCCCGGTTACTCCGACTATATTTATTTCATTCGAAGGATTATCGTAGAAATTCGCACTAACTCTAGCAAGAGCTTCTCGAGAATTCTCTACTATAATAAAAGTAACATTGTCATAAACTACAGCTGGTTTTTCTTGACATATTATAACTATTGCACCAAAACTAACTGCTGACTCAATATAATTATGTCCATCTGATTCAATTCCTTTAACTGCAATAAATACATCACCATCTTCAATATTCCTACTATCAAAATGTATATTATTTATATTGACATTAGTTTTCCCTATTATCTCAATATAGTTAAGGTTTTCTATTAACTTTTTTAATATCATAACATTCCTAATTTTTTTAAATTTAATAAAAATCTGATAAACTCCCTATTACAAAGCTCTTTAAGATGCTATTTCCTTATAACTTGCTGAATAATAACAATCATACAGGTAGAAGATTCGATTTTATCAATACTAAAGACTTTGGTGTAGGTACGTTTAGCGTAAATCTAGATGGGTCTAAGTATCCTAGTGGTACTTACTATTGTAGGATGATTTCTGATAGTGGCATTAGAACTATTAAGCTAGTCAAAGAATAGTTTTTGAATTATATCAACTCTATTAAAATACAAAAGCCCATAACTCAATGGGCTTTTTTCATTATTTTAAAAAATTAACACCCTGTCAGATCATGGATTTTATTCACTCTTCTCTCGTGGCGTCCACCCTCGAACTCTGTTGTAAGAAAAGTATTTACCATTTCTATTGCTTGGCTCTCCGATAGAAATCTTGCACCTAAGCAGATTATATTAGCATTGTTGTGTTGTCTAGCAAGTGCAGACATTTCATTGTTGAAGCAGTTTGCAGCCCTAATAGCCTTCACTTTATTAGCAGTAATCGAAACTCCTACTCCCGAACCACAAATTATAATACCAAAGTCTTCGTTCTTGTCTGCTACTGACTTGGCAGCTTTATATGCAAAATCTGCATAATCTATAGATTCATCGCTATAAGTTCCAAAGTCTTTTACTTCATTCCCATTTTCTTCTAATGCTTTAATTATTTTTTTCTTCAACTCAAAACCAGCATGGTCCGCAGATATTGCTATTTTCATACTATTTTTATTCAATTATTTGATAAACTTTAACTTACTAAATTTTAAACACAGAACCGTTTCTTTCTCAACATAGATGCATATTTCTGTGGATTTCATATATCCACATTTTTAACTCTATGTGGAATAAATTTGAGTAAATAAATTTGCTTTGTGTTTATTAACATTAATCCAACATTTCCACTTTTTTTTACAGAATTATCTACATTCAATTTTGATGATTCAGATAAATTCCAATCTTTTGATATTAATAGAATAGAATACAATGCAACAAAAAATTTTACACCTTTTCCACCTACTAATTAGAAACATTATATTTAATTTAAAAAAAGAACATTATTATATAATAAACAATCTAAATTGTTTTGAACCTTAGATACGGATGAAGGCATTCTGGAATATTTATTTTCTCTCCATCATAATACTTTTCTATCAGAGCTACTAAAATTCTAGGAGTAGCTAATCCCGATCCGTTCAATGTATGTACGAATTCTGGTTTACTATCAGCTGTTCGTTTGAATCTAATGTTTGCTCTACGAGCTTGGAAATCTATAAAATTAGAACAACTAGATACTTCTAACCAATTTTGTTCACCTTCCGACCATACTTCCAAATCTATTGTTTTAGCTGAAGCAAAGCTCGTGTCTCCCGTACAAAGTTGGTTTAATCTGTAAGTAAAGCCGAGTTTTGAAAGAAGATTTTCAACATCAGCAACCATTTTATCTAATTCTTCCCAACTGTCTTCTGGTTTTGTGAATTTTACTAACTCAACTTTGTTGAATTGATGCACTCTAAGGAATCCTCTTACATCTTTACCATAAGACCCTGCCTCTCTACGAAAACATGGAGAATAACCGCATATCTGTTTGTTTAATTCACTATATGGGATCATTTCGTCTCTATGGTAATTAGTCAAAGGTACTTCTGCGGTCGGTATCATATACATATTATCTTCTTGCATGTGATACATATCCTCAGCCATCTTTGGTAACTGCCCAGTGCCTCGCATTGAGTCTTCATTAACCATAAATGGAGTCATCATTTCGTAATAGCCACGCGATGTGTTTTCATCTAAAAAGAAGTTTATCAATGCGCGTTCTAGTGCTGCTCCTTTACCTGTGTAGAATGCAAATCCACTACCAGAAACTTTTGCTCCTCTTTCGAAATCTAATATTCCTAAACGTTTTGCAATCTCTATGTGATCTGGCTTTTTATCTGTTGTAACTTCGCCTACAGTTTTAATTATAACATTTTCATTCTCAGATTTCCCAACAGGAACAGAATCATCATGTATATTAGGTATTTGCAATAGTATTGAATTAAAATCTAATTCTACTTCAGACAACTCCGAATCTAATTCTTTTATCTTAGTTGAAACTCCTCGCATCTCTTCAATCTTCGATTGTGCATCTTCTTTATTCTTTTTGGCGTCCGAAATTTCTTGTGTTACTTTGTTTCTTAAAGCTTTAAGGTTTTCTACTTCAACTATTAATTTTCTTCTTGTTTCATCTAATTCTAATGCTTTGTCAATATCAACTTTTGCATTTTTGTTTTCAGTAGATTTTCTAACTAGCTCTGTTTTCTCTCTTAGTATATTTATATCAATCATAAATTTCTTATATTTAAGTGTATTCGATTTAAATTATTTACAAAATTAACACATTTTTATACAATTATAGTGCTTTTGATAGCATATTTATAACCACTTTCCTTATATTATAAATATTATAAATCCAATTCATCTATTATTTCGATTACTTATGAAAAAAATATTAATTTTTTTATCGTTTATAATTCTTGCTTCATGTGCTGAAGATACAGTACTACCAGATGATTATGTTGACACAATCACATATAGAGTTATTAATATAGTAAATGATGATACTTATTATGTTAATGACCCTGAAACAGGAATTGACAATATAGTATTACTGAATTATTATATGTTCACCGATTCAAACCAATTATTTTATAGAAATCCAATTCCTGGTAATGAAAATCCAGATAATTTCTTCACGACTGGAATTTTTCATGATTCTGAATTTCCTATATGGAATAGATTAATTATGAGTAACCTAATACTGAAGTCTGAAGATTATAGAAAAATAGAATTCTCATTAGATAGGATGGATGATGAAGAGGCAAAAAAATACAAAGATAGCGTTAGATACAAATATGTAAAAGCACCACAAAGATATTCACTAATAGTAACTGGATATTATAGAAAAAATAAAAAATTAATAAATTACACATTAACATCAACTTATGAAGGAAGAATAGGTGCATTGATCGATGAGAATAGTAGATTTTATTATAACTCAGAGAGAAGATTAATGTTAGAAATGAGCGCTGAATCATTTTTTACAGTTGATGGAAAAGTGTTAGAACCTATACAATCTAATATGGAACTTTTGGAAAAAAATTTTCACAAATGTATGACAGCTACTGTAAATTAAAAAAAAATTCATATATTACAGACAACTTATTTTGTCAAACTTATAGAGAGGGTGTATGCTTAACGATTTTAAAGCGTTTGTAATGAAAGGTAATGTCATTGATATGGCAGTTGGTATCATAATTGGTGGAGCTTTTGGTAAGATAGTAAGCTCATTAGTTAATGATGTAATAATGCCTCCAATTGGTATGTTATTGGGTGGTGTTTCTTTTACCGATTTGAAGTTAGTACTCAAAGATGGGGTAGCTGAAACAACTGATGCAGCTGGTGCGGCAGTAGCTGCTGTTCCTGAAGTTGCTATTTACTACGGTAACTTTATTCAAACTACAGTAGATTTTCTGATAATTGCGTTTGCTATATTTATGATGATTAGAATATTTATGAATATGCGCAGAAAGAAAGAAGAAGTGGCAGTTGATGCACCTCCTCCTCCGCCTTCGAAAGAAGAGCAACTTTTAACAGAAATTCGTGATTTACTGAAAAAATAAACGCTTTATATTTATACTTTTTTTTAGCCCTACTGTAAAAAAATACTACAGTGGGGTTTTTTTTAACTTTAACATTAAGTATTATAAATATTGGAACATTATATTAAATGAACCAATAGTAACTTAGATTCAATAAAATCTTATTAATATTTATACATTTATATTAATTCCTTAAATTGTGGATTATTATTGTGCACCAAATGATTTGATTATTATGTCCGAGAGTAAAGAATTTTTAGTAACGGCAAGAAAATGGCGTCCTCGTCTGTATTCAGACGTAGTAGGTCAGGAGCATATTACTAAAACATTAAAAAATTCAATATCTGCGGATAGAGTTCACCACGCTTATATATTCAGTGGCCCAAGAGGGGTTGGTAAAACTACAACAGCACGAATCCATGCAATAGCACTCAATAATCACACAGAAGATTTTGAACCTGATCTGAATTCCGATCTTGCTAAGCAACTAAGCGAAGGCAGAGCTATTGATATTATTGAGATAGATGGTGCTTCCAATAATAGTGTTGATGACGTACGTAGATTAAGAGAGAACGCTAAATACCCTCCTGTGAATGGAAAATATAAAGTATATATCATTGATGAAGTTCACATGTTGTCCGATTCAGCTTTCAATGCATTGTTGAAGATAATAGAAGAACCACCACCTCATTTGGTTTTCATATTAGCAACAACAGAACCGCAGAAAATTCCTGCCACAATCCTTAGCCGATGCCAAAGATATAATTTCCGTAGAATGGAAATAGAAGAAATAGTAGAGCAGCTAAGTATGATAGCAAAAGCAGAAGGATTAACAATAGACGAAGAATCCTTACAAATCATAGCTCGTAAGGGTGATGGTTCTATGCGTGATAGTCAAAGTATTTTTGATCAAGCAATTGCTTTTTGTGGAAGGGACATAAAATACACAGAGTTAGCAAGTGCTTTGAATCTGATTGATGAGATGTTCTATTTCAGGATTAGTGCCGCAATAGTTAACCATGATATAAAAGAAATTTTTGCAATTAGTAACGAGATTGTTACTCACGGCTACGACGTAAAGGACTGTATGTCGGGATTATTGGAGCATTTTAGGAATACTCTTACCGTAGTAACAACTAAGAAAACCGATTTGATTAAAACATCAAAAGCGTTCAAAGCGAAATATGTCGAGTTAGCTCACAATATGACTAAAGCCGACTTACTTAGATTAATGGAATTAGCGTCGCGCACAGAAAATGATCTGCGATTTGCTAGTTCACCAACTATAAAATTTGAATCTGCTTTGGTTCAAATGGCATCTATGGATAAGGCGAAAGATATTGAAACTTTACTCCGAGAAATAATGAAGTTAAATGGAGCTGATTTCCCAGATAATCCAGAACCGGAAAAAAAAAAGTTTGAGCAGTTAGTTGAAGAAGTTAATGTAGAATATATTGTTGATGAAAAAATTGAAGATTTAAGTGAGATTATCACTGAAAATCCAACGGTAGAGTCATCGGAAATAGTAGAAGAAAAGCAAGAGAACTTGCAAGAGAAATGGAATAGGTTCGTAAATGATGAAACTATTTCTGGAACCGATATAGCTATGGTTAAGGAAATCAATAAAGTAAGTTTTAGTGCGGATAATATTACTCTTACAACTGATGTTCAGTTCATTTATGACAATTTAATAAGTCACAAGAATGAACTACAATCAACATTTACTAACAAAACTAATAGTAAAGCAAAAATAGAATTGCAAATAGTTAATAAAGAAGAAAAAATTGAAGATGAAAAAGAAAAACATCCGATAGAAAATAAAATTATATCTGAATTTAAAGCATTTGAAGAGAAATCACAGGATTAGAAAAATGGCAATAGAAATTGGAAAAAAAGCCCCAGCTTTCAAAGCAATGGCAAGTGGTGATAAGGAAATAAGTTTGAAAGATTACGAAGGTAAATGGTTAGTTCTTTATTTTTACCCAAAGGATAATACTTCTGGTTGTACAAAACAAGCTTGTGGGTTTAGTGAAAGCATTAAACAGTTTGAAAAATTAGATGCTGAAATATTAGGCGTTAGTCCTGATTCGGTCAAATCGCATGACAATTTCAAAGAAAAACATAACCTGCAGTTTGACCTACTAAGCGATCCTGAAAAAGAAATTGCTGCTAAGTACGATGCATACGGTGAAAAAAGCATGTACGGTAGAAAATATATGGGAATAATACGCTCAACTTATATTATAGATCCTAAAGGAAAAATAGCAGCAGAATATAAGAAAGTAAAAGTATCCGGTCACGTAGAGAAAGTAATGAAAGATTTGGAAGAGTTAAAAAGCAAGTAATGATAGATACTCACGCTCACATAGATACTGAAGCATTTGCAGAAGATATAGAAGAAGTAATAGAAAGGGCTAAAGCTGCTGGAGTAGAACATATTATTATACCAGCAATTGAACCAAATGGCTATGATAATCTGATTGGATTAGTCGAAAAGTATGAGATGATTTATTTTGGAATAGGTGTCCATCCTCATAGTGCAGATAAGTTCGACGATGAAGTTGAACAAAGAATTCGTGAGATAGCAAAACATCCGAAATGCGTAGCAATTGGTGAAATTGGGCTCGATTATTATTACAATGAACTGTCTGCTCCCGATGTACAGAAAAGAGTATTTAGAAGGCAGATAGAAATAGCAAAAGAGTTAGAACTGCCGATAATAGTACACAATAGGGATTCAGATGATGATCTGATAGCAGTGCTCGGTGAATATCAAGATGGGAATCTGAGAGCAGTACTCCATTGTTTCTCAGACTCAACCGAATTGCTGAAAAAAGCTTTGGATTTGGGTTTCAATGTATCCTTTACGGGTAATATTACGTTTAAGAAGTCTGAGCATAGTGAAGTAATAGAATTAGTTCCTTTAGATAGGTTTATGATAGAAACAGATTCGCCCTATATGGCACCTGTTCCAAACAGAGGAAAGAGAAACGAACCTAGTTACGTAAAAGAAATAGCAAAAAAAATTTCAGAGGTTAAGAATATGAGTTATGATAAAATAATCGAACAATCAACAAAAAACGCCAAGAACTTTTTCAAACTTTTGATGGTTTTGATGAGTATAGCTTTGGTTACTCAATCAGCTTATGCTCAAGATGATTATAGATACAAAGATGGATCGATTGATGAAGAAGGTGAATATTTAGAAAAAGCACCTTATCCCAAATTCATAGGTATTGGTGGATTTGTTGGGACGAATACTATTGTAGAAGGTCAGACATTCATTGAGGATTCTAATATTCCAGAAAAGAATATATCCTATGAAGGAATTACTTCATTTGGCGGAACTGTTACTTATGGCGGATTAGCTGATTACTTGATAATTCAGTTGGGCTATGCTTACTCTAAGAATACGAAAGTTCAAGAAGAATCACCAGGAGCTCTTCCTAATATTCATCAATTAATAGAACTTTCTTCGCTATGGATTCCTAATCCACATAATAAGATTAATGTCTTTGGTGCGATAGGCCCTAGTTTCATTATGAACTCGATAAACGGTGTTGATAATTCACAAATTGGATTAAATACGGGCGTAGGGTTTATATTCAATATACCTATTAAGGGAGCTGGATTACTTAATCTTGCTGCTGAATGGAGATTGAACTTTGAGCTAAAAGCTAATGAAAGAGAAGTAGAAGTACAACCAAACCCTGTAGTTACAACTAAGATAGATTCCAAGAATTTTTATTCTATTCCAAGATTGAATATTATATTCTATCCAGATTTCTAAGATGAATTTGAGAAAGATTTTAAGGAATCTTGGTCCAGGACTGCTTTTTGCTGGTGCCGCCGTAGGTGTATCCCATTTGGTACAATCTACGAGAGCTGGTGCGGCCTATGGCTTTGAGTTAATCTGGATAATATTAATCGTAAATATATTTAAGTATCCATTTTTCGAAATTGGTCAAAGATACACATCGGCCATGAACGAAAGTCTAATTCGCGGATATGAAAGATTGGGCAAGTGGGCTGTTTGGTTGTTTCTTGTTCTAAATGTGTTTGCGTCAGTACTAACCATTGCCGCTGTTACATTCGTGGCTTCAGCAATTTTCAATTATTTAGTGTTCCTATTCTTGGGATTGACATTTACTTCAGAGATTACTTCTATATTCTATATGGTTGTTGTAGTAGCGATTTTATATTTTGGAAAGTATAATTTATTCGAAAATTTTGTTAAGTATTTAGTTCTCTCACTGTCTGTTTTAACAGTATTATCCGTATTAGTATCTGTTTTTATTGGCACAAATATCTCGCCTGATTTTATCCCACCCCAAATATTAAATCAAGCAGGAATAGGTTTTCTTTTAGCTCTGATGGGTTGGATGCCAGCTCCTTTGGAGTTATCAAGTTGGACATCATTGTGGTCAATTGAAAATGATATTAATTCCGGAAGAAAGAAAGATTTTGTTGATTCTTTGCTCGATTTCAATATTGGCTATATTGCTTGTATTTTACTCGCGGTTTGTTTTCTTGCACTTGGTGCATTTGTTATGTACGGAACAGGTGAAGAATTCTCAAATAGTGCAGTCGCGTTTACTGGACAATTGCTCTCGCTCTACACAAGTACTATTGGGAATTGGAGCAAGAGTATAATCGCATTTATTATGTTCGTTACTATGTTTTCTACTGTTATTACTTGTCTTGATGCTTATCCGCGTAGTTTGGCAGAAGCTATGAAAATTATCAAGGGGTTGGGTGCTGACGACAGATCGGACAAATTCTATTGGCCTTTTCTAATAAGCATGACATTGGTAAGTTCTATAATTATATACTTTTTTACTAGTTCTTTAACTTTGTTTGTTGATCTTGTTACTATTATTGCTTTCCTTTCCTCACCAATTATAGCAACTCTTAATTTTTTAGTAATACGTAAGCCATTTTTTCCTCAGGAATATCGACCTAAACAATGGTTGAACTGGCTATCATATTTTGGTTTGGTGGCTTTCTTCGGATTTGCTTTGCTATATATTTATAGCTTACTTTTTATGGGTTAGTTGACTTATTTAATAGTAAATCAAGCTTTCTTGATTTTATAATGTATCTATAGTTCTGCTCGAGACTTTCAGTAAAAGTATTTTTATCATTGTACAATTTGTCCGAATTTATATCCAACAATATAATATATTTATTTTCTTCAAAAAGAGACTTCAATAATCCGTATTGATAGTTGGATTTATCAGCTATTCCCGGATGAAGCTCGTGGTATTTGACCGTAGGCACTAGCCCTAATATATAGTAGGAAAGTACATCGTTGACTTCAATAGATGACATATTCTTAAGACCAATAAATGTTGGTTCCCCTTTGATTATTTTTTCGTTCAGTTCCGACAAATTCTCATATAGCTCCAATTGAGTTTTATCCATATAAACCCATTTCATTCGTTCTAAATTTGAAGACACAAATTCATTATCCTTGTAGTTTTGTTTAGCATATTTTATCTTCTTTGCTATTGGGATAGAGAATAGCAAGAAACTAAGCACAATAAGTGCTGTTCTCTTATAGAACTTAGTTCTGATGGAATAGAGAATGGAGAACAGAATTGGTAATGATATTAATAAAGACGGAAGTAAATGAATATAATCGGAGCGATTCAGTGCTTGATTATAGAACAATAGAACAAGTAACCCGTAATAAATATATAGCGTTGCATTCAAGTGCTTTCGGTGGAAGATATAATTCAAAATTGCAAGAATTGGCGGAAATAGGAAAACAAGGGCTACCCAAAGATTACTGACATAGTTGCTTATAGAATCTGATATAGTCTTTGCTTCCCAAATCAATGGAAAAGGTAGTGCCCGAGAGGTACTAAATTCCGTCAATGGGAAGATTATGATTTGCTCTATCATATTCGAAAAACCAACTAATAGTCCTAAAATTGAGTATATCAGCAGAGCAGGAATAAGTCCTAATAGGAGCAGTGCAAATTTTCTAACTTTGCCATCATTGTTAATATCAAACAGTAAACTTAAAGTAATTGGTACAAAAAGATATAATGCAAAATCATGTCTTATAAGTGCAGTTAAGCTTATCAATAAGCTGCTTTTAAGTATGTATTTATTAGTGCCACTTTTGAAATATTTAAGAATATAAATCACGGAAAATAGAGAAATCATCAGACCTAAATTAGATGGATTGAGGTATTTTATCCCAAATCCAGAGAGGATAATTGTGGCAATAAATACAGCGTAATTATTCTTATTAGTCAAAATCTTGAAAATAGTATTGAGCTGCAGAGCTATTACGAAACTGATAGCAATCGCAATAATCTTATGCAACCAGATATGATGACTTATTAATTGTAAAAAAGCCGAAAAATAATACACCGCAGGCGAATATATAGTCCAAAAGTCTAGGTAGGGCAAATCCCCTGCCAGCACTCTCATACCTCCGACTAATACTATTCCTTCATCATAGATATTTATTCCATAGTTGAAAGATATTAGTAAATATATAAATCCAAAAGTGTAAATTAAATACTTCAAGAATATCAAATCTTATTGTTTTATTTTAAAAAAGCAAAATTAATGAATAATAGGGTACTTATAGAAGATAAGTTAATTTATTTCGAGGACATTTTTGAGAAATTCGATTGTATTCGCTATTTTCAACTATTGATAAATGGAATAAATTGGCAACAAGACGAAATTATTATGTTCGGGAAAAAAGTAAAAGTACCAAGACTAACAGCTTGGTATGCGAACCCAAATGTTAACTATAGATATTCGGGCCTTCTATTAACTCCAAACAAATGGACTGATGAATTAATAGAGATTAAGGAAATTACAGAAAAAATATCGAATCATAAGTTCAATAGTGTATTGCTAAATCACTATCGTGGTGGTTCAGATTCAATGGGCTGGCATTCGGATGACGAAAAAGAGCTTGGAAAAAATCCAACAATTGGATCGGTTACATTTGGTTACCCAAGAAGATTCTTATACAGAGAAAAGAATAATCACAACAATAAATTTGATATAGAACTTAAGGATGGGAGCTTATTATTGATGAAAGGAGACTTCCAAGAAAAGTACCAGCATTCAGTTCCTAAAACAGCTAAAGCAGTGGGCGAAAGATTGAACTTGACCTTTAGGACGATAAAATGAGAAGAAACTTATTCATTGGTGTTATGACAGGAACTTCTGTTGACGCTATCGATATAGCTTGTGCATCATTTGACGGAGATAGTATATCAGAGATAATATCTGAGGAGTATTCTTTTACTCACGAACTACGAAACTACATAATATCGTTAGAATCGGAAATTAAATTAAAAGACCTTTCTCAAATCAATATTAGATATACCGATGAGATTGCAACAGCAATAGACTACTTCATAAAAAAACATAAAATAGAAAAAAGCAGGGTAAATGCGATTGGATTCCACGGTCAAACCTTGTGGCATCAGCCAGAAAAAGAGAATTTTCTGAATGAGAAAATAAGCTCTACGTATCAACTTGGCTCAGCTACTAATTTAGCAACCAAAACAGGAATAGACACAGTTGGCGATTTCCGAACCGCCGATATGGCAGTGGGAGGTCAAGGAGCTCCACTAATACCAATATTCGATTTTGCATTTCTAGGCGATAAGGAAACGGACACAATTGTACTAAATATAGGTGGAATTGCTAATATAACTTGTTTGAAGGCCAATTGTACTAAAAATGAAGTCATTGCGTTCGACACAGGAGCTGGTAATTGTTTAATAGATTTGGCCATGAGAAAGCTTTTTGGTAAGAATTGTGACTTTGGTGGCGAAATTGGGAGAAAAGGAAAGTTAAGTCAAACGGTTTTAGAGTCATTAATACAGGAAAAATACATAAACAAAGACTATCCGAAATCTACGGGTAAAGAGTTGTTCAATGAGGATATGTTGAACAAACATGGCGTTTATTTGCTTTCCCCAAATGATGTTATCAGTACTCTGACTCATTTCACTGTAAAGAGTATAGCAATAAATATTAATAAGATTGTCAACCAAAAGTTCAACTTAATTATTGCAGGTGGAGGAGCTCGTAATAAATTTATGATGGAATTATTAGAACATTATTTACCAACTGCAAAATTAATGACACCAAAACTGAATGGATTTGATATAGCTGATTGCCGTGAAGCACTTCTTATGGCTTATCTAGCATATTTAAGAGTAGAACAACGAAGCGGCAATTTGCCCTCGGTAACTGGTGCAACTAAGGAAGTCGTACTTGGATCTTTGGCAATTGGTCAATCCTAATTTAGGTCATTAATTCTTACAAAATCCACTTCCTCATCTAGCTTTGCCCCATGTTCAATAAAATTTATCAGCATATCCGAATAAAAAGGTGCATACATAACGCCCTTAGTACCTAGACCATTCATTATATAGACGTTTGCTTGTACAGATGATTTGCCGATTATTGGTCGGCGGTCAAACGATGAAGGTCGTATACCAGCTTGATGGTCAATTACTTTATAGTCAAGCTCTAGGAAATCACTGAGATTGTAAAGCAACTTCTTCCTAGCTGCTTCTGTTGCGTCTTCGGTCATATCTTCCCAATCGTAAGTGCTTCCAACTATGAACTGTTGATTGCCGAGCGGTATTAGCCCTGCACTTTTAGCGAACGCAAAGTCTTGTGATAAACCTGGAATTTCTAATATAAGCAATTCACCTTTGGTTGGTTTAAGTCGTAGTTCTGGGAATAGCGGATTATGAACTGCGTGGTAACCCTCGCAGTATATGACTTTCTCATACTTCTTACCGCTGAACCCAGTATAATCAGGAGTATATTCTATCTCCGAATAATCGATTTTCTTATTAATAAATGAGCCGTTTGATTCGAAATACTCGAGTGATTTTTCTATATACTCTACCGTGTCTATATAGCCAGTACCAATTACTTTGCCCATACCGAATGGAGCTTTTATACCCTCGATTTTTTCTATCGGCTCTTCATCTAGAAATTGACTAACTTCGGAAACTATTGCTTTATCTATGAATCTATGCCTTTCTTCTTTAGTGCTAAATATTTTTAATTGAGGCACTTCGTTAACGAAACTATTATCTATTTTTTGTTCAATTATTGAGTAAAAGTTCTTGAGTATAGGTAACATTTTATCTGCATTAAAACTCATAGTTAATCGTTTGAAGACAATCGGATTCCAAAATCCAGCTGCTACTTTGGTGGAATTGTACTTTGGGCTATTGTCAACTAAGTCGAAAGTTAGATTGCGGTTTTCGAGTTGGTGAGCAAGAGTAACACCTGCTATTCCACCACCGATTATTAAGTAGTTTTTCATATCATAGATAAAGTTTATTTTAGAATTACAATTTACGACAATTATCAAATACTATGAATCCAGAACACTCAAAACAAGAAGTTTTAATAGCTTTAGAAAAATTAATCAAAAGCAGTAATGGGCGGATTGCACCGCAGGATGCTGCTGCTGCAACGGGCTATTCTACACAAGATGTAGAAGATTCACTAGCCCGGCTAATGGAACTCTACAAATGCAAAGTAGAAGTAGATGAAGAAAATGCTCGACCAATTTTCAATTTTGATATCCCCTTCAAAAAGCGTGGTGAGAAGACATTCCAAGAAAAGTTAGCAGTTGCAATCAATATTTTCTGGGAAGTATTTAAGAAAATATACAAAGTGGCAATTGGGGTAATATTAATAGTATATACTTTGATTTTCGTCATTATTATAATGCTTGTCGCAAGTCAGGGAGGAGACCGAGATAGACGGAACAATAATTCAAGTAGAATG
This sequence comes from Ignavibacteriota bacterium, assembly GCA_020437395.1. Taxonomy (GTDB): domain Bacteria; phylum Bacteroidota; class Ignavibacteria; order Kapaibacteriales; family UBA2268; genus PGYR01. Next base: position 7,668 of record JAGQWJ010000007.1, on the reverse strand, counting down.
ATTTCCAATATTTTCTCAGCTATTTTCCATGGGATGCGATTCGCTGCTATTAACAAGCACTATAGCACTGCTGTTGATAGAGACAATATGCACTATCGATATTATGAGAAACCCGAACACAAAGGCAAGAAGTTCATACAGTCCGTTTACGACTTCGTTTTTGGCCCAGAAAGACCCGAATTCGACCCACTAAATGATACGAAAGAAGTAGCAACATACATAAGAGATCATTCCGATAAAATAACTTCTGCAGACATAATCAATCTATCTGGGGTTGATTACGACGAAGCAGATAGCCGATTAGCCGAGTATGCATCGAAGTTTCGTGGCAGTATAGATATAACAGAAAACGGTACAGCTGTTGCAGATTTCCGTGATTTGAGTGTAATCAGCTCGAAGCTAGAAGGCGGTAAAGTGGAATATTACATAGACGAAGTAGAGCCACCTTACGAAATGACTGGCAATACATCTGGTCGTAATTTTGGGATAGGGTTTATGAATCTATTCAACCTACTTATGTCAATTGCTGTGATACAAGGAGCCGCTCAAATAGAATCAGGACTAGTAATATTCGCACTTGGTTGGTTTCCGTTAATCTTCTCAATTCTCTTCTTCCTAATACCAATAGGTAGAGCCCTAACACATAAGAAAAAAGAAGCTGAAAGAAGCAAGAACGTAGTCCGCAAAATATTAGTAGGGCAAATAATAGCAGCCAATGGCGGCCCTCTGACTATGGAGCAAGTTATCTCAAAAATAAACTTACAGAATCACTCTATCAAAGAAGTAGAGGAAGTGCTCAGCAAAGTTGTGCTAGATCTCCGAGGCGAAATAGTAATTGCAGAAAACGGCACTCCTATGTATAATTTCGATAGGTTGAAAAGAGAGTTGGCGGCGTAGGGATTTTTTTAGTATATTGGGAATTAATAAATAATAAAGTCAACTAAAATATTAAACATTCGTATAACGAAATAAAAAATTTCAATTAACTTATTAAATCCTAAGGCGATAGAAATATCATTTTAATTGATATACGAAAGTAATAATGGTAGGATATACGAATGTTCGTTTATCCAGATAGTTGTGCGTCATTTGAAAACAGCTAGTGACATAACAAATAATTTTCAGCTACAACTATAAAGGATTTGGATACATTAATCATAAATAACACGGATAAATTTGTCTCATTGTTTAATTAAAAAATAAAACATGAATTTATCAGGTAAAACAGCAATAGTAACAGGTTCAAACACAGGTATTGGATATGAAACCGCCTTGGACTTGTACAAAAAAGGAGCAAAAGTATATGTAGCTTGTCGTAATCAAGAAAAAGCAATGAAAGCTATCAAAAAAATGGAGGCTGACGGAGGAACAGGCGAATTAGTTTATGAACACTTGGATTTGGCAAGTTTGCGTTCTGTGAAATCTTTTGCAGAAAATGTGATAACAGCTGAATCAAGTCTAGATTTGTTGGTTAACAACGCAGGAATTATGATTCCCCCACAATCAAAAACTGAAGATGGTTTTGAAATTCAGTTCGGGGTGAACTTCGTTGGTCATTTTGCCCTTACGGGTCACCTTTTTAATTTATTAGAATCAACAAAAGGTTCGAGAGTTGTCACATTAAGTAGTATAGCTCACAGAGGTTCAACTATTGATTTTGATAATTTCCGATTAGAGAAAGACTATAACAATTGGAGAGAGTACGGACAAAGCAAATTGGCAGATATCATTTTTGCACTAGAATTTGACAAACGATTGAAAAGTAATGGTAGCCAAATTAAATCTTTAGCTGCACATCCAGGGTTTAGTAAAACAGATTTACAAGTACATATGGATAAGGATATGCTTGCGTCACTTGAACTAATGACTGCCAAAGAAGGTGCTCAACCTACATTAGCCGCTTGCTTACGTGAAGATGCAAAAGGAGGACAATATTGGGGACCAGATGGGCATAATGAACAAAAAGGGAAACCAGCTTTAGCAAAAATTGATGCAGCGGCTTTAGACGAAAGCTTAAATGCTAAATTATGGGATTGGGCTAAAGAAACAACAAAAGTAAATTTTCCTTTTTAGGTAGTTTATGCAACTACAATTATATGAGAAAAAGCGTTATTAACTTCAATAATTTAATTAATGTCAATTCCAACAAGGCTAAAGACTATAAGTGAACTTCATCGTTTCAACAACATATCTTCACCTAATCATCCATTGATTAGTCTGATAGATTATAGCGAAATAAAACCAAAACCTGTTAACAATGAATTGAAATGGGTGCAAGAATTTTATACGATTTCAATAAAACGAAATGTCGTTGGTAAATATCGTTATGGTCAAGAATCATATGATTTTGATGAGGGTTTAATGACTTTTTTCTCACCAGAGCAAGTTATTTCAGTCGAACTTATAGAAGAAGATTTGAACAGTAAACCTTCAGGATGGATTTTAGCCATCCATCCTGATTTTCTATTTGGCACTTCACTTGCAAAAAACATAAAAAAATATGCCTTTTTGAGTTATTCCGTTCGTGAGGCACTTTTTTTATCAGAAAAAGAAGAAAACATAATAACGGGGATACTTCAAAATATAAAAAATGAATATCAAGCCAAACTTGACCAGTTCAGTCAACAAATAATCATTAGTCAATTAGAACTATTACTCAATTATGCTGAACGGTTTTATCAGCGACAATTTTTGACCCGAAAAATTTCCAATCATCAAATATTGGATAAATTGGAGGAACTTTTAGAAAATTATTTCAATGGTGGTGATGTAATAGATAATGGCTTACCATCAGTTCACGAAATTGCCCAAGATTTGAATCTTACGCCTGACTATTTAAGCAGTATGCTAAAAAGTTTAACAGGGCAAACCACCCAGCACCATATTCACAATAAATTAATAGAGAAAGCAAAAGTGAAATTATCGACAACAAAATTGTCTGTAAGTGAAATTGCCTATGAATTAGGGTTTGAGCATCCGCAATCTTTCAGTAAATTGTTTAAGTCCAAAACCAATCAGACACCTGTGGAATTTCGAAGTTCATTTAATTGAAAAAAGAGAAAAAACGCCGCACAACAAAGTGCAAAACGGCAATAGCCCCTATGCGGGGCTACTGCGTTTGCACGAACCGTTAGTGCCAATGCTATGACGACAGACACGAAAGACATAGAACTTGAAGCAGCTTGTAGTTTGACAGAACGACAAGCAAGAGAGATTTTGGCTCGTGACAAATCTTGGTTCGACAAAATTATTGGTGGGAATAATGACATAAAATTCAGTTTCAACCAATTCGACCTACTTTCCTACCTTAGACAAAGACCCGAACTATGTGGTAAAATCTTGCAGTTTTCTTATGACAAGAGATGTTCACCAGCGACATTTATAGAAGAACACGAAAACACATATAGAGTTGGTTGGTTTGACAAAGACCGTGAGCAAATAAAGACTTTTGACAAATTGTATGAAGCGGCAACGGACTTTGTGCTGTTCTCGTGGAATTTAGGAAGACTTGAACGAGAAGAATACAGACTTCCAAAACAAATAAGAGAAAGAGCCATAGAAAGCGGAAACGAATTTGGTTGGAAACAACAAGACTTCAAAAAAGTAGTTGAAGCAGCTCGACAAGTTCCAATGGCAATTGTAGGTGGACAGGTTCAGTATGTTTTTGATGACGGTATTTGTGAACTTTATTGGCTCTCTTACGACCCTGACGAAAGACAGGAAAATGAAGAATGGGTTACTTACTGCAACAGGACAGCAAACCAAGTAAATCAAAAGTTCGACAAACTAATTAACGAAACAGACTTTGATAAAGAAACACAGACTTTTGAGTTTCTGAAGGAAAAGAAAAACGAAGGCGTTGACATTGACGAACACAAGATTTTTATAATTTACTTCAATGACAATGAAACTGACCTTTGAACGAAATAAAAGAAGCACAGGCACTAACAGCACCTACCCAAAAGTGGCGGTTCAGTGGTTAAATCAAGCTTTTTGCTACTATCTAAGTTTGTGCTTGGTTGACAGTGAAGTGCTCCGAAATCGCCACCTTCGGGTAGCTGCAAAACGTTGTGTGCAACCTAAAGAAACGAACAAATGACAGAATTAGAACTGATTATTGACTTACATAAAAATTCCGAGAGACAAGGACCAGGAAGTGAAAATGACACGCTGAAAGCACTTGATTATTTGGACTTGCCGACCGACCAAAATTTGAAAGTGGCTGACATTGGTTGTGGTTCAGGTGGACAAACCATTTCGCTTGCTAAAAACTTGAACGGAAAAATAATTGCAGTTGACTTGTTTCCAGAATTCTTAAATGAACTGAACGAAAAAACTCAAAAATCTGGATTAACGGACAAAATCGTTACGCTTGAAAAATCAATGGACGATTTGCCTTTTAACGAAGGTGAATTTGACCTCATTTGGTCGGAAGGCGCTATTTATAACATTGGTTTTGAAAACGGACTTAAAAAATGGAAGGACTATTTGAAAGTCGGTGGCTATTTGGCTGTTAGTGAAATCACTTGGATAACACAATCTCGACCAAAAGAAATTGAAGAATTTTGGAAAACAGAATACCCAGAAGTTGATACTGCTTCTAACAAAATCAGACAATTAGAAAATAATGGCTATTCGCTTGTTGGATATTTTTATTTAAGCCAAGATAGTTGGATTGAGACCTATTACAAACCAATGCAAGCAAGATTTGAGAATTTTCTGAAACGGAATGACAATTCAGAACTAGCGAAAAAAGTAGTTGAAGATAATCAGGCAGAAATCGACTTGTATCAGAAGTTCAAAGATTATTACAGCTATGGATTTTATATAGCGAGAAAAAATGAATAAAAGGCAGCACACAACAATGTATATACAAAATAGGCGAAATAGTAGTAATTCCAAGGGCTGTAGCCCGCTTCAAATTTGTCACGGTTTGATAGTCTTGAAGCCCGCAATCGCCTACTTTGCATATACTAGACCGTTGGCAATAATTAAAAAATACGAACTCAAATGGAGCTAATAGTCCACCATAAAATTTCGGACTTGTATAAATCGCTGAATTTACCAATTGAGCAAGAAATGGACTTTACGATTCATTTTTTACCTGCTATTCATTCTAAAACACCTTTTAAATCACCAGTTTTTAGAGCCGATTATTTTTCTTTTGTATTTATAAAAGAAGGTTCTGGAAAATATACCATTGATGATAAAATATTTCCCTTTGATTCACAAACCATATATTTTACAAATCCCGGACATATTAAATCCTTTGAAATAGAAAACTCTAAAGACGCCTATATTATCACATTAACAGAGAGTTTTTTAAGAGAGAATGTTCACCCAGATATTTTTGGCGAATTTCCGTTTTTATTAGCAGAAACAGTTCCACCAAAAAAAATGTTGCAGAATGACTTTAGTGAATTTGAAATTCTTTACAAACAAATATTCAAAGAGTTCAAAAAACAATCTGAATACAAGAACAAAATTCTTGGAAACCTTTTTGTTGTATTACTTCTAAAAATAAAAGAAAATTTTTGGCTATCGTACAATCCATTAGAAGAAGGAGGAAGAAATTCTCAAATTGTTAAATCCTTTAAAATTTTATTGGAACGAGAGTTTAAAATAGCAACTTCAAAAGGACTAACTATCGCCTTTCAAGTACAAGATTATGCCAACGAATTAAATTTACACCCAAATTATTTAAATTCTGTAATAAAAAGTAAAACAGGTAGAACTGTAAACGATTGGATTTCTAAACGAACATTGTCAGTAGCCAAATCATTGCTCAAAAACACTACCTATTCTTCAAAGGAAATAGCGTACAAATTAGGATTCAGTGAACCCACTCATTTCAGTCGGTTTTTTAAAAAACATACACAAATTTCACCAACTACATTCCGAAAATCTAACCAATAGTTGTAAATCTTTGAAATTGGTCATTTCTTGTTTAATTAAGGTTATATAAAATACTTCCTTTTGACTCAACTTTGCTCTATAAATTTTAAAACATAGAACAATGGAACAAAGAATATTGATTACAGGAGCAAGTGGAGGATTTGGATTTTTAACTTGCCAATCTCTTATTGAAAAAGGATACAAAGTTGTTGGAACAATGCGTTCAACCAAAGGGAAAAATGAAAAAGTTGCTGATTCTCTAAAATCAATTGGCGTTCATTTAGTAGAAATGGATGTTACTAATGAAGAAAGCGTAAACAAAGGTGTTAAAAACGCTATTGATTTATTAAATGGTTTGGATGTTTTGATTAACAATGCAGGAGTTGGTGTATTTGGGATGCAAGAACATTTTACACCAGACGATATGAAATATGTGTTTGATGTAAATGTTTTTGGCGTTCAGCGTGTAATGCGAGCAACTTTACCACATTTTAGAAAACAAGGAAAAGGAACAGTAATCTATACTTCAAGTTTGTTAGGTAGAATGACTTTACCTTTTTACGGTGTTTACAATGCTTCCAAATGGGCATTGGAGGCTATCGCAGAAAATTACAGAACAGAGTTATCTGCATTTGGAATTGAATCTAGTATTATTGAACCAGGAGGTTTTCCAACAACATTTATGGAAAACTTAAAAAAGCCTAGCGACAACAGCAGAGACGAAGCCTATGGTGACTTTATGCAAGCACCAAAAGCTATGTTTGATGGATTTGAACAGGCTTTAGAAGCAAATACAGAGCAAAGGCCACAAAAAGTTGCAGATGCCATTACAAATCTTATTGCGATTCCTTACGGAGAAAAACCTATGCGAACTGTAGTTGATTATATGGGAATGGGAGAACACATTACCAATTATAATGAAATGTTGGACAATGTAACTTTTGGAATTTATTCTGCTTTTGGAAATGAAGGAATGTTGAAAATAAATAAATAAAATGGAATTTACTGTTAAAGAGCAAATCATTGAAATAGTTCATAAACTGTTTATCTATACGGATAATCAAGAATGGAAAAAACTTCAAAAAGAAGTGTTTTCAGAGCTCGTTGACTTTGATATGTCCTCACTTGGTGGAGAAATTTCCAAGAAGAGTTCTATTGACATTTGTAATGAATGGAAACAAGGATTTGAAGGTATAGATTCCATAAACCATTTAGCAGGAAATCATTTGGTTAAAATCAGCAATAATTCGGCAGAAGTTTTTATTTACGCAACTGCTACACATTTTAAAGAATCGGCAATCAAAGGAAAAACTCGAGAATTTGTTGGGAGTTACAATTTACATTTAGTTAAAAATATGAAACGATGGAAAATTGACAAATTCAAGTATAATCTAAAGTATATGACTGGAAATCTCGATTTGAAATAAGTATTGAGGAAATGGAGTAATAACTATTGCCAACAACGTATATAAAAAATAGCGGTTTTGGGGCTAACCTGAACCGCTTTTGCCTTTATTTAAGTATATTGCTTTCCGAAAAGTTAGTGCTCAAAAATCCGCTACTTTTCATATACAAGACCGTTCTGCTACCATGCTCGCTTCGCTCGCACGGTAGCAGAACGGCCAAGGGCTCTGCGCGCCAACCGCAGCTTCGCTATTGCTCGACCCGGCTCGCTCCCTCTAGGGAGCGCTCGCACGGTCCAGAACAATAGCTCGACGCTAACTTCAGAAATACGAAACAAATTTTTCCGCTTCGCGGATTTGTTTCTTTATT
>JAGQWJ010000079.1 GCA_020437395.1 Ignavibacteriota bacterium | reverse complement strand
ACGACGCTCTTCCGATTTTAAATAAGTTATTTTCTACTGTAAATAGTGCGGGTGTTCAACTAGAGCAAACAGATATAGTAAAAGCAAATTTACTTAACCTAATAGACGAGAAAGTCAAATATGGGAAGATCTGGGAGGCTTGTGAGAATATGAATAATTTTTTTGAGAGAAATGTTAGACTTTCATTTCCATCTACAGATTGGAATATAGTTGATTTTAAGAAATACTATGAGTTTGATGGTAGCATATTCAGATATGAAAGTACAAATAAAAATGGTATAAATTCGGATGATACTCTAATAATAATAGAGGATGTTAATATGAATGATATTAGCGATTATCAGCATCCTACCAAAAACATATTAGGCGAAAAAGATCGTAAATCAGAGGAGATTTATTGTAGATCGATTATTAACTTTGGTCAACTACTTATCCATACTTACCGCCTACACTTGTACATAGAAGGTAAAGAAGATTTCGAAGGTACATTTCATGTGAATCGGTTAATTGAAATATTCAATAGTCTAGAAGCTAGAAAAGATCCAAATGAGATAAAACGTTTCTTCCAATTACTGTGGAAAGTTCGTTATTTATTTGATAAATATGTTATAAAGTGGATTACTGATATAGATAATAAGACAGAGTCATTAGAATTAGTTAATTTTAATAAAAATGATAAAGGTTATTATAGCAGAACTAAATATGCAAAATCAAATAGTTCCATGCTACAAAGCGTACTTTACTTTACTGGTGATTATTTACGTCAGTATTGGCTAACAACATACTTAGGGTATTTACTTAAAAATCATTCAGATTCAGATGCTACCAATGAAATCCATTTAATTAAATTAGAAGAATTTGATAATCAGTTTTCATTAAATGATAAATTAACTGACAAAGATTTATCTTATCTGCTATTGGATAAAGAAGCGACCGTAGATAAAACAATTAATATTAGGACTTATTTAGAATTGAATAAAGGAACTGCATTTAAACATTACTGGTTTCAGAAATTAGAATATATTCTCTGGAAAAATTGGGATTCAACAATAAATACTCAAGAATACAACAACTACCGTATTACTTCAAGAAATTCAGTTGAACATATATACCCCCAGAACCCAGAAAATCAGATTCAACACCCACAAATAGAAGATGAGTATCTACATTCTTTTGGGAATTTAGTCCTATTGAGTGTTGCTCAAAACTCGGAATATAGTAATAAATCATTTAGAGTCAAGAAATCAATGTTTCGAGATAGAAGAGAGACCTATGATACACTTAAATCTTATTATATTTTCCAGAATGATAACTGGAATAAGATTGAGATTATCAAGCATTTAGAAACAATGATATCAAAAATAGAAGAGCATTACGATGCAAAGTAAAACAAACGAACAAGCACTAGAGTCAGCTATTGAAAGAGCATTAACAGGTACCTGTCTAGAAGAACTTACAAGTTCGAATAAGATTCAGGAGCAGAATGCCGAATATATTGTTAATAATGGATATTTCATTGGGAATAAAAATGATTACAATGCTAAGTATGCTATAGATGAAGAAAGATTTTGGCACTTCTTGGAAGAAACACAATGTGAAGAGTTAGAGAAGCTACAAAGATCAGATGATTGGAAACTTAGAATACTAGAACGCTACGATCGTATGGTTAAGAAATATGGTATTCTAAGGTTACTTCGCAAAGGCTTAGAAGTAGAGGATGCGCATTTCACATTGCTATACCTGTTGCCAATGTCTAGCAGTAGTCAGAGCGTTAAGGACAATTTTGAAAAGAACGAGTTTAGCGTCACAAGACAAGTGCAATATAACTTGGATAATGCACGTGAAGAAATTGATATGGTTGTATTTATCAACGGCATAGCAATAGCTACACTAGAATTAAAAAACCCATGGACAGGTCAAAATGCTAAAGTACATGGTATAAAACAGTACAAAACTGACAGAGATATACGTCAGCCACTACTTAATTTTGGACGTTGTATTGTACATTTTGCAGTAGATCCAGATGAAGTTTATATGTGTACAAAACTTGCAGGTTCATCATCATTTTTTCTACCATTTAACAAAGGACACAATAATGGTAAAGGTAACCCTCCAAACCCATTTGGCCATAAATCAGCTTATCTATGGGAAGAAGTGTTCACCCGTGAGAGTCTAGCAAATATCATACAACATTTCGTTCGTTTTGATGGGAAGGCAAAAGACCCATTAAACTCACGTACTCTATTCTTTCCAAGATATCATCAGTTAGATGTGGTACGAAGAATACTAAATCATGCTTCTAATAATGGAGTAGGTCACACATATCTAATTCAGCACTCAGCTGGTTCTGGTAAGTCTAATTCTATCACTTGGGCTGCGTATCAGTTAATAGAGAATTATCCCGAAAGAGAAGGTCTCCCTGGTTCAAAAGGGATTAATAACCCATTGTTTGATTCGGTTATAGTTGTGACTGATAGGAGGCTATTGGATAAGCAGCTTAGAGATAATATAAAAGACTTCTCAGAAGTAAAGAATATAGTTGCACCTGCGTATTCATCTAGAGATTTAAAAGAAAGCTTAGAACAGGGTAAGAAGATTATAATTACTACTATTCAGAAGTTTCCATTTATAGTAGATGGTATAGATGATTTAAGTGAAAAACGTTTTGCCGTTATTATTGATGAAGCTCATAGTTCTCAGAGTGGGACCACTGCTGGAAAGATGAATCAAGCGATGGGGATGGGAGATAATCTTGAAGAGGAGGAAGATTGGCAAGATAAAATATTAAAAGCAATTCGTGCTAGAAAGATGAAGGGTAACGCTTCATATCTTGCTTTCACTGCTACGCCTAAGAATGCAACATTAGAGCGTTTTGGTAATAAACAAGAAGATGGTAGTTACAAACCATTTCATCTCTATTCTATGAAGCAAGCTATTGAAGAAGGCTTCATATTAGATGTACTTGCTAATTACACCACATATAAGAGTTATTATGAAATAGAAAAATCAATACAAGACAACCCTCTTTTTGATACCAAAAAAGCGCAGAAGAAACTACGAGCCTATGTGGAGAGAGAGAAGCAAACTATCGGTACTAAAGCGGAAATAATACTTGATCATTTTATAAGTAATATTTACAATACTAAGAAACTAAAAGGTAAAGCCAAGGCTATGGTTGTTACTCAGAATATAGAGTCAACAATACGCTATTACTTGGCTATTAGAACTATCTTAAAAAACAAAGGGAATCCTTTTAAAATAGCAATAGCTTTTTCTGGAAGCAAAAAAGTAGATGGGATAGAATACACAGAAAGCGATCTTAATGGCTTTGCAGAGAAAGATACCAAAGATAGGTTTGACTCAGATGAATATAGAATACTTGTAGTAGCAAACAAATACTTAACTGGATTCGACCAGCCAAAACTCTGTGCCATGTACGTCGATAAGAAGCTACAAGGTGTGTTAGCAGTACAAGCTTTAAGTAGGTTAAACCGTTCAGCAGAAAAGCTAGGTAAGCGAACAGAAGACCTTTACGTACTTGATTTCTTTAACAACATAGATGATATAAAAGATTCATTTGACCCTTACTATACCTCAACATCTTTAAGTGAAGAAACGGATATTAATATACTTCATGAATTAAAAGGTACATTGAGTGATACTGGTGTGTATGAATGGTCAGAAGTTGAGCATTTTGTTAAGCTGTATTTTGATAAAGTTGATGCGCAACGGCTGAGTCCGATTATAGATGCAGCAGCTGATAGATTTAATAATGAATTAGATCTAGAGGACGATGAAAAGGCAGACTTTAAGATCAAGGCTAAACAGTTCGTTAAAATCTACAGTCAAATGGCCTCCATAATGCCATATGAAGTTCCTGATTGGGAGAAACTATTTTGGTTTCTAAAGTTTTTAATACCAAAACTAATAGTTAGAATTAAAGAAGATGAGTTGATTGATGAACTCTTGGAGTCGGTTGATTTATCTACTTATGGATTGGAACGCATCAAACTTAATCATAAGATTGGATTAGATGATTCAGAAACTGACTTAGAACCACAAAACCCTAATCCGAGAGGCGCGCATGGTGGAGAAGAGAACTTAGATCCATTAGATGAAATAATTAGGACCTTCAATGAACGCTGGTTTCATGGGTGGGACGCTACACCTGAGGATCAAAGAGTGCGATTTCTATCACTGAGTAAGCACATCCAAGACCATCCAGATTTTCAGTCAAAAGTTGCAGACAACATGGACTCTCAAAATAGAGACTTAGCATTTAAAAAAATATTAGATGATGTGATGAGTAAACAAAGGAAGAATGAACTAGATCTTTATAAACTTTATGCGAAGGATGATTCATTCTATCAAGCATTCTTCGATACAATGAAGAGGATGATTGATAATCCAAACTTGAGACAAACACTTTGAAGAATATAGTCTCATATCATTCAAATAACAACTAACATAAACCCTTTACAAAGAAAAGAGCGTCTACTAGTCCAAATAAATGCTCCTTAAAGTATAATTCATTTTAGAAATAGATTACATCCTGTGATTCTCAGGTAAGGCAATACTACCTATTTTTCTAACATCGTCAGAGATAAAATCACTTATATTTCTTTTTACAATTTCTTTTACCATATCTTCGTGTTCAATGATACTATTGAACATAGTAATACTATTCGAACTTATGTAATCCAAATCATCTACTATATTCGGCGAGTCATTTATTAAGTACTCAACTATTTTATCAATCTTCGATTTATGGGCAGTTGTGTTGCTATTCATGCTTTTACTTTGAGCCGTTTTTTTAAGCGGGTTATAAGGAGGGAAGTAAACTCCATCTTTACTCCCATATATATCAAAAAAGTTGATTTTAAAATTACTTTTAATTAGATTGATATCATCTTTAGTATAATTGAAAGAGGGGTGAAAACAAGTTGTTTCGTAGAAGAAGTCCTCATTGTATATCCATGCACAATCTTTATCATCAATTACATTTGCTTTATAGAAAT
>JAGQWJ010000078.1 GCA_020437395.1 Ignavibacteriota bacterium | reverse complement strand
CTTATACCAACATTATTATTACGACGGTATGGGCAATAGAGTGCTAAAAGTAGGTGGGGGTAAACTAGACCCGACTGTAGCAGGTACTGACCCTATAGTTTTCCACTGTAACGAACATATAGCGGCAACTGGTTGTGCACCATGTCAGGAAGACCTTAACATAAGAGGTTACTATTATGCCCGTGAGGCGGGTGGTAAAGTACTAGCAACATACGAGACAAGCCCAGAGGGAGTTACTGGAATGGGCTCTAGTTGCTATGCAGCTTACTATTACCAAGACCTAAAAGAATGGTACATATATGGCTCAGAGTCAGATGGGCGGATATCTGTGCTCAAACCCTATGTAAATGAGTTCACAGATCACTTACATAAAAACGCTATTCATTCATTTGACCAAGCCGAACCTTATGCTATGAAAGACACAATCATAGAATACCAAGCAAACACTATTGGTTCATTTACCTCAAACGCTAGAATAACTGGTCACAAGGAATATGAAATAAAGGACCACCTAGGTAACGTAAGAGCAGTGATCAGCGATGTCAAGAACCCAAATAATCTATCTTCTTCAATAAGTAGTTGGACTTTTACCGCAGAAATTCGTAATTTGAACTCATACTATCCGTATGGAATGGAATTACCAGGTGGGGCTTATGCGTCTATCGGTAACTATGGCTACGGTTACAACGGTATGGAGAAGGATGATGAACTGAAGGGGAGTGGGAAGACATATACAACTAAATTTAGACAAGCAAGTACAGTAGAGGGAACTTGGTGGGGTAGAGATCCATTAGAGATGAGCATGCCTTATCAGTCGCCTTATATCTTGATGAGTGGCAATCCAATAGCACGTATTGACCCTAATGGTGATGCTGATTATTATTCGCAAGATGGAGATAAAGTGGGAAGTAATGACCCTAGCGATGAGAATAATTACTTACTCGTTGAGGAATCAGATGTTGAATTAGCTGAGAATGGAGACTTTGATAATTTTACTGGAAAGATAATAACATTTCCTATTGATGAAAATATAAAAGCTATTGAAAGCGCAGTACATAGAGTATCGGAACCAACAAAGGATGATGAAAAAGGTGGGTATCATGAAGAAGCAGTTATGCTTGGAACTAATACCGATAATGGTGAAAATATTGTTGTCAATATGAAGCCAGGACCTTACGTAGATATTTCTAAAGGTGAAGTTGGTCATGTAGATATTATAAATCCTATTGAAGCTGATAAAGAAAAATTTGATTATCTTTGGGCTAATTTAAACAACATATTTGGTGTATGTCATATACATAACACTAGACCATTAACCAAGATTGATCCTTTTACGGGAAAATATTTAACATGGACTCCAGGTTATAAAGCACCTTCACCTAAAGATATTATTCAAGTTGAAGATTTTGTTTCTCAGTTGAATGTAAACTGGTTGTGGATGCAAGTAGGTAAAGATTATATTTATTTTTATGGTAGAGAATCAGAAAATATTAAAGGTAAACGATATTATGCCAAATTTCCACTTGATGAATTTTTTGAATTGGCAGAATAAATCACTTATTGTAATTATATTCCTCTTACTAATAAGTTGTTCTTCTAGGAAGAATACACTAACAAAGAGGAGTGATATTTATAATGTAGAATTCGAAGTAAATGGTAAAGAACTAGATTTTTACGAAAATGTAGAAATGTTAATAGTTGATCAAAATGGTGATAGCTACTATGTTGCAAAATTTATGAATGGTATTTATTTGCCTGATATTCAAGAAAGTGAAAGTTATAAATTATGCTTTGATTATAAATATTATAAAACTTGCTTTGATAATGTCAATTTGTGGGGTGTAGGAAAAATATGGTATTTCTCTATTGATGATACTCCTAAAGATAATCATTTAACGCCAGATACTACTTTAGATGGGACAGCATACTATTTAGGAATAGAGAATAAGTCAGGTGATATAATAAAATATTATTTTGATATAGAAGAGTAAATATCGCCTTCTGAGGTACGGCATTGACACCAACGACACACATATATAGAAAAATAGGACTAAAAACTATCACTCTATATGATAAGCCAGACCCTAATATGCCAATTGTTCTGTTTAATTATGATTTATCTTCTCAACAACACTTAGTTAACAGAATATCAAGTATTACTAGAATAACAGATTCGGAATGGGAAGGAGCTGGAATTGGAAATAAGGATAGAGTAACATCATATTATTCTTATGATCCACACGGAAATGTAGATTGGTATTATCAAGAAATATTACCTGGTAAATTTGATATGCTTGGTCTTGGAACTCTAGCACGTTACGAATATGACTTACTTAGTGGTAATGTACATGAAATCCATTTCCAGCAGAACCATCCTGAAGAATTCACTCAGTATTTTGAGTATGATGCCGATAACAGAATAACAGATGTAAGTACTAGCCGACATGGTATTCTTAGAGAAGGCGATTCTAAGTACGAATACTATCCACATGGGCCTCTGCAAAGAAGGTCTGTCGGTGCTGACTCGCTACAAGGACTTGATTACTATTACACTATCCACGGGTGGCTGAAGGGAATAAACTCGGTCGGAGGAACAATACAAGATGACCTTGGTAAAGATGGATTTTTCGTTGGTGAGAGAAAAGTAGTAGGTAAGGACATATTCTCAATGAGCCTAAACTACTATGAAGATGATTACAGCTCTGCTCTTGCTACTGGAATAAAATTTTGGAATGATATAGACCCACCAGACAGGAACTTATACGATGGTAATATATCATCTTGGAACAATAAATTTAATGCTATGGCATATACTTCTGAAACGGATAATATAGACCCAGTATTAGATGATTATCATGCTCAATACAAATATGATCTAGCAGGTCGGTTGGTAGAATCACAGCTAGATACAATAGGAGGTTCAGGTAGAGTAGCACAAGATAAGTTCAGAACAGATTACTTCTATGACTTAAACGGCAATATGGACACATTAACCAGATGGGATAATCTTGCTATGCCCAATGGAATATCTAATTTACGTGGTACTACCCCAATTACTGGTAAACCTAATAATCAACAAGTATTTTCAGTTCAATCAAATCCAACTATTGGTGCTACAACTTTTGTTTATGACAATATGGGTAATCTAGTATCTGAAATGAATCCACAAACGGAAACCATGGATCAGATTTATTGGACTGCAGACGGTAAGTTGGCTGTAACTATGAAAAACGTTCTAGTAAAAGATTCTATCACACATAACGAACATATACTAAGCTTATACCAACACTACTACTACGACGGTATGGGCAATAGAGTGCTAAAAGTAGGTAGCGGTAAACTAGACCCTACTGCAGCAGGTACTGACCCTATAGTATTTCATTGTAACGAACATATTGCAAACACTGGTTGTGCACCATGTCAGGAAGACCTGAACGTAAGAGGTTACTATTATGCTCGTGAGGCAGGTGGTAAAGTACTAGCAACATACGAGACAAGCCCAGAGGGTGTAACGGGTATGGGCTCTAGTTGCTATGCAGTATACTATTACCAAGACCTAAAAGAATGGTATATCTATGGTTCAGAATCAGATGGACGAATATCTGTGCTGAAACCTTATGTAAACGAATTCACTGACCACTTACATAAAAATGAGATACATCTTTTTGACCAAGCCGAACCTTATGCTATGAAGGACACAATCATAGAATACCAAGCAAACACTATTGGTTCGTTTACCTCAAACGCTCGAATAACTGGTCACAAAGAATACGAAATCAAGGACCACTTAGGCAACGTAAGAGTAGTGATCAGCGATGTCAAGAACCCTCATAATCTAGCTTCTTCAATAAGTAGTTGGACATTTACCGCAGAAATTCGTAATTTGAGCAATTATTATTCTTATGGAATGCAGATTCCAAATGGAATATATAGCAAAGTAGATGACTACGGCTACGGTTACAACGGTATGGAGAAGGATGATGAGCTGAAGGGGAGTGGGAAATTATATTCTACTCTATTCCGTGAGGGTGACACCGAGAACGGTAGATGGTGGAGTAGAGATCCGAAAGAGATGAAACTAACAAGTTTTAGTCCATATGTGATGATGGGTGGTAATCCTATTCGATTTATAGATTTACTAGGAGCAGAACATACAGATTGGTCACCAGATATGGAAGATATTATAGTTACTGATGACAAAGAAGATGATGGGAAAAGTGGTGGTTTAAGCCCTAAACAGGTTGGTAGAGATCCAAGTACTTTTAAAGAAGGTCAGCGAGTATTTAGCGGACCATTTGCAACTGGTTTAATTCATCATAACGGTTCTTTCTATCCAGAGAAGGAATATCGAAATATTGTTCAGGATTTAGTAGATTCATATGGTGATGGAGATGAATTCTATGATAAGTTATCAGCATTTATTAGTGTTAATGGGTTTAGTAAAAATTTCATACAAATATATAAAGAACTCGGACTAAAAACATATGGTGGTAATGAGTTAATAGGAGACTTAAGTTATAAAAATCCATTTGTAAGCTTTGGTCTTTTGTCAAATGATTTTGATATAGCTGGTATCTTAGGATTAGCTGGATCATTTATTAAAGGTGGTGCAAAGTACCTTATTAAAACGGAATCTATTGCAACTATAAATAGTAGTCAATTACTGATTTCGGCACCTGCAAATATGCATAAACATCATATTTTCCCGCAACAATTCAGAAATTGGTTTGCAGAACGAGGGATTACAAATATAGATGACTTCACAGTTCTTTTAAGTAGAAGAGGCCACTTAAAAGGTGTTCATGGAAAAGGATTAGGAAATATGCCTGGAAATTGGAATTTAGAATGGTCAAAATTTATAGAATCTAATCCAATGGCAGAACCTACAGAAATATTTTATCAGGCTGAAGGAATGTTGCAAAGGTTTGGTCTGGAATTTTTAAAATATGAATCATATAAATAGAGTAAAATTATGTTAAATATCTCAATTCAAAATGAAAAAATAAAACTAGAAAAAGGTAAATTTATAATAATAGATGCCTTATATGTTAACATTATAAAAGATTTTTTAACTAATCCTTCATTAAATAATTCGCTATCTATAATTAAGATTAAGCAAGAAATCTTTCCATATACTGATACACCATTTGGAACTTATGAATTTAAGAATGATTTTGACTTAAGTATAGAAAATATAAAAAAAATAAGATATGAAAATAAAACACAATTAACAGATCGTTGTGTAGCAATAGATAGTGGACTTATGCTCTTTATTAAATACGATATTTTTATAAAATTTATTCATCTTTTTGATTACAATAAACTAATTGAAAAAGAACCTTTAGATTATGAATATTGGAATAGTATTACTGAGTTATTTAGAAAAACACAATTAGGATTAATATTGTCATCAGGAATTAACTATAATTTTGATTTTGATGGTGGTGGAGTATACTATATAAACGTATAAATATATTATTGAAATAGAAAACCCATAAATTCAACGCTATGGCATATACTTCTGAAACGGATAATATAGACCCAGTATTAGATGATTACCATGCTCAATACAAATATGACTTAGCTGGCAGACTTGTAGAATCGCAGCTAGATACAATGGGAGGTTCAGGTAGAGTAGCACAAGATAAGTTCAGAACGGATTACTTCTATGACTTAAACGGTAATATGGACACATT
>JAGQWJ010000077.1 GCA_020437395.1 Ignavibacteriota bacterium | reverse complement strand
TCTTCGTTCGGGGTGGTCTTGTTCTTTCCGATATTTCCGCCTATGATCACCCCCATCTCCTTCCGTACGAACTGCACTTCCTTTCGCTGCAGATTCCTCACTACGGCATCCACTCCCCTGTTGTTGAATCCCATCCGGTTGATGAGACCCTTGTCCTTAGGCAGACGGAACATTCTCGGTTTGGGATTGCCGGGTTGTGCCTTCGGCGTAACGGTACCAACTTCGATATGTCCGAAACCCAGCCAGGCCATCAGATCGGCGAACTTCCCGTTCTTATCGAATCCTGCTGCCAGTCCGACCGCATGCGGGAATTCCAGTCCGAAAGCCTTTACCGGTTCCCTTTTTGCCGGTATATACCAATGTCTGCAGTGGGCCTTGCCACCAGGAAACCTGACCAGCAAACGAAACAGGAAGAGGGCAAGGTAATGGGCTTGCTCAGGAGGAAACAGGAAGAAAATGTTTCTAATTAATTTGTAGACCATATCTTAGCAAAGATATAATCATAAAGCCCTCAAATTACCTAAATGAAAATTTTTGTTAGCCACAGCAGCAGCCAAAAACTTTTTGTTAAAGAGCTTAAAAGAAGATTGCCAGACCACCTTCAACTATGGATTGATGAAAGAGAAATAATTTTAGGGGATAATATCTTATCTACTATAAAGGATGCTATAGAAATCGATTCAGATTTTTTGATTTATATAATTGATAATAAATCAATAGAGTCTCCGTGGGTCAAAAAAGAGATAGAATGGGCCTCACAGAAGGAAATCGAAATTAATAGAACGTTTATACTTCCTATAGTAATTGAACATAATGCATGGGAATCCCTGTCTGATTCTTTCAAACAACGCAAATACCTTAAATGTGATGATTTTAATGAACTAACATTAGATATGATTTCAACTAGTATCGTAAATGAATTATTTGCTCTCTTGAGTATAAACAATAGAAACAATGTAAAATCAGATAAGAAGAATTCTAGTTCAATTGAATTACTGAAAAGTGTTGAAGAGTACAGTAAAAATGTATCCAGTACAATAAACAAATTTGCATATAAATATCGAGCTTCAAACCCGCTTGAATTATCCGTTCTCAAAGACTTTTTAGTGAGTAACAATGTAATTGATGAGCAGGATTCATCTGAATTAGATTCCATTATCTTTAAGCTACAAAGTCAGAATTATTTATCTGGCTATTTTTTTGATGGTGAAATCCTATATCTAAAACAAGAAAGATATTATAATAAGAACAGTATTAATAATTTACAAAAACAAAAAATAGCTAAAAAAGCTGTTTCATATATCCAGTCCAATTTTACAATTGCATTAGATGCTGGAAGTACAACTCTAGAAGTTGCTAAGCAAATCTGCTTAGGAATAAAAATGAAGAGATGGCAAGGCTTGCGTGTGGTTACCAACTTCATACCTGCAGCATTCGAATTACTTCAAACTGCCAATGAACTTGGACTTGAAGATGAAAATAGTACATTATCTGTATTTATCATAGGCGGACGAATTAGACCAAATTCTCTTGCAGTAGTAAGGGATACTAGATTATTAAATGATAACCTAATAACAGATTTTAGTGTAATTCTGGGTTCATTTGGAAATGCTGATATTGGCTTTGTAGGGGCAAATGGAGTTTTTGAAAATAAAGGGTTCGCTGTTCATAATGATTATGAAGTAAAAAATAAAAACGAATTATTATTCTTTTCAAAGAGAAAATTTGTACTAGTGGACTCTTCCAAATTACAAATTCATGAAGAAAAATTATTTGCTTCTTTTGAAGACAATTTAGAAATAATAACATCAGCAATAGACTCAAAATTAGATGTTATTACAAATTTTGAGAACCTTATTAAAAAAACGAATAGCAAATTAATTATTGCTTGATGGAATCAATAAAGATAATATGTTCAGATATTGATGGGACAATTCTAAATAGCAACCGTGAGCTTTCTGACTTTACAATTGAAACCGTCAAGCAGGTAATTTTAAGGAATGAAATTCAATTCATCTTTGCCTCATCTAGAATGCCCGCTTCGATTCATAAATTATATGAAAAAATAGGCATAAACCCTCCTTCTATTTCATATAATGGAGCTTTGGTTTTACTAAAGTCATCGGACATTAGTTCGTTTGTGTTTTCGAAAACAATTGGAAGTCGCAACACAAAAGCCCTGTTTGAAAAGGCCGAAATATTGGATTTGCATATTAGTCTATATACATTTAATAATTGGCTTTCAAACAGATCGGATTTTTGGTTAGAGAGAGAAATTACGAACACAAAAACTATTCCAAATAGTGTTGAAAAATCAGCTATTCTATCAGGTTTAGAAAACAATACTCTTAATTCCCATAAAATAATGTGCATGGGAGAATCATATAAAATAGACAAGCTACAGCTGTATATCGAGGAATCGTTATCTGGTTTACAATCCTATCGCTCTAAAGATACTTATCTAGAAATAGCCCCCAAAGGAACAAATAAGGCAATTGGATTAAAAAAACTGGAAAAACATCTGAAGTTTAGTTCAGAAAACGTTTTAGCATTTGGGGATAACATAAATGATATTGAATTGCTTGAATACTCCAAAATTGGCGTATCTGTTTCAAATGCAAGTCAAATAACAAAATCAGTTTCTAGAATTGAAACAGACAGCAATGTATTAGATGGAGTAGCTAAATATCTTCAGCAATTTTTTAACATCAGATGATGTATAATTTGAACTATTTAAGATAGATTCGTTTTGAGCTAATTATTGTGGCTTTGTTTGTAGGACGAATAAGGATTTTTTCATCTCGTAGAATTTCTTCTGCGCTTCTCATTCCCTGAAAAAAGAAAGCATCAAAATAGGAAATTAAACTAGGAAAAGATACTATTGCATTTACTCTGCGATTTGGATCAAGAACACCTTTATTTCTACAAAAACTTACTGTTGATAAAATTTGATCCACCATATTTCTGGGATAACCATATTCTTTTTTAAACGCTACCTCAATACTATTTGCATATTTAGTTTCTATAAAAAGCACCCAATCACTTAGCTCTTGCGCTGATGGAAAAATCATGCCTTCACATTGTTTAAAATAGACGCCCAATTGTTTTTGCAAACAATTCTCCCCAAACAAAAAACACTCTACTGATACAGTATTGCTATTTGTTAATTCAACGTATCCAATATCAATTGGCTCTACTACTTCAGCAACTACTTCACCTCCATTATAGTCTTTATAATCAGCAATATAAATTATCTTTGCATTTAAAGAAACATTCTTATGACTTCGCAGCACTCTTATTAACTTGTCCTTCATCTAAATAGCTTAATAAAGTATAATATTCGTCTAAAATTTCGCTCATAATAGTATTAAAATAATGATCATTTATTGTCTTAAGATCACTATTATTTATTTTCTTGAGTCCGCCAGTTGAACCTACCATCTCCCAAACATTTACATCTTCTGGAGAGATTGCAGACTTATAACACTTTAATTCTCTCCTAACTTCAGTGGGCACCTTGTCCTTTAAAATACCTGCCAATAGGCAGTTATTTAGGGCATAAAGTATATATGGGCTGTGGGTTGTTAAAAACAAAAAATGTCCACTATTAATTTTCATTCTATTTATTAAGTAGTATACCAAATCACTTTGGGTTTGGGGAAATAAATTTTGTTCTGGCTCTTCAATAATAAATTTTGAACAAGAGTAGGTTGTTCTCCGGTTGATAAACTGAAGTAGCTGGTCGACTTCAGTATTTGATAAATTGAAGTCATCTGTTCCCACATCTTTTGACAACTCTTTTATTCTTTTTTTTGAAAACAATTCATTCATTGCAGTTGAAATCATCTTCAACATATTGTCCTGCTCGCTAACAGAACTTATCCTTCCTTTGTTCTCGATTTCTAATGACAAATAGTCAACCATAATTAACATAGGAACAAGTGATTGCAATCCACTAGATCCCTCATTTAGTTGAAACTCCAAGTTATTATTGGAAATAGTAAGCATATCATTATCAGGCTCTTCATCATTGTAATAGGATACACCTAGATCTAACACCTTTAAGCAATTGTTTTTATTGTAATGTCTCTTTGCCGAATACCAATCATAGACAAAACTCATTACATTGTCATTGTTTTCCTTGTACTTACTAAGATTGGGTATTGCAGATACAAAATTTCTTTCAGATGGTATATAAATATTTTTAGTCACCTTATATTCATTACTCCTCTCTTTTTGGGTAATGATTCGATTAAGTGCTTTCCCTTTGTATTCTATTTTCAAATAGTTAGATTCGTAATAAAAACTTGATTCATCTGAAAAAAAAGCCGGCCCTAAATGATGATAATTAAGCAATTCTTCAATGGCTGAATATTTAAAACTTCTATCAAGAAAATATCTTTTTTCAACCCACTGGCAAAAACTTAAAATTTTTGCTATAATGCTTTTTCCGCTACTTTGCGGGCCAATTAATACATTAATCTTTCCTAGATCAATTGATATTTTTTTTATTGGACCAATTGAGCTAATAATCAGCTTTTCCATTTGTTATCCTTTTTTGAACTAGAGCCAAGTTCTTTAGCTTTGTAAATGTACTTTAAAATGGGATATGCCGCAGATAGGGATCAACATCAAGGAAGCCACTATTCAGAAGAAGGAGGTCATCGTGGGCATCGACCTGGGCACCACCAACAGCCTGGTGGCGGTGATGAAGGACGGTCAGCCTGTGGCCTTGTCCGGTAAGCAAAGCGGTACCATCGTCCCTTCGGTCATTCATTTTGCGCAGGATGGCCGGATCCTGGTCGGCGATGAAGCCAAACACTATCTCATCGAAGACCCGGAGCATACCATCTTTTCGGTCAAGCGACTGATGGGAAGATCCTACAACGACATCCGCACCGAACAACAGCATTTCGGCTATCGCATCATAGACGAGAACACTGAAGGTCTGGTCAAGATCCAGGTGAACGATACTTTTCACAGTCCCATCGGCCTGTCTGCACTCATTTTGAAGGAGCTGCGTTTGCGGGCCGAAGAACAACTGGGAATGGAAGTACACAAGGCGGTCATCACGGTGCCTGCTTATTTCAACGACGCCCAACGACAGGCTACCCGCGATGCCGGGAAACTGGCCGGTCTGGATGTACTGCGTATCGTCAATGAACCTACTGCTGCCAGTCTCGCCTATGGTTTAGGAAGAAAACAGGAATCCGCCGAGACCATTGCTGTCTATGACCTGGGTGGCGGAACCTTTGATATTTCTATCCTGCGTATAGAAGATGGGGTCTTCGAGGTGCTGAGCACCAACGGCGACACCTACCTGGGTGGTGATGATTTCGACCGGGCCATTACAGGACACTGGCTTTCCCTGGCGGGGAAGACTACTGCGGATATCTCCAGGCATGAACTGCAGGAACTCAGATTGATGGCAGAACAAGCCAAAAAGCATCTGTCAACAGCCGATGATTATTCAGGGGAAACAGCAGGTTTGACACTTTCACTCAGCAGAACAGTTTTTGAAGAGCTGATAAAACCTCTGGTAGATAAAACGCTGGCCTCCTGCCGGCAGGCGTTGAAAGATGCAGGACTGAAGGCTGAAGATATCGACCAGGTGGTCATGGTAGGCGGAAGCACGAGAACACCACTGGTGAAAAGCTCGGTAGCTACTTTGTTCGGACAGGAAGTTCACGATGAACTGGA
>JAGQWJ010000076.1 GCA_020437395.1 Ignavibacteriota bacterium | reverse complement strand
ACTCACTATTCCACTCTCCCCAATTCTTACTATTAGATACACCACCTTCGTACCATGTCCCTATTGGTCTAACTCTCCAAGTATAATAACCTGTTCCCTGAGTTATATATAAATCTATATATTTTTTGTAATCTCCTACCTCTATATTAAGTGCATTATCCCAATCGACTTCTGTTATGAATTCATTATATTCACCTAATGTATTCTCCAACTTTAATAATTGAAGATTATATTTTTCAAACTCATAATCTGTACATGTCGTGTGCCACTCAAGTTGTACAGTTCTAAACTGATTATTTGGATCACTATCAGTAAACTGATATTTCTTATGCAATGTAGAGGGATTTAAATCAAATTGAACATATACTAATGGATCAGATGAACTATTATCTTCAGCTTTATATTTTCTATCAAGCACATAAAATGCTTCGAATGTTAATTCGCTTGACTTATTAACTAAATTCCCACTAAATAAAGAATCACATGCATATAATTCAAATTCTAATTTTTTAAAATCAGTTGCCCCTATTGTACTCATATCACTTAATTCTATTTTGTAAGAATGTTCAGGTCTAACTTCAGTAGCATTACCTAATACAGTAAGTTTCTTGTTTAATAGATTAGTGACAAATCCGTTGTCATCCATAACATTAACTTTTACATTTAGATTGGAATTAAATGAATTTGTGACATCAAACTTATTTCCTAGCTTATAGTGATTTTTACCAGCCCTAAAGTTAATAATAATAAACCCACTTCTTGTTTCATCTATATCTTCACAAGTCGGATTATTCTCCAGATTTAAAGTACATTTAACTGATTGGCTAGTAGCGGCTTTAAAATCATTATAAGTTTTTATGACAGAATCTGACTTTGAGTAGTAATTGGAATACTGTACAAAATTATATTTCTTATAATCATCACCTGCTTGTAGATAAAATACATTCGTAAGAGTTACTATTAAAAAGAGAATAAGAATAATTATCTTTTTCATTTTCTCACCCTCTTATTTACATTTACATCTTTCTTTGGAATAATTGCTCTTTTTTCTAAAGAATCAAGCATCTGTTCTTTGTTGAAGTTTAAGCTATCCAATTCTATTTTATCAAATTTTAATTCTGTTTCTCGTATATTTATTTTATCAATATCATATTCTTCAAGTTTCAGATTTATTTTATTTAAATCAAACTTAGAATCCGTTTTAAGCGAATCCACAGATATACCTTTTTCTTGTAAACTGTTGACTTTAGATTCTACTTCTTGATAAACATCTTCAATACTTAATGAATCTATCCCGAATAAATTATTATGAATACCTGATTCATTTATTTTAATATCTATTATATCAAACTCCGATTCAATATTATTTAGTTCTAACGGTTTAGATTTGTATGTTCTTACATTATTCCTTTCTCTTATATTTTTGCTATTTAGTTCTTCACTCTTTGAGTTATTTTTTAAAGATCCTTGACCTGATGATTGATAAACATTCTCACGAGGTATATTAGAATATTGTTCTGCAATAGTCTTACTTCCTCGGTAAGTTTCTTTTACTTTTCTTATTAATTTACCTTCATCATCATATATATAATCAGTCTTATAATGTTCATTATCAAATTCATGAAGGATTCTTTTATTAGCATAATCATAGGCAAAGCACTTAGATATTGCATAATAAGGTGTCATTTTGAAATCATCAATAAACGTATTGGTTGGAACACTATCAACTGCTTTTACCATAATTTTGGATAGTTGTGATTCTGGTGTCAAGTGTGAACAAGTTACTTTTAAACTAAATAATTGCCAGTCACCAACTCTTTTAGTTATATCTTGTTCCCATTCAATTTGAACCCCAGGTATTATATTATCAAGAGTATCAGAAAATGTAAATACGAATGGATTAAATTGATAAGTATGAATCAATGTGTCAATTGGATAAATTAGATTATACCATAGTTTTATTACATATTCATTTTCTGGATTAATCACTATTCTTTCAATTTCTTGTGATACAGAGTTATGTAAAGGGAAAGTGTTATTACCTGAGTGTGGTTTAAATCTTGTTTCATCATTATAATAATCAAAGGAATTATAAACTATCTCATCAGAGCTAGCATTTTGAGATACGATTGTCGGTCTTATTCCAGAATCATCATAATTTACTGAATTATTGATATTTAAAATATCTTTACTTTCGGTTACTTGGAAATCTTTTGATCTATCAGTTATTTGGGTCTGTTTTATCCATCTAAGAGTATCATTTACTCTATTATTTTTCCAATTATACATAATAAAATTATTATAGTCTCCATTCCCAATACTTTCGTTAGCATATTGCGTGTGGAAATTTATACTACTGTTATTATCCTTTGTATTTCTTCCTGTAGTTGCTAAACCTGACGCATATTCAATGTTATCTCTATATCCAATTTGTTCTTGTAGTCCCCACCTCCCAAGAGAACCATTTCTATATGGATCCTTTGGGTTAAAGCCCTCAATTGTAGTAGTAGTGTCTAATTCCCAATTGTCACTTATACTAACTACACTTGAAGATAAAACATCATCGAATGAGTAAATCTCTTCTTCCATCGGGTTAAAATGGAGACAAAAATAATTTGCTTCTGTAGATCCGAATAAATATTCTCCTATAGTGTCATTAACCATATCATAATCAAAATCACCAATTTCCTGAAATCCTGGTCTTGGGCTAATGTGATTTCTCATTAATTTGCCTTCATGAATAATGAAGTAATCTTGATTTAAAGTATTTGGGTCCGTATGGGCTGGTTGATTAGCAGCTTCTTGAGGCATAGTCATATTATAAGTTCTTCTACATTCATCTCTATATCTGACATCGGGATAATAAAATTTTGACGATGTAGTTATTATATTACTTGTTTCTTTGAAATCAATTTTTAACTTATTTGAATCCAGAATAAATTCTACAAAATCTCTAGAAAACTTATAGTCACTTTCTACTGAATCAATGAAAGAAACAACATCATTCATGAGTTCTATCTCCTTAATGTTACTCCCTGCAATTATTTCAAACTTTGATTGGTTAGGTGTTGGTTCTGTGGAAAAGGGTGTATAATATCCTGATTGCAAACTATCAGATTGAAAATTCCTTTTGAAGCCTACATTGATACTGTTATTCTCTGGGTTTGTAGGATCCTTAATATTCAATAAAAATCTAGATAAATAGGATTTATATCGCCCCTCTTCATTATCATAATAGGTAATAATCGATAAGTCTCTTAACGTTGATGATAAATCACTGTACTCCCCTATATAGTCTGAATCTATGTATCCCAAATTTCTGGAACCATTATAATCTAACCCACCTACACCCACTATTGGTACTTTAATCTTATATAAGTCTCTTAGTCCTATTCTTTCGTAAATATCTTTCCATGCATTCTTAACATTCTTTGATTCTTCAAAAGTTGTCCAAGATATCCCAGAAATTGAAAAATTAAATAGACTTGTGAAGCCAGTCAACCCCAAATATCCAAATATATTTTCATTTACTTCATTTACAAATGGAAAATTTTGAGATGTATAACCATTCGATTTGTCTACTACAATATTATTATTCTCAAGAATATCTGTTATTTCTAGACTCCATGCATTATCAAATATTTCATTTAGTGCGGCAGGATAAGGATGATATTTTCTACCAGTAATAGGAATACTTGATTCTTTCCCTAGTCTCTCAAATACTAAATCAAATGTATAGAATACATAAAAGTCATTTCTTGCTTGAGAGAAAATCTGTTCAGAGTCGTAGCCTGATGTTGAAGGTTTATCTAAAATTGTATATGTTAACGGTATACCCAAAGGGTCTTTATGTATCATAAAATCTGATATATATAATCTTGATGTACCAGTCTGGAAATCAGCACTTTTTAATGTATCCAAGTCTCCATTTATATCAAATATCTCTATCCCATCATCAGGTAAAGTTACACTAATTGTCGAATCTGAATACCTTATATACTTATTATCAATTCTAACGTCACTATTGTAACTTGCATTCAAATTTATAAACTCTAAAATATCTTCAATCTTATCATTTATTGCTTCAGCGAATAAGTTTTTTACTTCTGTCACAGTACCTTCAGAAGGGGCTGGTTCATAAAGATATTCATCAGAATAAAGATATACTTTATCCCGAGGTATACCATCATTTCCACCTGAAACAAAATTAATATTTCCAATACTAGTTGTTAATTGATTAGTGTTTCCAGATTCAATTATTTCTACTTTGCATAACATGCTTGATGGTGGAAGACCAGCTGCATTGGAATATCCTACATCATAAATGGGTACTATCTGGGCGTAATCATTAAATACATCTATTACTCTATAGTATTCAGACATAGAATTTAATCCATTATAATCACCAGTTGGTGACACCTTAATTAACGCACCTTTTGATAAATGTTCTACAATTTTATATCTATCAGCATTATCCCAAAAAACATCAAAAGATAGTATATACAATGTATCATTATCTTCATTGACCATTTTTTTTCTAAAAAGACCCATTTTGTTATTATTCGATATCTTAAGAGGACTTGAAGTTCCTAATGATTTTTGTGATAACTCTGGATGAATATAAGTAGCAGGAATATTTAATGATTTTATATTATAATCACTTGCTAAATTTTCTGCATATTTAGTTGCACTTTTTGTAAGAATTGGTCTTCCTGTGTATTGGTCAAATCCAATATTCTCAGTGATAGTAGTAACACCGTCTAAAGTGTTTTTTACCTTTTTAACTATTGCTGGATAAGAAATTATTTTATTTGTTAGCATATGCTCATATCTCATCTTGCTTCCACGATATGAAATATTACCTTGTGCTTCATCAAAGAATGGTGGCTTCCATACGAACCCTAAATCAATCTCTGGTTTATAGTGATTAACTTTCTCATCAATTCTTCTGTTTTCAAGTACAATTTCTATTTCCCTTCCCAAATAACCTTCATGTATCTTAAAATCTTCATATACTATTGGCTGCTTTTCACCTGGCTTGAAATAATCGTATTCTACCCCTTTACCTTTGCTCCAAGTATCAGTATTATCATACCTACCACCATAAGTTATACTTTCTTTCAGTTTTCCAATTAAATTAGTTGTTACAAATTGTGTTCCTTGAGTTGTTTTTACATAATCTTCAGTAAAACCACCAAAATTCAATCCAATTGATGATTTTCCAAATGCACAGGGATCTACATTAGAATTAGATGCACCTAAGTTTAAAGGACGCTTAATTTCACGTGTTCTACCATCTATTTGCTCTGTAAACTCTAGACCTTTTAGAGGTCTCTTTCGATTGTTACCAGATTGAATTATATTTGATAACATATCAATATCATGCAAATCTATTTCATCATTTAGAATCCCGTCATATGGGTAGTCTTTGTACGTTAAATAGTTGTTTATTTGAAATCCAGGATGTGTCTCATAATTACTAATATTCTTTTTTATTACTGTTGAATAATTTATAGCAGCAGATGGAAGAATTGTTTTACCATATGGCCCTTCTATTTCTTCCATAAAATCACCAGCAACATAACTTTTTTTATCCTCAACTCTCTTTTTAGTTAAATCAACTAAGGAGTTTTCCTCTCCACCCTCCATTGGTTCATTTGTTGCAATTCCACTCCCATTTCCTGATGTATCTTGGTATAAATACTCATTACCATATACTCTTAAATTATCTGCACTTGATCCATATACTTCTTTTTCAAACCCATCT
>JAGQWJ010000075.1 GCA_020437395.1 Ignavibacteriota bacterium | reverse complement strand
TACTAATAAAATACTTAATATAGTGAGGAACTTCATATATTCATCGTTATGGAATGAATGTACTTTATCAAATAAATCAATTACATCCCCTTGTGTAAGATATTCGCTGACTTTTTTAGTTGTATCTTTTGCTACTTGAGCTAAACTATCCCCCAGAATCATAATTCCCTCGCCGTAATATCATTTCTAGTTACCGAAATGGCTTCACTAGTGGGCGTAGAGCAGTAAGATAATGGCGTGGAACCATTTCTTAAAGGCGTAAGGTGGTAAAAGAATGGCGTAAGCCCCTGGGATAATGGCGTACTGCCTTGGGATAATAGTTTTAATCGGTGTTTTGGGTTTTGCATGGTTTTCCTCTTGAAATTTTATTTTTCAATTTAAGAATTTTTTGTAATTTTAACAATAATAATAACAGGGAGAAGAGTTTGAAAAAGATTTTAGTGATAATAATGTTGTTTTTTGCTTTCGGGTGTAGTGATGATTCTGAAATAACAAAAGAAAACTCAATAGTTGGAAAGTGGAAATTTAACTTTCAAATTGTTCAAGCCCACTCTGATAATTTATCGGATAAAAATAAAAAAGATAATTACGTTTTAGAAGTATTAGAATTTAATGAAAATGGTATTTATAATATTTATCAAACCAATCATATCGGAACTAGTCAGGTGGATCAAGGTAAATATACATACATCAATGGAATATTGACTATTTCAAATGACAAATGTAATGGATTAGAAAGTAAATATGAAGTTGAATATCAAAAGAGTTTTATAAGAGTTAATATTATTAATGAAGCATGTCAGGAAAATCGATTTAGTCTCAGTACTTATATCAGTAATGATATCGAATTAAAGAGAGATGAACCTTATAAACATTAACTAAGAATCGAAAGCAATCCACTAGGACGTGGAATTACTTCACTAGTGGGTGGTTTTCTTATTCTAAAGAGATTGCCGCGTCCTTTCAGTCCTCGCAATGACATTCTTGGTGGCGGTTTTGAGAAAAAATAAGCACCCCCGAAGGGATTCGAACCCCTAACCCTCAGAGCCGAAATCTGATGCTCTATCCAGTTAAGCTACGGAGGCATTTATTTTCTACGAATAAGTCTTTTTAGTGCTGCAATCTCTTGCTTAGTAAAGAAACCGAATAATCTGAGCAGCACTATGAACGAAAATATGAATGAAATCTTTACGATGACGTCTGTCATTGTTCCAAAGTTAAGGTTTAGTGCTTTATTTGCAAAATAAATTGCTGCAGTAAGCACCGCAATGATTGATATTTTAGGCCAATCGTATTTTATAGCATACGATTTTCGTGCAAAGTAATAGATAAGTACTGCATTAGTAGCGAACCCAATCAAAGTAGCCCACGCAGCACCTATATAGCCGACGTTAGGGACTAAAGTGTAGAGTGCAATAAAATATACTGCAGTTCCAGTTACTATCGAGTATGCAAGGTACTTTGTCTTTTTAGCTATATGGAGCGATGCGGAGAAATTATTGTACATCCCGTTGAACCAATATGCTAAAAGAATAATTGGTATGATTACTAGTCCTCCAGTGTAGTCATCTGGAAGTAGCTTACCTCGCCCTATAAAAGGGGTTTGAGCTATATAACTAACGAAAAAGCTGAACGAAAGGAAAATTATAGCACCGATTAGTGTGAAGTATGTTAATATTTTTGAGAACAGCTCTTTCGAACCTTCGTTTTCGTAATTATTTAAGAAAAAAGGACGCCAAGCATAGTCAAATGCTGTTATGAATAATAGCATTGGTATTCCAAGCTTGTAGTTTGCTGAGTAAACGGCTTGCGCATCAGATCCAGCGAATTCTTTTACTATAGGTTTGTCAGCTACATTTAGAAATATGGTCGAAAGTGCCGCTGGCAAAGTAGGTATTCCATATCTAAGCATAGTCCTGAAGAGCTTCGAGTCATATTTAAAGACTAAATTTGCGACGATTTCCTTCGACTGAATAGCGAGAGTAGTCAACGATGCTATAAGTTGTATTACTAGTACAGCAAATACACCCATCCCAAAAAATGTAATAGCTACATAGTTAAGACTTACATATACTATAACATGAACAAACCTTATCATAACAAAGCTACGCGCTTTATTGTTCATCCTTAGAAGCCCAAATGGAATGAATTGGATAGCATCTATTAGGGGAACAAAAGCGGCGAGCATAATAAGCTCTGCAGAGTTTTCGACTTCCCCTGAAAGGACGAAGGTTAGGCTATCTGCGAAGGCGAAAATAATCGAAGAGACGACGAAACCGAATATAAATATAGGGATAAAAGCATGCGAAAAAACAGCACGTGATTTCTGGATGTCGTTTTTGTCATAATAGCGAAAAAAGGAGCTTTCTAATGCAGTGGCATAGAACACATTGAGTATGCCAATATAAGCGTAAATTAATACAATATCAGCATATTCTGCTTTAGGTAAGTAGTTGATATAA
Organism: Ignavibacteriota bacterium; assembly: GCA_020437395.1. Classification (GTDB taxonomy): domain Bacteria; phylum Bacteroidota; class Ignavibacteria; order Kapaibacteriales; family UBA2268; genus PGYR01. The sequence goes on along the minus strand of JAGQWJ010000075.1, from coordinate 3,469 downwards.
AGAGGAAAGAGTATAAAAGTGAGAAACCTTCCGACGATATTAAAAATACCATATGTGACGGTTTGACCAGCTAACTCTTTAAGCTTTTCTTTCATTCCTTAGGTAATTTTCTTTTTGTAGGGAATGCTAAGATAAGTCCTATTATTGATCCATATAGTGAAGTAATTCGCCAATCTGATTTAAGAGAGCAATTTGTCTCACACCCAAAGAAATAGAAGTAAGAATAGCCAAGTACTGCTCCCACAACCATAAAAAGAATTATTTTAATCTTTGTATTCATCATTCATTAGAAACGTTTTCTTCATCGATTTGTTTTGGATCGTCTTCCATCTCTATTCTAAGAGTAAAACCGGACTCTTCGGCTTCACTAAATCCAAGTTCTTTCAATTCTTTAAGCTTCGGAAGGTCTTCTAATGTGTTTAAACCGAATGCTTTTAGGAAGTCAGTCGTAGTCCCATAAAGATAGGGATTACCTGGCGCATCACTTTTCCCAATTATTCGAACATAACCTTTATCAATAAGCCCATTGATGATTTCTTTGGAATTTACCCCACGTATTGACTCAATTCCTGGTCTAGATATGGGTTGTCTATATGCTATAATTGCTATAGTTTCTAAATTAGCATTACTTAGTTTCCTACGTACTATATTTTTATTGATTTTACCAACGATTTTGCCATATTTACGGGAAGTTACGAGTGAGTATCCTCCCCCACTTTCAATTATACGAAAAGGTCTATCATTATCGGAATTATCGTTGTTTACTTCATTAATGATATCACGAACATAATCTCGGTTGAAACCTATTTTGTCAAGTAGTTCATATTCAATTACATCTTGTTCATCTACACTATTAGACTCATTTGATGCCAGAATTTTCATCAATCTGTTAATATCAAGAGGCTCTTCCATGGTAAAGAGTAGCGCTTCTAATGCTATTTTTTGTTCTTGCTTAGGTAAAGAGAAAAAATATGGTAAATCTTTTAATTCCATCTAGTTTAGGTTCAATGTTGGTGATATAATTATGTCAGAAAATAAATCGTCTTGCGTAATAAATAATTCGTTGGAGCGAATTAGCTCTAATAAAGCAAGGAATGTAACTACTATGAATGATTTTGGCTTATTTTTCATAAAATCTAGGAACTTAATCCTGCCTTTCATATTTACTACTTTTACTAACTCTTCTTTTTGTTCCTCTACTGAAATAGGTATAAGTTCTACAACGTGTTCTTGTACTGCATTGTCTAACCTATCAACAGCCGTTTTGAAAGCTGTTAACAAATCAAACATTGTAGTATTAGTGTAAACTACCTCTGCTGATTCGTCATTACCAAAATAACCACGTTCGTGGAAGTATAAATTGTTTTCTTCTGAATTTCGTAAATCTTCAGTTGCTTCTTTTATTTGCTTATATTCTAATAGCTTCTGGACTAATTCTGTTCGAGGGTCTTCTATTTCATCGCCGTTCTCGTCTTTAGGTTTAGGAAGAAGTAGTCTAGCTTTGATATACATTAGAGTTGACGCCATAAGTATAAACTCACCTGCTAACTCCAAATCAAGTAACTTCATCACTCTGACATAACTTAAAAATTCTTCGGTAATTCTTGATATTGGTATATCATAAATATCTAATTCGTCTCTTCTAATAAAATAGAGGAGCAAATCAAATGGGCCTTCGAAATTTGGGAGGTGAATTCTATACATAGTTCATTATACTTTTAACAAAAGTAAAGTTTTATCTGGAGTAGTGGGAATTAATTTTTCAACATCTATATATATACACGGTCTAAGCGTGGTAATAAGTGAGTTATTATTTCATAAGGTATAGTATTTGCTTTTTCAGAAATATCATAAATAGAATCACCAGTTATACCATCACCCATTATTATAACTTCATCACCAACTGAAACATCGAGTCCTGAAATATCAACCATTGTAAAATCCATACAGACTGAACCAACTATCTTACAAGATTTATTTTTTATACTAAATGAACCACAATTAGATAAAGCCCAAGGAAATCCATGACCATATCCAAAAGGAATCAAAGCAATTGTAATGTCATTTTTAGCAATATATTTATTACTATAACCAACGGTTTCACCTTTACTAACGTGTTTAACTAAAGACACTTCAGAAACTAATTTTAGACTCGGTTTCAAATCGCTTTTCGACTGAAGCTCACGTGTTGGTAAAAATCCGTAAATAGCTATACCAGGTCGAGAAAAATTACTTGGACTTTCAATTTCGTTAAATATAGCTGCAGAATTATGTGTATGAATATATTCTAATTTTCCGAATGCTTTCTCAATTTTATCCAAAGCATTACTAAATTCTGCTATCTGATTTTTAGTTTGAGTTTTATCTTTATCATCTGAAGAGATAAGATGAGTTAAACACCCAACAATTTTAAGATGTTCGAATGTTTTGAGGACTACTATAAATGCTTCAAGATTATGAGGTTTAACCCCTTCCCTATTCATTCCAGTATCAACGAATATATGTAGTAACGCCTTTTTATTTTTGCACTTAGCAGCCTCATTAAGTGATCTAAGGACATTAATATTAACAGTACAGACCTGTAAATCTAAATTTATAACTTCTTCAACTTCATCCTCTGATAAAGTTCCAGTCAGCAATATTTCTCCTTTATCTCCTTTTTCCCTTAATCCTTGCGCTTCATGTACATAAGGAACCCCTAACATTTCGACACCTTCGTCCCTTAATACTTTTGATATTTCGTTTATACCAGTACCATAACCGTTAGCTTTTACAATTCCAATAATCTTTGTACCTGATTTTTCCCTTATTATTCTTAAATTGTGTCTGATGTTTTTGGTATTTATAATTGCTTTTGATCTATTCATTAATAATTGATGTCCTTTATGCCGAGAATAAGAGTGATGTATTTAGAATTTCGAAATTACTAAGATATTTTTTAATGAAAAAACAATTTACTACAATTTTATTATTATTGTCACTTATATCTTGTGGATCAATTCCAGAAAAACAAGAATGTAAGAGTGTAAATGTGGCTGGAAATCTTGGAAACATTATTAATACAGTAGATAACGAGCCACTTGTAAAATCTGTTGATAATGAATTAGTTTACTTATCAAGTGATAGTAAACAATATAATATTTTTCAGATAAAAGACAATAATAGTTTATTAACTAATATTGATAATGTTGTTAAACATAATAACTTATTATCTCCTGGATTACCTACGACTTATAATCTAGATAATGAGAAGAAGCTATTTGTAATATCTGGATTAACTAATGATTCATTGAATAGAGACCTTTTTGCGTTTATGTATGTAAGAGGAGAATACGCAAGGGTAATTGATATTAAACTACTCAATAGCAAAGGATTCGAGGGACATCCATATTTTGTGGATAATAGATTATATTTTACAAAAGAAATAAATAATCAATGGGATATTTTCTTTTCTGAATACGTAGATGGT
>JAGQWJ010000074.1:3482-6550 GCA_020437395.1 Ignavibacteriota bacterium | reverse complement strand
TTTTTTTATTGGATTACCTTTGTATAAATAGAACCCTTCACAATCTTCAGTAACTAGACTTAGAGCACCTACAGCACAACCAGTTTCTAATTTTACCCCTGGAAGAATAACACATCCACTACCTACTAACACATGTTTATGGAGTGTTACTGGAGCAGATGTAACATTAGTAAACTCAGTCGGAACTGTGGGATTAGTCAAATAAGTTCCAAAATAATCATCATTACTAGAATAAACGGCAGTCCTAGAAGATAGACCTACAAAGTCTTCGAGTGTGATTTTTCCATCACCTTGCAATGATACATAGACTGCTAAGTGAACGTAGTTGCCTATTTCTATTCCTCCCTTACCTGCTGATAATACACAATAATCGTCTATCCTAACATTATTCGCAATCGAGATACGAGAAACACCGTATAAAGATGTCTTTCTGCTTATCAATACATTATTACCAACTGATTTGAAACCTATTGCTTTGAGTTCTTCTTCTGTATAAAATGATGTCATATTAATACTTGTTATTCGTTACTCAAATATACGAAATAAAATACATCTAGCATGTACAACAGGCATAATTTGTAGAAAGTAATTGTATTAATAGCCCAAAATATGTGAATGACTTTGCAAATCAAATTGAAATTTGTAAAGTATCTAGTAAGTAGTAAATTAAAAAGTCAGTTTTAACTGTGGCTACGCTTTCTCGAGAATATAAGAAGCTTCTAAAGTGAAATATTTTCTGATAAATGGAATTTTTGCAAGTGTGTTAATCTTCAAACTAGGTAACCCAAATTTCATTTTGAATACGGGTCGCAAGAAGTAGCATTCCTTTTCTTTAACTCTAAGCCCAGCATCAGCTACTGCTTGTTCAAATTTGGGAATGGTCAATCGCAAATCATATATACGGTTTGCTTCTATTATATCCGCCTTAACCCCTTTTTCTATTAATTTATTGAATGTAGATTTTGGTAATAGATGAATGTAAGGGAATTTACCACCTGTACTTTTTACTGTGTGTTGGTGTCCACCATAGGGAGAGTGGAAAGGTGGAAAGGTTACGAAAAGCTTTCCATTTTTTTTCATTACCATTTTTATATTTTTTAGAGCAGAAGTAGGATTGTCCAAGTGTTCTATTACATCGCGAAGTAGAACTAAATCAAACTCATCTTTCCATTCATCCGTCGGTTCTTGAGTTACAATATCGTGAGTAGTGTATTGCAAATCAATATTGCCAATTTCAGCTATGTATTTTCCTTTTTCTAATCTGATTTCCGCAATATCAGTTCCAAGACCTTTGCTTGCCCCAGCATCCATAAATGCAGCTAATACACCTCCCTCAGCACAGCCAATTTCGGCGACTTTATTCTTAGATTCAAATATGCCTTTTTCTGTAAGATAGGGTACTATAAAATCTTTTCCTAAGTCGTACATATAGTTCCAATAATACTTATCTTGCGAGGTTAATTTCTCGTCCTTGTTGACTATTTCTCTCAAATTTGACATATTTGTTTATCTTAATTCATTATCTTAATGTTTTATAAGCATGCAATTTAAAAATTAATTTATGAAAATCGCTTATCTATCTACATTTTATCCTTATAAAGGTGGTATTGCGCAGTTTAATGGGTCGCTCTACTCGGCACTTTCGAAAAGTCACGAGATTAAAGCATTTAACTACAAAGTACAGTATCCTAAGATTCTATTCCCTGGTAAAAGTCAATTTGTTAATGATGACGATAGAGCGATAGTAATTGAATCTGAACGCTTGTTGAACTCAGTTAATCCTATTTCCTGGGTAAAAACTTATAATGAAATCAAAAAGTTTAATCCAGATATTGTCATGAGTAAACTATGGATCCCATTTCTTGCTCCTTCTGTGGGCTATGTTACGGGTCGCTTACGAAAAAGTGGAGTAAAAGCTATTTCTGTTTTGGGTAATGTTATCCCACATGAGCATAGAATAGGTGATGAAGCCCTAACCAAATACTATCTCAATCGCAATGATGGGTTTTTAGCTATGGCAGAATCAGTAAAAGATGATTTGTTGAAGTTGAAGCCAAATGCAAATTATATAATGGGTTACCATCCACCTTATGATCATTTTGGAGAAATAGTAGATCAAAATATAGCACGGGCAAAACTAGGAATCCACCCAAATAAAAAAGTTCTGATTTTCTTCGGATTTATTCGTGATTATAAAGGATTAGACATACTCATAGATGCGTTCAAGAAGCTCGATGATTCCTATCATCTGATAATTGCAGGGGAGTCATATTCGGGAATTGAGAAATATGAAGAGCAATTAAAATCTGTCGATCCCAATAGAGTAACAAAGTTAATCAAATATACAACTGAAGACGAGGCAGCAATCTGTTTTTCTGCTTCTGATGTTTGTGTACTCCCATATAGAACAGCTACGCAATCAGGAATAGTCGGTATTTCTTATAATTTCCACGTCCCTGTTATTGTTTCTGATGTTGGAGGTTTACGAGAGATGGTTGAGCCATGGAATGCAGGAGTTGTACTTGAAAAAGCAGATGTGAATTTATTCAAAAAAGCAATTGAGGAGTATTTCACTTCTGAGGTTGACTATAAGTCAAATATTCTAAAAGCATTGTCGGACCAATCATGGGACAGTTTAGCTAAAAAAGTAATTGAATTTGCACAATCTATTTGACAGTGCATTTATAGATATAAGCTACACCAAAGAATTGTGGGTAACATTTAACTTCTGTGAACCTGTCAGTACTCAATAGAATATCCACAAATTTTTGACCATAAGGGAAGCCATCAATTGTAGTGGGCAAATAAGTATATGCTGCTTCTTCATCTATTAGCATTCTACCAAGTTTGGGCATAATTTTCTTGCTATAATATTCGTATATTTTTTTCAGAAACCCATTCGGCTTCCCAGTCTCCAATATCATAAGTTTCCCCCCTGGTTTAACTACTCTTGCAAGTTCGGCCAAACCTCTGTATAAGTCATCAACATTGCGAATACCAAAAGATATTCCAGCTATATCAAAGCTATTTTTTTCAAAGTGTAAGTCTAAAATATCCGCAAGTTCTGC
>JAGQWJ010000074.1:0-3383 GCA_020437395.1 Ignavibacteriota bacterium | reverse complement strand
TTTAAATTCTATTGCCAAATCACCTGTGCCTGATGCAGTATCGAGTACCGTATCACCCGGCTTAGCTCCGGATAGCTTAACTAGACGCTTTCTCCAGATATGATGTAGTCCTAATGACATTACATTGTTCATGTAATCATAATTCTTCGAAATACCCGAAAACATCTTTTTTATTTCTTCACTCATTGTTTATTCCAATTTATTTTATATTTTGAGCATATCCTTCACTTACAAATATAGTATTTATGACCAAACATATACCCCTTACACTACAATTTAATCAAGTAAGAGCAGTGACAGAGTCGCTTTGTAAACCTTTGGACGTAGAGGATTACTCTATACAAGTGGATTGGTTCGCAAGCCCTCCAAAATGGCATCTGGCTCACACTACTTGGTTTTTCGAAAGTTTCATACTTGAAAAATACTATAAGAACTACCGTCCATTTGACGAACAGTTCTCGTATTTATTCAATAGTTATTATTTTTCAAAAGGAGAAAGATTAACTCAATCTGAGAGAAGAGTTTTATCTAGACCATTGATTAATAAGATTTATGAATACAGAGAGTATGTAAACCGACATGTAGCTGAACTACTTGATGGACCTAACGAGGCAATTAATAAATTGCTAGTTTTGGGTCTGAATCATGAACAACAACATCAGGAACTATTACTACAAGATATTAAATATAACTTTGGTAGTAGCCCCTTGAACCCGACTTACATAGAAAAAGATTTTAGTTTCAGCGATGAGATAGAAGCTCAAAAATTCTTGAAAATCGATGAAGGTGTTTACGAAATAGGACATGACTCTAACTTATTTTGTTTTGACAACGAAAAAGGACTACACAAACAATACATACACGGCACAGAGATCGCTGACAGACTAGTTACTAATCGTGAGTTCAAAGGATTTATAAATGACGGTGGATACGAGAATCCTCTATTGTGGTTATCCGATGGATGGGATTGGAAAGAAAAGAATAATATTACTAGCCCATTGTATTGGAAAAATATAGACGGGTGTTGGCATTATTTCACTTTACACGGAATGCGAAAATGTGACCCCGCTGCACCAGTTACTCATATCTCATATTACGAAGCAAATGCTTTTGCGAGATGGGCTGGTTATCGATTACCAACGGAATTTGAATGGGAAGTTGCTTCAAAGTTATATTTTGACTCAAATGAAAAATCAAATTTGTTAGAAAGCGAGAGTTATTTGGCTCTTCCAAGGGTAAATGGTGACACATCGTTCATAGGCAATCTTTGGGAACACACAGAAAGTGCGTACTTGCCTTACCCTATGTACAGACAAGACAAAGGTGCTTTGGGTGAGTATAATGGTAAATTTATGATTAATCAGATGGTTTTGAGAGGTGGAAGTTTTGCTACTCCATCCACTCACATACGTAAAACATATAGGAATTTTTATTATCCAAATGCAAGGTGGAACTTTTCAGGAATTAGATTGGCAAAGGATAATGACTAATTGTCAGCGTTCTGACTATTTGTCTTATGTCTGTTTGTCATTTCGTTCCTCATAGATTTAATTCCGAAGTTGATGCCGTAGATAATAATGTAGCCAAAACCTACAATTCCAGCAGCTTCTAAAGTGTTAATGCAAGGTATTTTTAGAGTATCGAAAATAACCAGATTGCATATATTTTCTAAAGTAAATGATATAAACAGAAAAAGCCCGCCAATAAATATTATAAAAAATATTGAGCGGGCAATTTTTTCAATTGTAAGTTTGATATCGTTATTGTTAGCTTTCATTTATTGAAGAATATAATTCGCTTAGTTTTTTTCTTAAATGCAGAACAGCGTATCTTTTTCTCGCTAAAAGAGTATTTATATTTACGCCTGTTTCTTCTGACATTTCTCTAAACGAAATACCTTCAAATTCATTTTTAACAAAAACATCTCTTTGTTCATCAGGTAGCTCATCAAGTCCCTCTTGAACTGCTTCCCAAATTGTTTTTCTAAGCAAATCACTTTCAGGGCCTTCCCCTACATCCTCGATGAAATGCTCGAATGTGTCCATTCCTTCTTCTTGTTGTTTAGGTGTTTGGAGGTCAGAAAATGCTTCTGCTCTTTTTTTTCTGTATGAGTCAATAATTCTGTTTCTTACTGCAGTAAATACCCAAGAAGCAATATTTTCTATTGGTTTTTGAACATTTTTCGATGCAGCAAGTACATTTGTGAATACATCTTGTAATATATCTTCCGCTTCTTCCTGCGATCTTACTCTTTTTCGGATAAAACCTAGGAATTTCTTTCTATCATTTTTGAATAATTCTTCTATTTGAACTGCTAAATCCATCATATACCTCTGTTTAATTCCAACTTGTGAATAAAATAAGACTTTTATACTCTTATTTAGTTATATAAACACATTAAACTGAAAAAAGTTTCACATTTTATAAAAAATTTTCAATTTAATTTTGTTAGGTGCTTAATTGCTGACATATTGTCAATAATTTTTATGCAAATAACTACAATATTAGTAGTGGGAATTCCGTGCCAAATAAACTATGATCAATCACAAAGCAACTATATCAGCTCTTGTCGATGAACTTCAATCAATTGTTGGTTTAAGTTTCGTTCAAATTTATTCCCAAGGGAAAGGTCTGCTTATTTTCGAGATTGCCAATCACGAGAATAGTCAGTTTATAGAATTTTCTACTCTTTCTCCTTACGATAGATTGCTACTTCGGAACAAACACCATCGTGCAAAAGCAAACACTAAAGATTTATTCGGAGTCTTGATCAACCAGACCATTACTAGTATTAATCAAGTTAATGAAGACAGAATAATCGCGCTTACTACTCCAGACCACAATTTGTACTTTGTCTTATTTGGACACAATAAATCCGATTTTATAGTTACAACTAAGAAAAATAAGATTATCCATAGTCTAAACTATTGCTTCGAAATTGGATCCCAATTCTTTATAGACATAAACGAGCAAAAAAGCATTTCGGATTTTGATAACGAAATATTTTTAACCGAAGCTCTAAAAAAATGTAAATTCTATTTCGGCAAATTCTATACTGACAATTACTTAAAGAAATATGGATATGGAAAAAATATTTTATTAAAAGAACTAAATATTTCGGAACTTGAAGATAGTATTGAAGAATATTATTATAAAATAGCAAGGGCGAAGGAATCCTTTGTCTATAAGATTAGTGATGACAAATATTTACTATCACTCATAGAATTGGAAGGTTATGAGCTTCATAAAAAATGCGATTCAATTAGCGAAGGAATTCGTACAAAATTTGTTAGAGAAGTAAGCAGAAAAAAAATTAGTGAACTAAAAAAGAAGTCACTATTAAGGTTAGAGAAGCTAATAGGCAAAGATGAAAAAACGATTGA
>JAGQWJ010000073.1 GCA_020437395.1 Ignavibacteriota bacterium | reverse complement strand
AGATATTCTGATTTAGATGTAAAGCATAATCTGGATAATGTAATCCAGGATTTAAAAAATCAGATAATAACAAATTTTGTGGATATGTAAATACCCCGTCTCCCGCTTATAGCGGGAGCCACCCCTTTTAAAAAAAGGGGAATCTTAATCACCTCGGAAACGTTAGATCAGTGATAAGCGACTATAAGAACCCAGAGAGTACGACAGGTGCAATGAGCTTCTGGAAGTACCTTGCTGATGACTACCACTATGGCTTCAATGGGATGGAGAAGGAACCACTTCCTCTATTTAATTCTTTTTCTATCTCAAGATAATCTGTTTTCTATACGAGTTCTCGCCCTTTATACGGACTTCACCTATATAATCACCCGGTGGGAGCTTTCTGCCGTTCTCATCTCTACCTGTCCAAGTACGTTGATAGCTACCTGGTGGCAAGTGTCCTTTGAAGATAGTAGCTACTACTACTGCTTGTATAGAGTAGATTACGACTTCTACTTCCGTATAGTGATCTACTTTGAATTTGATGTTACCGCTGTAATCTTCTGACAATCCGAAAAAGTTAGCTATGTCAGAAAATGCCACTCTAACACCATAAGGGTTATATGTACGTGCAAAAGGCACTTCGAAAGCCCGCATAAGGTTTTCTTGCCTTTGTACAATCATATTTGGGTCTGGTTTGAACGCATCCGTAGGCAAATAATCCATACCTGTTTTTTCAGCTTCAGGATCTAAGCTTATCAATGTATAACCAATATTCATCAGATCATATCTAAGTCTTAGGCCAATAGGTAACTTCATTCTCATAGCTTGGGCATAAGCACTGTCTTGTGCTTCAGTAGTTCTTTTTTCTACACCTGGTATTTTTGTGTCTGAACTCTCTTTTGTAAAAATCTCAAAAGAAGATTGTTGGTCTTTCTTCTTCAATATCGTCGTACCAGATTCATCATTCTGAGCTAAAATTGCCGCTGGTAATAGTAATAGTATTATCGCTATTTTATTAATCATATATTGAAATTGTTTTTCATCAATTAACGTGGATTTGTGCAATATGTTTTTACACTCGAATGTCAAGATAAGAAAAAATCCCTTACAAAACTGATTTATAAGGGATTATTATTATAATTTCTTTGTCAAAAAAGTTTATTTCGCATCTTTGCTTAAGCTATCTAAATCTGATTTAGAAAGCAAGTCTCCAAAAGAAATCGATCCTCCAGAAGTCTGAATGTTCTGAACCGGTTTCTTTGGTGCTCTTTCTCTTTTTTCTCTTCTGTTATTTATCTTTTCTTGTTGTTCTTCTGTTAAGACTGGTGAGACGACCAAAGACTCATCTTTAGCAGCAGAATCGATAACTTTAACTGCGATTTCGGCACCAACTTTCAGAGGTTGGTCATTTTCATTTTCTTTCAAAGCACTAATCCGACTAATAGGCATAAAAGCATCAACTTCATCGTTAATTCTGATAATTGCACCTTTGTCAAATACTTTTTCTACTTTTCCAGAAGCTTCCGAACCTTTGCTATACTTTTCAGCAAGTGCTGGCCAAGGGTTTTCTTGATTTTGCTTCAAGCTAAGAGCTGCTTGTCCCTTTTCCTCAGAGATTTGAAGAACTTTTAATTCGAGTTCTTGGTCAACAGCTAGCATATCTGCTGGTTTGTTAATTCTTTTTGCCCAACTCAACTCACTAACTCTGAGCAATCCTTCAACGCCTGGCTCTAATTCTACATAAGCCCCAAAATCAGTAAGACGTTTAATTTTCCCTCTAACTGATTCGCCTGCTTTGTATTTCTCTTCGGCCCCTTTCCATGGTGAATCTTCTAAAGCTTTTTTACTTAAAGTTATCTTACCATTTTTTTGGTCAACTTCTATAACTTTAACCTTCAGTTCATCTCCCTTATTGAAGTGATTCTTAGGATTGTCTATATGAGAGTGCGAAAGCCTAGAAACGTGAATAAGACCTTCAACCCCACCTAAATCAAGGAAAACTCCGAAGTTAGTGACAGAAGAAACTTTACCAGTTAGCTCCTCACCTACTTTAATCTTTTCCCATAATTCCTTTTGAATAAGTTCCTTGCGAGAAACAATAACGATTTTACCATCGCCAATTTGTTTTACTTCATTTACTTTCACATTGAAAGAAGTATTAACAGCTTCCTCCAACTTGTCATCTTTAACATTTCTTTCTAAAGAGAAATGCGAAGCTGGTAAGAACAAAGGAACAGAGTCATAAATTACTCTTAATCCACCTTTTGCCTTAGCGATAACTTCAACCTTGATGGTCTCATCAGTCCCAATTAATTTTTCCAAAGAGCTAACAACACTATTATAATGTGCTTTGTCTTCTGTTTCCGAATCTTCGGGCTTTTCATTCTCAGAACTATCAGCTTTTGATTCATTAGCATTTTGTTCATCAACAGATTCGGTTTTTGTTTCAGTAGTAGCTTCAGCTACTTTTTCAACTTTCTCTTCCGTAGGTTCAGCTACAGGAGTTTGGTTTACAGTTTCAGCAGATTGCTCAGCACTGGCAGAAGTTTCTTCTGATTTCAATTCAGTCTCTGGTTGGCTGTTTTCAGTGTTTTTTAGTTCTTCGTTACTCATACGCTTCGATAAGATGTGTGTTTAAATTTCTAAATGTGTTTTGACACGATTTACAAGTTAAGTATTATAAATCTTTGAAACAAAACTTGATATGATTTTTTTATATTTTTCTGATATTTTTCCCTTTTTATTTTGTTGGTAAGTATTATTTGAATAATTTTGTGGTCTAATTAAATACAATTAATGATTTACTGGTTTGTACACAAATTAGAAGTATGAACTATAAACCGTCAGTAATCGGAGTAATAACAATGGCTGAACGTCGTAGATACGAAACCACTTTGATAATAAACGCTGCTTTGGAAGATCAAGAAATCGACGCAGTAATATCGAAAGTAACAAAATATATAGAAGATAATGGTGGTGAAGTTGAAAATGTAAAAAATATGGGTCGTCGTAGATTGGCTTATCCAATCAACAAAAAATACAATGGCTGTTACGTACATATTCAATTCCTTGCTTCTTCTGAATTCCAAACAATATACAATAAGTTTTTAATATTGGAAGATACAATACTAAGACACTTGAACTTAGATTTACCAGATGCACTTATTGATTACAGAAAGCAAAGAGATTTGGAAGCTGGCAAAGCTACTGCAGAAAAAGCAGAAGAAAAGTCAGAATAATTTAAAAAAATGAAATTTAAAATTCAGGTGTTAAGATGAAAGTTATTTTAAGACAAGATTTGGACAACTTAGGTTCTATAGGCGACGTAGTAGAAGTAAAAAACGGATACGCTAGAAACTATCTTATCCCAAGACAATATGCATATTATGCTTCTCCAGCTGCAATCAAAAGAATAAAGTTTGAAAGAAAGCAATACGATAAACGACAAGAAGAACAAAAAGCTGTTGCTGAGTCATTAGCAGCAAAATTAGCTGAAATGCAAGTATCTATTCCGATGAAAGTTGGAGAAGAAGGTAAGCTATTCGGTGCCGTTACTGGTCAAGCTATTGCCGAGCAAATGGGTCTGATGGGTCACGAAATTGATAGAAGAGACATTATTATAGAAGAGCCAATCAAATCACTTGGTGTATTTAGCGTGAAAGTTAAATTGCACAAAGATGTAGTTGCTCCTCTTAAAGTTTGGGTAATCAGCGAAGATTAATCCCTTACTTTAATTAAGATGAAAATAAAGAATCCCGACCTTTTGGTTGGGATTTTTTTTGTTCAAAGAATTTCAGATACTTATGCAAAACGACACTATCGTTTAATTCCACTCTCGAGGGGTGGCTCACGCCAACGGCGTGAGACGGGGTGGTAATACAAAACATTACTTGTTATGTATATGGCTCACTCCTTCAAGAATTTATCTATTACTATTTCTCCGCTGCTGGTAGTTATTTCTATCATATACACACCCACGGGTAACTGTTCAAGATCAATACTAACTAAACTAGATGGTGACAAACTACCACTCACTACTTGCTTACCCTTTGTGTCTGTTATTTTGTAGCTAGTGGCTAGTTCATCGTTTTCTAACTCTATACGAAGAGAGCTAGTTGTAGGGTTGGGGTAAATGGTGTATTTGGATTTATCAATATTTGTAACACTTGATTGTAGATCCGAATACTTGATTATACCATAAGTACCTGTCCAAATGTTTCCTTTTGTATCTGATGCAACACAACGAAGAGGGCAAAGGCAAGTTGGGTCTGTATATAAACTATCAAGCTGATGAGTTTTCCATTCTTTACCATCGTATTCTACTAAATTCCTAGGTGTTCTATATCTACTAATTGCAGAGGAAATAAAGATTGTATTATCTGGAGCAACTGTTATATCAGTAAAAACAGTTCTTTAACTATCACTATAATTCAAATCATCTTTCGTAAATATTTTCCATACATCTGATTCAATATTATATTTAGCTACTCTTTGCTCTCTTAAATAAAGATAAGTAATCCATAAATTATTCAAGCTGTCAATTGCCATTGATGTTATATCACTACTATCTATTTCATGAGCTGAACCAATAAGTTCGACTTTTTGTAGGTCATCTCCTACTACTTTGAATAATATATCATCGAGAGTTCTAAAACCAATCCAAAGTACACCTGACTTATCAACAACTAGATTAAAAAAAGGAGGGTTGATAATATCAAAAGAATAGAGCTTATTCCATCTATCCCCATCGAATCTATATAAGTCATGAAAATTCAATATATAAACTTGGTTCTCAAAAGTAGCAAGGCCATTAATATTTGAAAAATCTGGGTATGTGACCCAATTTACACCATCAAAACTACCTAAACCACTTTTAGAACTATACCATAATTTGTTATTAGAAGTTCTTTCTAACTGTAGAATATCATTTGAATTAATTTCAGAATTATTTGTATCAAAAACTTGCCAGATACCTTGTTCACTTAACGAAATTATACCTTCACTTGAAGAAAACCACATAGTTTCATCTATCTGTACAATATCAAGAATAAATGATTGTGGTATATCCGAATTCTCAGCTGTATAAAGTGTGAACTGTGCATTGAGCTGAAAAGCACATAGTGTTAGTATTAGAATAATTAACTTCATTTCAATCCCTCTTCACAAATTTATCTATTATCATCTCGCCACTGCTGGTAGTTAACTCTATTAAATAAACACCCACTGTTAATTGCTCCACATCTATACTAACTGAACTAGATGGCGACAAGCTACCAGTCAGTACTTGTTTACCCTTTGTGTCCGTTATTTTGTAGCTAGTGGCTAGTTCATCGTTTTCTAACTCTATACGAAGAGAGCTAGTTGTAGGGTTGGGGTAGATGGTGTATTTGGTATTTGGTAATAAATTGACACTACTAATACTTGGGTCAAATTTTAAAAGCCCAACATCTGAAATATGAATCCAGACGTTATCATCTAGGTCAATAGCCATTGCATTTACAGCCCAATCAAATACTTCCTGACTAAAATATTCATCCAAATTATAGTGATAGATTTTATTGTCATATAGGAAAATTAAATAAGGTGTGTCGAAAAAATTAGTGGATAATACGGAATATGGGATATTATTCTTATTAACACAAGTTTTCCTTACTAAAAGTTGATCAAATACTGATGAAAACTCTTTATCATAAGTCATTAACATATCATTGTTAACATTATAATACTGTAATTTTCTATCACCAGATATCCAAAGATTTTGATTGCTATCTAATGAAATATCATAAGGTTCAATTAATCGATTATCGTTCTTATCCTTCTCAATTTGTTTTGGTAGATTTTCACTATTAATTACCCATAACTCACCAAAATTAGAATATTTGTAGTAAACATTATTCATTTTATCAACTACAATTTTATCAATAAGAGTAGCATTCACTTTAGGGCGATAAACCAAAGTATCCCAGCCATCTTGGTTTGATCTGAGTAGAGAATAGTTTGTGTTCACTAAAATACTACCATTATTGTCAACTGCAAATGTAGTCCCAAACACATTATTGCGAACTAATTCAAAACCGTTTTGATTATATTTAAAAATACTCTCATCGCAATATATAAATAGTTCACCATAATTATCCAAAAACAAATCTTTTACCCTATTATATGGAAGCAAGGAGTTCTCGGTATTATGAGTCACCCACTGATTATTCCTAATCTCGACAACCCCAGAATCAGTAGCTAACCAAATAGTATTGTCATAGTCAACTACAATATCAGATATGTTTACACTTGGCAAAGCAGAATTTTCTGGTGTATAAAGCGTGAACTGTGCATTGAGCTGAAAAGCACAAAGTGTAAGTAGTAGTAGTATTGTTTTAATTTGTTTTTTCATTATTGTCATCTCCCTATACTATATAGACACATGAACTATGAAAACGTCTCATAGAGGATGAAGTTTTTTTATTTTAACGTGAGTTTTTAATGATATTAATGTATTGCCGTTGGCTTTAGCCAACGGATTGCAATAATAGTACAATCCTATTTGGACTTTAGTCCCATTAAACCACCCCGTCTCACTCTTTCAGAGTGAGCCACCCCT
>JAGQWJ010000072.1 GCA_020437395.1 Ignavibacteriota bacterium | reverse complement strand
TCAGCACCGCTCACAGCCGCCAATCGTGCCCCGCGTTCGCTGAAGCACGCAATTTCAAGTAGGATGGACATGGTGGAAAGTTAGGGAATGGGAGGGAAAAATAAATAGTGCAATTGATAATTAAGAAACAGCCAACCCATCATTTTCTGGTGGTGTCTTTGCAGGCAATTTTTTCCGGAAGTTGAATTAGTAGTTTGCTTCTTTCTACAGCTGTTTGCGAATTTAGATTGGATTCTTCCCGGGCATGGGAAAGGATGAGCAGGCAGAGCAGAAAACACAGAAGGGTCTGTTTCAGGACGGGGGACATAGGGGGAAGATAGGGAATTAGCAGAATCTTACCTCAGGAGTCCGTACGCAATAACAGAGAGTGGGTCTTTTTAATAAGATCGTTCTTTCTTCTATTGCCTCGTAACAAGAGTCCAATGATCAGGAAATTAATAGCAAGTAAAACAAGAAATGCTACAATGAAATTTAATACAGTAGTGATCTCCTTAGTGTGATAGACCATAAACAGAACAAAGTCTTTATCCAATTCTCCAGTAGCCTTGATCGAATTTGACGGAAATGTAATGGCGCTGCCTAAGAAGATTAGACTCAGCAAAAAACAGACTATCTCAATTACCAACATAAGGCTTTTGTTGAGATAAAATTTGACAGGGTTTCTTTTTAAAAGTTGCCTGGCTTGTTCCAGGTTTTTGTTTTGAGTTGTTTCCATGAGTATATTATTTGAAACTAATTTACTCAAACTCTGGAAATTGGTTATATTAAAAAATAATAGAAGGTTGGTAATATCAATTTGCGAAAAATAGTGTCATTCTTTAGGTTATCAGGCACCAGAGCGGCTGCGACACCTCCCGTTTCCGCTTCTCATTGGAACCCTTGTAATTCCTGATGGCATGGCCCACATACGCCCTGATGTTCGCAATGTGGGTGGAGTCTTCCTGGGCATGGGATAGTAAAGACAAATACAGCAATAAACCTAAAAGGGTATGTTTCAGGGCGGGAGACATAGGGGGAAGGTGGCAACAAACTTAAACTATATATGGCTCTAACAATTAACTCATAACAGAGATAATGCTTTCAGAAAGCTCGTATAAAGCGTTATGTAGGAGTGGCAGTACTCACTTTAGAAAAAGGTATACCGCAGTAAACGCAAGTGATGTCACTTAGTTTGACATAAGTTTAAACCTCAGGCAGGATGTTCCAGCGGTTGGGAATTTGGTTGCTTAGCGGTCCGTACATGCGACGTGCGACATTAGGAGCATGATCGTCATGTGCATTTTTGTATGCTGTATTATTTTCTTTGTATCCTTTGCAAATTATAACAGATGATTTCACCACTAATACTATCATTACCTTTTATATGAATTGTTATAGTTGTTCCATTCAGGAAAGAATCGTGTGCTAATTTATTTCTAATTTCTATTGCGGATCGATCTCGAGATTGAATTAATACTATATCATCTATATCTAAAGATACTTTTGGTTGAATTTGCATGATTCTATTTGTCATTCTCAGATATATAGAGCGAGCTCCCTCTTTTTTTAATATAGGAATAGCTAAATAGAGTTTCCATTCATTTGAGAATTGATTTTTATTCCAAAAAGCTACTGATATTTTCCATTTATTATCAAATAAATACCGCAGTATTTTGGCACCATCATCTATATGTTTTTCTACCAATATTGACGTATCCATGCTAACATTCCATTATTTCTTTGAGTAATTGCCGTATAAATATCAATTGCTTCAATACGACTTTTAATTTCATAGCGACTTATTTCTGACCAATCTTTTACAGTTGCCCAATTTGCTCTTAAATTTGGATTTGCGGCAGCATCAATTTTGAACTGATGTTGTAAGTCAGCTATTTTCATTAATGTTTCAAGGTTGTGCGTATGGCTATTATTCACTTTCGTTTTATCTGGAAAAACGTATTGGGGATAAGATTTGGCTATACAAGCTTTAAAAGCACATTCCAAGGTATACCCACATAAATAATAAGCTCCTGAATATTCCTTTGAATCCAGAAGAAGTTTGGCCTCTTTTTTTCTTAGTCTTGAAAGTTTTTGCAAAATGGTTCTATTCATACATTCTCAGTTCTTCATTATTGCATATGGTGTATGCTTGGTGTCGTAGCTATCCCGCATGGTAGCAATGCACTATACACCGTGTTGTCGAATTTTATTCATCATACTTAGGGTCAAACAACAACTCTTTATCCTGTCTAACTTCTGCTTCAATTTCTTTTGAGGTAAGTTTTTCAAGTTCTTCCAGTCTCTTTTCAATAACAAAGTAGGGTTTTCTTTTCTCAAACTTTTTCATATTAAATTGAAGTAATGAAACATACTGAATAAGTTCTTTAATTTTTGAATCAGATTCAGCAAGTTTATCTTGAACTTTTTTTCTTGAAGTAACTTGTGCGAATGATGCCAGATTTAAATTGCTAACGAGTTCTTCAATCTCCGATACGATTTCTCCTTTATTTAATTTATTATTGGTTATATAATCTAATAGTTGCTTAATCTTTCTATCTATCTTTTCAAGATTCGACCTTTCTGTTTTTAGAGGTTCCAGGCTTCTTGAAGCATCATAAAAATGGACATTATAAGATTTAAGAATTTCAAAATACATATGATCTGTCACAATTGAAATTGGAACACTTGGAATCCATTTTTTGTAGACGGATTCATAAACCAACAGCCAGTTTCTTGTATTTAGATTTTCAGTAGTAATATCAATTGCCAGAGGTGAATAATTAAAGCTTTTAATCCTTTTATTCCTCTTTAATAAATCAAGGGCAATTATACATGCTCAACTACATTTGCTTTGTAAAACATCTTCAAATATAACTTTGATTGGCTGAATATTAAATTCGTTTAATAACCAGAGCGCCCAAGTTAATTCGTAGTCATGTCTTTTTTCTACGTGTCGTCTAATAATCTCATAGCAAAAGCTTTTTAGTTTAGGCTTATTAACCAAAGTCTTATATGAGATTAGGAGCTTTGCTATTTTCTGTAAGGCTCCAGTATCTGATAAACCAAGACGAAATACCAAAGATTCAAAAAAGTCCCAATTATGTTTCTCAATTCTGACAAAATTGAATTTATTTAGAGCTAAACGAAGAACACTTTCATTTGGATGTTTTTCAGAATGTTTAAATGCTATCGAGAAGAAATTCCATATATCTTCTTTTTGATCTTTTTCTGAAGGTCTGAAATAATAAGACTTTATAGCAAGAGCCCAATCACTTTCAAGTTCATTATGAGTTTTATTGATCGATGTCTTATCATCATTGATTCTAAGCTCAAATTCATTTAGAATTACTTTTAGCTCTGTTAAAGCAATTTGAGCATCTAATTCTGAATTGAAATATAGGGAAAAGTCATCATAATATCTATAACCTATAAAGTCAATCTTTTTCTTTTTAAGCCTTTTCTCAAATAATTCATCAATATGACATGCAATTATCTCAGCGCAGATGAAGGACGTATCTGGTCCGATAGGAATACCAATTGTTTGTTGGTTTTGACACCACATGAGTCTATCATCAATATCATTGCCGTAGATGCTTGTTACTTTAGCAGGATCACTTCTATGTAAAGCTTTGTTTTTCTTGAATTTATCTTTACCACCAAATGTAACCCAAGGAATTGAGTGAGTGTAAATAGATGGATAGAATTTAGCGATGTCCGTTTTGAGTTGTATGGAATACTTAAAAGAATTTACAACACATAATTCTACGAAAACACCATAATTGTCATGCTTAACTGATCTTTTGCCTTGGTTTGTTTCAGTTTCAATTATCGGTTTTGTTGTTGAAAAATTTGACTTTTTAAACAGCTTTTCAATTTCACTATAATTGTTTGAAATTATATCCGCAAGTTTTCCTTGGTGAAGTGGATTCGGGATTTTGATAATATTTCTTGCAATGCCAGGTTTGGGGATTGAAAATTGACCACATTCAGAATAGTTTAGTCTATTTTTGAATATTTGCCTAAGCTTCACTTTCTCTTCATTAATTTGTGTTGGAGTGAGACCAGCTATGGAATTAGCTGCGTTCTCAAATGCTTTTTGTTTAGAAATTTCATTATGGGCTAATTCATTTGCAATAGCTGAATAATTCAAAGCCAACAATTCTGTGAAAAATGAAGGCGGCAATTCCTTTGGAAAATATCCTTTGTATAGTAAGTCTTCGGTTGTCATATTATTATTACGGATAACGGATTTTATAAAACGCGTTTTAATGCGCTTTATTTATTGTTGTACAACGTTTTACTTGCAAATTTCGCCCAACTTAGAATTCCCCCTGCGTATATTTTTTTTGAAGACCCCTTTAAGGATTTGTCGAATAGTTCTGGAAAATTAGATAGAACCTGATGAGGCTTCATATCAATTACATTTATAGTCAAGTAATCGTACAAACTTTTAATTTTTCTAATTTTTAGACTATTTTTTGCAACAGCTTTTTCGGGATCTATTTTATTATTAAGGACATTTCGCAATTCATCATTCCCTATGAACTCTTCATTTGAGAAGCTTAAAAAATCCAGTAATGCTAAGTCCCTGAGCATTGAAGCAGAAAGCAATTCAACTTTTTCTACGTCTAAATTTATTAGGGCCTGAACTATTTGATCTGGTGAATTTCGAAGAACAGCTTTTTTTCTTTGTTCTACTATAGTTTTATAAAAGATGACTTTTTTACCTTTTCCTTTGCCAACGACAATTACTCTACTTGATACGTCGAGATTAGAAAAATCAAACCAATTCAAAAAATAGTTAGCGTAAGATCTCCATGTCTTATCTTGGAATGAATATCCCCTGAAAATTTCTACTAGTATTTTAATAATGTCCTCATTTGTAATTGAGCCTTTTATTTTTGAAGCCCGGAGATACACAGTATTTGATTTTAGCTTGTTACTAATAAAATTTTTAAATCCATCGCTCGTAACTTCAATATCCTGCCTGGCTAATTCAAAGCTGTCAGTGTTTTCAGATTTTCTTAAAATCCCAAGACTTCTCAGATCAATGATACAATTTTCAATTGTCTGAGTTGTAACACTTTTTGTTAATGAAGCTTGAATTTCCAGTGAAGAAAGTGAAGGTTTTGCCGCGAATAAAAGAAATATTTCTTGGCAAGATTTAGGGGATGATCTAATCATATAGCTTTCCCCAATTTCAGGAACCTTACCAGTAACTAAATAATCTCTAAAAACATCCCAATAGATATTATAGTTAACTCCAGATCTAATTATGAGCCGTTTATCCTTATCATCTCGTAATGAATTGATAATTGATTCAGGAATTATCTCATTCACTTCAGTTGCTTCAAAGAAATTGCCATCATGTGCTCTTTGAGCTATGTATTTAAGATATTTTATTTCTTCATCACTCAATGCTTCGAGGTCCTTATTAAATAAGGATTCGAAATTCAGGTTTTCATCAAGAAGGTCTTGTTTGTTCTTCCCAGATTTAACTTGTTCAAATACGTGAATGCAAAGTTTCTTAACTAACCACGGATAACCTTGAGAACTTTCAACAATACGCCTTTTAAGGCTATTGTCAATTTTCCCGATACTGTTTTCTAATTGATTTATTAGAAGATTTGTCTCTTTTGAGCCAAATTCTGGAACTGAAAAGTGAACTGCTTGCTCTTTGGATTGTTGCCAATAATGATAAGCTTCATTTTCACTTGGAATTAGTATTTCGGTTTTCCAGGAAAAACCAATTACTAGGTTAATTCCAGAATCAGAAGTGTCAGATAATAACTTATAAAACACCTTGAAAAGTCCTTCTTTTCTAAAAACATCTTCAAATTGATCAAAAATTAGAATTAAAACTTTGTTCTGTTGCTTTAGTTCATCAAAGAACGACTGTATGCTATCTGAGTCTAGTAAATCAAAACTTGAGTTGAAAGAAAGATTTTCAGAAAACAAATCCCAGATAATGAATTTCTCTCTAATGGCATTACGGATTAATCGCTTAAATGCAAGTCCAACGAAATTTGAGGACAATGCACTTCTTGAATCTATTGCAGTAACATAAAATTTGTTCCGGTAATGTTTATTCCTTGCTCGACCTCTAAGTTCAGCAACTAATGAACTTTTCCCCCATCCCGATTTTCCGGTGAGATAAAAGATTCGCCTATTTGAATTTTCATTTCTCACCTTATCAAAAAAGTGAAGAATGGAAGTCCGGACTTCATCCCTTCCGACAAAGTGATTGGAAGAAGCAGGTAAATAATCATACCAATTTTCACTTTCTTGAACTTCTGAGATGCTTTCAATGTCCTGGGGATTTCTATTCTGCTCACTACTAATGCTTTTGGACCTTTTTGATGTACCTTGATATAACTCAACCTCAAGCCCTTCAATTTCAGGAATTTTTGATTTTAACGCTTCTAACTCATTTGGCTTTAACTTTGTGGAGCTACTTGTAGCGCTGGCTA
Source organism: Ignavibacteriota bacterium (assembly GCA_020437395.1). Classification (GTDB taxonomy): domain Bacteria; phylum Bacteroidota; class Ignavibacteria; order Kapaibacteriales; family UBA2268; genus PGYR01. Next base: position 962 of record JAGQWJ010000072.1, on the reverse strand, counting down.
TAATTGCTTTTGTGGGAACAGAGGCTAAACCATCTTTTAGAATAAAAACAAAGAAATCGCCGAAATGCGTGACGGCAAGAATTTCTTTACCTAATTGAAAATCTGATATAAAATCATGCTTTATAACAAAGTTTGATTCTTGAAGAATTTCAATGACTTTTTGGGGTTCAAAGAAGGTCAAGTTTTTATATCGATTATCAGGGTCGGATTTCATCTCATTTACTAATCCTGCAGCTTGGTGTGCTAATTCTTTTGTCCTGATGAATAGGCCAGAATGAGCTTTTTTATGGCTCACATTAAAAGCAAATTTTGTTATTTCATCTGAGGATACTTTTTCTTTGGCTTTGCATTCCACATAAATAGTCTCGTCCCTGTCCTTATGTCTTGCAATTAGATCAATTTCTAATCCCGTGTAATTTATATCAGATTGAACAACATATCTCTGTGTTTCCAAAACGTTTTTTACCAATTGTTCGAAACAATTGCCTTGCTTAAAGGAGTTGCTTTCTTCTAATATAATAATAATCTCGTTAGTCATAATTCAATGTTGAGCAACTTATTTATAGCATTGGTTTTTTACAAAATATATGCTAGTACGGGTGAATATGTATAGTATATGTTAAAAGTATTCAATAAAAATTTATTTTCACAACGTTACATAATTAGGTAATCAAATATACCCGTGAGCTGATATAAGAGTGTATATCCGCCTTCGCGTCAGGGATTGCAACGAAGATCCTGCTGATGAGGAACGAGACAGCAGATGCCCGGCCCGCAGGGAGACGCCCCGCTTCTATCCATCTGAACTTTCCTTTACCCTTCTTTGTATTTTTGTGACGATGAGTAAGCACGGCAAGGCTCTGGGCCCCATGAGCGGCCGTATCGACAGTACCGTATGCGCCATCATGCTCCATGAAGAGGGGTAGGAGGTGGTGGGGGCCACCATGAACACACGGCATTAT
>JAGQWJ010000071.1 GCA_020437395.1 Ignavibacteriota bacterium | reverse complement strand
GATCCGCCCGGAATGATTGCCCGACGATACTTCAGCCAAGTCTCGGTTTCTGATAGCCAAAATCGAAGGGAAAATTCACTGCAGCGAGCCCATAAATACGGGATTCTAAAAGACCATTCAGTCTTGCGGTTTACCCGCTGTAGGCGGGCACATCCTCTAACCCCGCACGGGCGGGACAGGCAAAGTGTTGGCGCAATGGCTACTCACCCACCGCAGACCAAATTTGCCTTATATTTATATTTCCTGGTGCGCTTTGTGACCTTCATGGCCACTTCGCAAACACCAGGGCCGTTATATGGCATTTGAAATCAAGCAATGGCAATTTTAGAACCGAAATTAGAAATTATCAAAAGGCAGAAAGTCCAGCCAACTGAAGGCGAATGGAAACTATTGTATTTTCTGCTCGAAAAGCTTGATGACACCTACGAAATTTACTACCAACCATTTCTGAACGGAGATAATCCCGATTTTGCTCTTATGCGAAAACGAAGTGGAGTACTTTTAATTGAAGTAAAAGATTGGAATTTAGACCATTATTATATAGATGAACGAACAAAATGGCATTTGGAAAAAGATGGTACACCTATCAAATCGCCATTAAATCAAGTGGAAACCTACAAAGACAACCTTTTTCAATTACATAGTGAAGAACTATTTTTAAGAAGTGTCAAAAACAAGAACAATTGGGCAACTGTAAACTGTGCAGTCTATTTCCACAATGCTACCCAACAAAGACTAAATGACTTTTTGCTTCAAGATTTTCAAGGAGAAAACTATGGTGGTTACAGAAAGTTTGTGAACTACTTTGGTCTTCTAGGAAGTAATTCACTTAATGAAAATTCATTAAATCAATTATTGTCTAAATTTTGGCTGAATAGACAATCTTACTACTTCGATGAAACTTTGTATAAAAGTATTCGCAGATATTTAAAATCACCACTTCACCAAATAGAAGAAGGAATTAAAATAAATTATACAAAAGAACAACAGGAACTTATAAGAAGTGAAATCAGACCTCGCAGAAAAATCAAAGGAGTTGCAGGAAGTGGTAAAACTTTAGTTTTAGCAAAACGAGCTGTCAATGCTCACATAAGAACAGGTCAAAAGGTTTTAGTCTTAACTTACAACCTTTCGTTAAAAAATTACATACACGACAGAATATCTGACGTAAGAGAAGAATTTTATTGGTCAAACTTTTACATAACAAATTACCACCAATTCTTTAAAACACAAGCCAACAATTACAATCTTGAAATAAATGGTATTGGGAATTGGCAAGATGTAAACTTCTTTGAAAAGGTAAAAGACGGTATTCAAAAATTTGATGTTGTGCTAATTGATGAAATACAAGATTATCTGCAATCTTGGATAGATATTATTACAAAATACTTCACACATAATGAAACAGAATTTGTTGTGTTCGGAGACGAGAAACAGAATATTTATAACCGACAATTGGATGAAAATAACGAACCAATTGTAAGGACAATTCCTGGAGTATGGAATAAAACTCTTAATACTTCACATAGATTTTCAAGTAACATTGGGAATATTGCTATCAAATTCCAAAAAACTATTTTCAATCAGAAGTACAACCTTGACGAAATAAATGTCTTGTCCCAACTTGACTTTGAGAAAAGAATAATCGAATACCACACATTCGAAAGTTACACAACCCAAAATTTGTATGATGTAGTTTTTGACGTTTTAAAACGAAATGAAATTCATTCTTCAGATGCAGGAATTTTATGTTCAAAAGTTGAGTTGTTAAGAGAGTTGGATTTTTTAATAAGAACAAAAAAGAAAGAGAAGACAGCAACCACTTTTGAGAGCCAAGAAGAATTTGAGAAAATAAAAGGTAATGCTAAAGCAATCGAAAAGTTAAGGCGAACGAAGAAAAACCACTTTTGGATGAAAACAGGAACCTTAAAACTTTCGACCACTCACAGCTTTAAAGGTTGGGAAATAAATACATTGTTCTTGTTCATAGAAAAGGAAGAAGACGATAAAGAATTTACAAATGCTGAATTAGTATATACAGCTTTGACAAGAGCAAAAAGAAATTTGATTGTTTTCAATTTAGGATATCCGAAATACGAAAATTTCTTTAAATCGGAAATCCAAAATTGCTTTGAACATAGGATAAAAAACGCCATATAACATAGTGTATAAGCAATTGGGGCGAAAGTGATAAAATGAATGTATAAACATAAAATAAAGGTAAGTGCTAAACCGAAAAGTTAGGGCATAAAAATCCCCAACTGCTCATACACTTTACCGTTAGAGAATATGCCTAAATAGCCTGGCCGTCTATGCACAGCTGGTGCCCAGCAGTCGGGCATGGTAACCGACCGGCTGACAGATACACCGCTTTTATCGTTTGTTTTCCTGAGCCTTCTTTTGATCCTGCGGCCGAATGGCCCGTAGTAGCGGCAGAAGCTTGCTTTGTCAGCTGTGGTTTGCCTGGATCAAAGGTGTCTGGATCCGCCCGGAATGATTGCCCGACGATACTTCAGCCAAGTCTCGGTTTCTGATAGCAAAAATCGAAGGGAAAATCCACTGCAGCGAGCCCGAAAATGCAGGAATTTATAAGACAATTCAGTTTCAGCGGCACATCCTCTAACACGGTGTTGGCGCAATGGCTACTCACCCACCGCAGACCAAATTTGCCTTATATTTATATCTCCTGGTACGCTCTGTGGACCTTCCAGGCCACTTCGCAAACACCAGGGCCGTTACCGCCAAGTGTAAAAGACCGAAACAAACATTGAAACCTGATTGTGAAAATTGAAAAAACGGTTAGAAAATATTGTCTCATTGATTGAAGTTTGGTGCATGAAAAAAACAGTTTTTGCCGACCCGCTTCTGCCCTTCGGGACAGTTAGGGAAGCCGACACACATTGCACACATTTGCAAATCGCACAGGCTGACACACAAACCAAAATTTGCAAAAGAGTGCAATTTTTGCCACCCCACAAAAACCAAATAACAAAATTATGGCTGTACTAAAAAAAGGTAATTGGAAAGCTCCATTCTTCGGAAAAAGTAATGATTATTCTACTGGACGTGATTCTTTAGGTTTACAAACTACATCTCAAGCAAGTTATTCAACATTATTACCAGGACTAACCAATTTGACAAACCGAATACGATATTATGGTTTTTATTGTTGGTTACTTGAAATTTACGCAAAAGAAATTGGAGACACTAATCCGAAAGTACAGAATAAATTTATCAGAAGAGGAGAATATCAAATTGCTTTATTAATGCAGTTACATGAAAAGGACACGACTCAAATACCAGGGAGTTTATTTGCGGCTGATGAAATAAGCAAAAAAGAAGCAGATTCTGAATTTAGTCTAATATTTGGGGCAGACATTGAAAAAGGTAAAAGTACATACTGGAAATATTCGTCTGGTGCCTTTGGTCAGTATTATTCAGGAGCTTTACAAACTATCGGACTAATAATTCATCGAGAAGATTCGCCAGTTTTTGTTTGCACTCAACACGAGGATGATTCAATTGTAACAGGAACTGTATTAGCACAAGCTTTTGACAAAAACATTTCGGATTCTTCAAAACAACTGTTTCTAAGCAATATAGAAAATGGGGTTTTAAAAAAGTCTGATTCAGAAAAGCTTTATAATGAGTTGTCAATAACATCAATTACCAAAGATTCTGACGAATGGAAATTATATACAAAGTTACTTTTCAGTAATGACCAGCCATTATATCAGAACGCTGACAATCAAACATTTTTTAGGAAAGATTCTATGTTGACTGTTTTATCATATATCAATCAGAATGAAACAGCAGACAGTTGGGATTACTTTACATGTGAGCTTTATGAGCAAAAAGGAAGAGATTTTTTAGATGAAGAATCAAAATCTTCATTTGGATGGTACTATTATCAACTCAATGAATATTGGCATTTCGGAGTGGAAACAATATTTTGGAGCATTCTTGAAACACTACGAATCGAACATTTTCAGGTAGAGCTTTCAGCTTTCTTGAAAGAATTTGATAGGAAATTTTTAGATTCTTTGATTAAATTCAACTTCATTGAAAACGAATCTCAAAAACTAAATGAAATTATAAATTCAATTGAAGATGTTGATAATTGGGAACTGTCAGAACAAATAAGAGAAAGCATAAAAGCCACTGATATTCCAAAATGCCTTTTTTTAGGTTTTAAAATGTTGCTTACAATCTACAAACAAAACCAAAATGAATTTAATAAGTTAAAAAGCTTTGCAGCTTTTCACGGTATGGTACGCGATGGTGATTGCATTAATGGACTAAAAGACTTTTCTTTTAGGCTTGACGAATCTATCTCTGATGTTTTAGAAAAATTTGTTCTTAAAAATGTAATCAATCGACATTTAGAAGTTGCATATAGAAAAATGGGTTCTGGAACTAAGAACACGTTGAAATTTAGTTATGAAGATAATTTTTTGAAACATGTAGAAACAATGAGCCCTGTGTGGACTACTCCAAGAATCTATGCTATGTATAATTTCTTTGAAGACCTTGGTTATGTAACAAAAGAAAACAAAATATCACAAATCGGTAAACAATTAATTGGAGCTTAATCATGCCACAAAAAGAAAATATATGGGATTTGGTAAGTGGCAGAAGCTATCATTCTTGTTTAATAACAACTTACTCTTTTGACTTCTATTACTTTGAAAAAAGTGTAATGCGAATATTAAGGTCAAAAGGCATAGGAAATATTTCGATTTTCATTGACAATAACATTTTTCAGGGCATACTTGGTAAAATCGGCAGTAGTAATTCGAGAGTTTATTCAATAAGCCCAATAAATTCTAATGGCTGTTTTCATCCCAAAGTGTACATGTTTTTTGGTGAAAAACAAGGACTTTTGATAATTGGTTCTGGAAACCTTACTTCATCAGGTCATGGAAAAAATGATGAAATTTGGGGAGCTTTTCACTTTGATGCAACAGACCCAAAATACTCTCAACTATTTTCTAATTCATGGTCATTTCTTGAAAAAGTATCACGAAATGTAAAAGGATTTGCCAAAGAAAAAATTAGATGGATTAAGGAATATACTCCTTGGATTGAAACGTTGCCTTCGCCAAACTCAACAAATTTCGAGACTCTTGATAATTCCACACAAATTGCCTTTTTAAATAACAATTCCGAAACAAGTATATACCAACAGCTTTCTGAATTTGTACCTTATGATAAAGTCAGAGAACTTACTATTGTTGCACCTTATTTTGATTCTAAAGGGAAAATCATTGAGCTATTTTCAAAATTATTACCTAAAGCAATTATTAATGTTCTGGTAGATGATAAAAATGGTATTTTGCCATTTGGTTTAGACCCAAGTATTGCAAATCAAGTTAATTTTTATCACTGGAACGATTGTTTTTCAAACAAAGATGATGATAAGAATTTTTCAAGACTTCATGCAAAACTTTTAAATTTCTCACTTAATGATAATTCTCAATTATGTTTGTTAGGCAGTGCAAATGCTTCTGTTGCAGCGTTAGGAACTGAAAATGTTTCAGCGATAAACGAGGAAGTATCAATTCTTTTAAATTCGTCAGACCAAGACTATCTAAAAGATTTAGGCATTAAGATAAATACTAAAAAAAGTCAGAATCTGACTGATTTTGCAGAGGGTTTAGATGAAAGTGCCGTATTTGAAAATTCGGTAGCATTCAAATATAATATTGAGGCAATTGATAAAGAAGGAAGTGTTTTGAATGTTTATGTAGATAATATTCTGGAAGCAGATATTGAAATACAAATATTCAATAATTGGGGAGAAGTAATATATAGCGGAAAGCTAACAGAAAGGAATAATCATTATTATTTAAAAATTCCGTCAAATCTGCTTAATCCAATGTATGGCTGTTTGAAAGATTCTAAAACCCCCGAAATTATTTCAAATAAGCAGATTATTCAGGATGTATATGTTTTAGCAAAGACAAATCCTGACCCACAAAAACAAATACTGGATGTTCTTTTTAGTAGCATTGAACAAGGTGATGAACTTTTATTTTCCAAACTAATTGATTGCATTTCAACTGATGATTTTAGTGCTGAGAATCGAAATTTTTCAAAGAAAGTAAGTGCTAAAAAGACTGACGAAGAAAAAGAAGATATTGAGATAAAAGGTAAAGTTTTAGATTACGAGGAATTTAAGGACGTTTCTTATGATTCCATACAACACCAGTATTATGTTCTAAATTCGAGTTCAAACCGTGTTGCTGACTTTTTATCTTCTTTATCATCGATCAAGACTAGAGAAGAAATTGCAAGTGCTGAACTTGATGATGAAGAATTGGATTTAGAAATTGATGATACTCAAGGAAGAGAAGACCAACCAGAATTAAAATCTGTTACCAAATCGGCATTTAACAGCGAAAAATCAAGGATAATAAAATTCTTTGAAAGGTATAACGACTATTTAGAGAAAGAAGTTAATAGGCTGATTAAGAAATCAAACCAAAACGTTGATGAAGAAGGCAAAGTATCTATAACTGAATTGTCAAATTTCGTAATTGCTCTTTATATCGCTATATATTACACGGATAATAAAAGACAATATACGATTGATGAAGAAGCGCATCATGAAACGATTATAAAGTCTTACGGATTTGAATATTATGATAATCTTCCGGCTATTAATGCAGATTTGATTGGTAAATTTCTTCTTTTATGCACCCGAGGATTTAAAACATACGATAGTGATTATTTAAATGAACGTTTAGAAAAATTAAGACGAGAAGCTTTTTATCATTGTGTTTTTTGTCTTGCACAAGCAAAATGGAGTAATTCAGAACTGATATATAAAAATTTGCTTTTGATTAATGCAGTTCATTTTCTTCCCAAAGATTCCGAACAATTACTGAATTTAAATCAATTTACGGAAGAAATGAACATTCGCCATAAATTGTCAGCAAATGAAAACCTGAATTTAATAAGTGATATAAAAACGCAAATAGACAATATCTTGCCGAAGTATTCTTCTTTTGTTGAAAATATGAAATTATGTACAAATGAAAGAAAAACGGTTTTATCAAAGGAATTAATGACTGAAACCGTAATATTTACAAGCCGTTTCGGATTTTGCATGATTAAGTATAAAACAACACAAGACAATGGAGCGATTTTGACATTATCAAGACCAGGTTTTCCGTGGATTGAAAAAGAAGAAGAATATTTATTGGAAGAAAAAAGATTATATAAACGAAATATTGTATTATGAATCAGCCCACACAGCCAAGCACATTTGCAATTCGCACAAGCCGACACACAGCCAAAAATTACAAAAGAGCTTGTCTGTCTGCCACCGCTTTTTTGCCGACCCTAAAAACTGTTTTTTTCGGAAACGACAGTGCTTCGATTGAGCTGATTTATGATTATAAAATATTGATAACTAACTGATAATGAATGAACACCAGGCGGTAACATCGTGTATAGTGCATTTGGCGGATAGTGCTAATATCAAGGGTGTTACATCTAATAATCTTTGTAACGGTTTGACAGTTTCGTGCTTCGAATCGCCAAACGACACCATACACGTAACCGTTAGAGAATATGCCGAAATAGCCTGATCGCTTCTGC
>JAGQWJ010000070.1 GCA_020437395.1 Ignavibacteriota bacterium | reverse complement strand
GCTACTACTGTAAAATTTAATTAAATTTGATAAGTAATATTAATTTTTATTAATAGTTGGTAAATCAAAGAGGTGCTTATGCTAATAAAAAAAGGTCAGGAAAAACGATGAGAGTTTAAACCTGACCTGTGATTGTCAAAATAAAAATTGGAATCCCTATTATGACAATGACAAATATAAAAAATAAAACTCTCAAAATTAAATTATTTTAATAAATTATTTGTTGAGGAAAATAAAATGAAAAAATTCATTTTAATTTTAATAGCTTTTTTGAGCTTTAGTGCAGCTACTTTTGCGAGTGATTGCGGGAATTGTGTTCCAGATATTTGGTCTCAAGATGTAATGACAAAGTCTTACGGGCCATGTCTGATAACTATATATTATTCACACAGAAAATGTATGGCAGGAAACGATATTAGGTTAGACAAGATTTTAACTAGTGAAGAATGTCTTTTAAGTTTGGATGTGGCGATAGATTTTGCCAGTAGATATTTGTTAAATAATTCATTTGAAATATTTGGAGCAATAGGTGATTCCGTTGAACTTAACTTCTCAGCAGATTGTTGTTGGAAACGTACAGGAACAGGGGTTGGTGATTTCCCCCCATATACATATGAACCATGTGAAGAACAGACTTGCTGTTGTGAGACTGAACTGAAAATCAAAAAGTTCATTGAATTTGGGGTTGAAAAAAGAAGATATATTGATTCTAAAAATCTGTTAAGTGACGGTACAGGTACTTTTTGCGGAACAGGTTGTGAAAAGATCTGTGATGTTTTTGATGATCTGACTACCGGAGTAGGGGTAGCACCTGTCTATGCAGGGGATTGTGACGATAGTTGTGGTTCAGTATGGAATACTTCAGGAAGTAATACAGTAACTCAACAGTACGGTACTTCTTGTGAGGTTGTAATTTATTATCAATGGAGAGAGTGCAGTGGTATTGTAGAAGTTAAATTGAGCTCAATGCAATATAGTGGTGTCGGATGTGGTAATATTGATGACATCATGAAAGAAGGGCTTGAAGAAGTATTGAAAGATGTTGCAACAAAAACATTATTAAATACAATTCAAATTAGAATTGGTACTTGTTGGCAAGATATTAATTTTCAAAGTCAAGACTTTGTGAAATCATGCTATGAAGATGATTGTTGTGTTGCAGAATATGAGCTAACAACAACTTCAGGTGGGCATAAGATTGTTACTAATTCTACAGATATAAGTTCAACATATTCAGTTTGTAGAGAAATCAATGGTTGTACATTTATATGTAATGATACTCATTTAGGAGTACCAGAAAATGAACTCCTTGTAAAAAGAGCTGCAAACAGTATAAATGGAAATCTGTTTGAAACCACTTCTGAAGTTATTCCAAACCCAGCTACTGAAAGTATTACATTGAATGTAAACTCAAAAATAGATGGGGATTTACTTATCACAATATCAGATCTAAATGGTAAAACTGTTTATAAACAAACTATAAACAAGACTAATGAATCAATTCAAGTTTTAGTTAATGTTAAAGAATTTGCAAAAGGCACTTACTTTTATGGTATTAGAGCTGGATTATATGATATAAACGGTGGTAAATTTATAAAAGAATAAAATAAGCAAGGGTAGTCTTATGTGGCTACCCTTTCTTTTATTCAGCTAGTTAGAATACATTTGGAAAAGCTATTATGAAAAAATACATACTGACTCTAATTTTAATACTGTGTAGCAACTTATTCGCAGGTGAACTATTCAACGATACACTCCCTATTGCTGGAAAAGTTTACTATAACTGGTATTTTGGAGGAGGGGCGCAGAGTAACAACCTTAATAAATATTATGGCGTTGGAATGTCATTCAATACTTTTAATAAAGAGCCTATTTTTATTGGCAATACAAATCTTGGTGGAGGCGAAAATACATCCACTATATCTGATAAATATGGTAATTATTTACTACATACAAATGGTAAAGAATTACAGGGGAGAAATTTCAATATTTTGGATTCTAAGTATGGTTTACATATCTCACAGTCAGAAGGGATTGTAGTGGCACCACTTAAAGCAGATAAATTTATTGTTTTCTCTTGCATATTAACTATAAGTTCAATAAATAACGATTATACACCCCCTTTAAATTTACATGATACTACTGGACTTGTATATTCAATATTTTCTTATGATTTGGAAAATGATACATTAATTTATGACGTATATAAGAAGCAATTGGATGAGTCCTATCACTCGGAAGCAATACAGTTAACTTATAGTGCAATTACTAATAACTATATATTAGTAGGTGCAGATTCTAAAGGTATAATAAAAGCATTTGAATTTGATTTGAAAGGTAACTATCTAAGGGAAAATTGGCAGCCTTTCTTCGAGTTATATAGCGATACTAGGGGTAGAGAAATAAAAATAAATCAGATGGGTGACAGAATTGTAGTAAACTCTCAGGATGGTTACTATAAGTTATTGAGTGACTCAGTAGAAAAGTACTATAAATCAAGGTTGTATATATCAAGTTTAGACGCAAAAACATTGGAATTTTATAATTATCGCGAAGTTATTATAGATGATTATTACTTAAGAGATATGGAATTTTCACCCAATTCTAATTTTATTTATTTATTTACATTTGAAAACCCTATCAAATCAGGTACTAAAGAAACAATTCAAAGATTCAACACAAGAACTGGAGAGATTGAAACAATAATTAATTCTGAAGTCCCATTGAATAAAGATTATGATTCATACTCTACTTCAGGTCTGACTTTTGGTAACATCTCTCAATTGAGAATCGCGCCCAATAATAAAATATATATTTGTAGAAATCATGCCAATCATATCTCATCAATCGAGAATCCGAATAGTAAATTAAATCCTAATTACAGATTTGATCCGCTTTACTTTGGTTTGAACAAAGGAAAACAAGTTTATGGTAGTATTGACTTACCCCAGTTCATATCCGCATCATTTGCGCCAGTCTATGTACGAAGTGAGATAATACTATGTGAAGGAGAAAAATTGGAGTTATTTGCAAAGACACAGTTACCTGACACGAGTGCTACATATAACTGGACTGGTCCAAAACAATTCAAAACAAGTGAGCAGTTTCCAAGTATTGAGAATATTCAAGAAGACCAAGCAGGACTTTATATAGTTACAGTCAGAAGCGGTCAAGAGACTTATACAGCAGAGACATTCGTACAAGTAAAACCAACACCCAAACCGACGTTAGAAGCATACCCAAAAGCATTTTTATGTAATGATGGAGTGATAGTACTTAGATTAAAAGAGCAGTTTGCTTCATATCTGTGGTCAACAGGCGATACAACAGAGTTTATAAGTGTTACTAAAAGTGGAATGTATGGTGTAACAGTTACTAATGAAGTTGGTTGTGAAGCTTATGTAGAGCTGAATGTTGGATTTGGAAAAGACTATGAATTAGCTATAGAAGGCGATACCATCAAGTGCAAAGGCGAAGCGGTAACGCTCACAAGTGCAGAAGAATTTCCAGAGTACAAATGGTCTAACGGAGCCGATACGAGGTCAATCACGGTTACTGAGCCAGCAAGATACACGCTAACCGTTAAGACAAAAGAAGGTTGCACTGTATCAAGAACTATCGAAGTGAAAGACCACCCTGATGTAAGAGCGGAGCTAAAACCCACCCCCATAACAATATGCAACGGTGACTCTACATTATTAGAATCCAAATACGATGTTCCTTATTATAGCTACGAGTGGAATACAGGAGCTACAACAAAGAATATCTATGTTAATAGTTCTGGTACATACAAGCTAATCATTACCGACACTAGAACTGGCTGTATAGACAGCACAGAAGTAGCAATCAAAGTAGAAGATAATTTGAAACCAACGATAACTGGTAGTAACATTTGCTCTGGGCAAAGTGCAACTCTAACAGCCCTCCCCAACGACCCGAGCTATAGTTACGAGTGGAGCAATGGGGCAAATACGCCAGTCATAGAGGTCAGCCAAGCTGGGACTTACACAGTAACGGTCAGCAAGGCGGGATGCAGCGGTTCAGCGGAGTTCATAGTAGAAGAAAGCCCTACACCTGAGTTCGAGATACAGGGCGAAAGTATCATCTGCAACAACGAAACGGCAACGCTCACGGCTGACAAAGACTTTGAAGAATACCTATGGTCAACAAACGAAATCACAAAAAGCATAGAAGTAACAGAAGCAGGCACCTACACGCTAACAGTAACAGACGAGAACGGTTGCCAAGCCACAGAAACACACAAAGTAGAAAAATACGAACTCAACTTCACAATAAGCAATAGCAACATTGACTTTGGAAAAGTTTACATATCAGAGACAAAGACGGATAGAGCCACGCTAACTAATAATAGCGGCTTTGCTATTACATTAGAGAACGGCGAAATGGTGCAAAACGGTCAGATTTATGAGATAAATTATGATTTTACGCCAACAGAATTGGGCTTTTTCGGAGATGATATTAGCGTTCACATCATAGAACCCTGCGATACAACGGTTGTAATCCCTATCACAGCGAGGGTGTATGCCAGAGCAACTATCAGCACAGACGACATCTACACGGAAATCGGCAGAACAGAGACGGTGGCAGTTTACTTGGAGTGCGAGGCTGAATTACCATCGCAAGAATACTCAATTACAACTGATATAGACAGAACTGCATTCTACACAAATGATAGTTATGTAATGAATCAAACACAACCAATTAACAAGAATAAAACTAATATCCATAACCTAACTGGTACTATCTTACTCTCAAACTCTTTAGAATATGATATCACATTCCCAAGCTACACTTTTACTAATCCATACATAGAAGTGATAGAACAACCTGGGAAGATATACATAGATTCAGTTTGTATTTTTGATTTTAGAAGTATACAGTTAATAGACCCAACAACTCTAAATATAAGTCCAAATCCAGCGAGTGAACAGCTGAATATAGACATCACAACTGGTGTACAAGGAACAATGAAACTAGAACTAGTGGCTACTGATGGACGAGTAATTTACATTGATGAATGGACGCAATCTACAAAATCAAAGCAGATACAGATAAATACTATGAACATCCCTAGTGGGTTATATCAAGTTAGATTGATATCACCTTACGATGCTATTACTAAGAGTGTAGTTGTGGTGGAGTAGGAAGAGTAGAGACGTATTGCATACGTCTCATTTCGGAGTGAGGCGGGGTGGTCTAATTGTCCTACGAGGACTCAGAGCGAAGCGAAGAGGACGTGGCAGTCTCAAACTCAGTGCTGATTCCCATTATATAGGTGTGATTGTAGTTCCCGAACCACACAAAAAATTATTTTGCTATGTCATAGCTATTTAGTAAGTTGTGGAAACTGCTTTTTGCGAGGTTTGTGCTTCTGAAAAAACTTATACAAATATTACTCCTACTACTCCCGTCACTAAGTGTAGCACAATACAATGATGCACAATGGATATGGTCTGATTATAAAATGGATTTTAGAAGAAATAATGACTCTATTGTTGTATTTCACGGTAGAATGCACATGCTTGATATATATACTAATGGGCACTATGATATGGTAAATTATAATTATGATAATGGTGAATTATTTTTACATATTAACAGAGATTCAACTTGGATTAATGATTCTGTATTGTCTAGTTTGGAGCATACCGATTACTATAATTTTTATGACCCAAGAATAACTGACCCCAATGGTTTTGAGAGTGATGAGTACGGAGTTAGAATGTTCTCAGGTTTTCAACCTTTAGATTCTGAAAATGTCCGTTTATATAGAATATTCTATGAAAGATATAAATATGAAGGAATTCATAGTATTTTAACCTATGATGACATTGCATTAGATAGAAATCAGCAAAGAATAAGACATAAATTCAAATTTGGTATAGATTCCGTGTGGGACTTTACAATTATGCCACATACCGACCCTAGCAAACATTGGATAGTTGGACATAATATTAGAAAACATATAATTCTTACTTACCTTGCTGATAAGTATGGAATTGATACTATACCCAAAAGCAGTTTTAATTTAGAAGAAAATGGTTTAGATTTTTCATTTTTTTCTCGACCATACTTTTTTGAATTTAAACCCTCTCCAGATGGTAATAAATTATTAGCTTGCAATTGGGAAGCACTTGGTCCAGAGGTTTACCTATTTACTTTTGATAACAAGAATGGTAAATTAGTTTATGTTACGAAATTAGAATATATTGATGATAGAGTAATCCCTAATTACGACATACTCTTTAATTTCTCTCCAAATTCTAGATATATATACACACAAGCTAATAGTAAATTATTTCAATATGATGTTTCAGAATTAGATCCTATTAGAATAAAAGAATCAGAAACTATAGTTGCTGAATTAGATACAAATTTGAATATTTATAACCGAGGTGACCCTAGTTATATGGGAACTAATTTATTGATTGCACCAAATGGTAAAATGTATTATCGAAACCAACCAATAGATAAGACACATCCCAATTCAGAATATGCTTATCAATATTTTTCAATAATAAACAGACCAGATAAAAAAGGAACTAAAGCAGACTTTAAATTAAAGGAACTAAGGTTTGATTATGATAGAGCATTTCCGAATGCGAAGCCTACACAACCTCGTCTAGATGTAATCTGGAACCGATCACAGTACCCATCCCAAATGATAGGACGTACAGTCAGCTATTGCGAAGGTGAAGATGCATATTTGAATAATGTATGGGAAGATAGATTTGTAGGTACTAACTTCAAATGGGAATTATTGAACTTAGAAAGTAATGATACTTTATTAGCAGCAGAGATAAACAAATACTTCGAAGATAACCCAGATATCAAAGATCCATTCTTTCCTGATGCTACTCACAACTACGAAGGGAAGTATTATATCACTTGGACTGATACGCTAGGCTACAACCGTGAGAGAATAGTTAACCTATATGTAGATACACTACCAAAGGTAGAGATAGTATCAACCAAGTTAACAGGCGATTGTGAAAGAGAAAGATATAGATTAGAACCAAAGGAAATAATAGAAAGATACGAATATAAGTGGAGTACAGGAGCAACGACACCGATAATAGAAGTCGATAAAGCAGGCGAATATAAGCTATACGTTACTTCATTCCAAGGCTGTGTTGATTCTAGTAGTGTCAATATTGAATTTGAAGACGAAGAGCTATATTTAGAAATACTAGGTGGGAATAAATTATGTTATGATGGAAAGCTAATATTAAGTGCCAACCAAGATTATGTAAGCTATCTTTGGAGCACTGATGAAACTAGCAAATCCATTGAAATAAATGAAACTGGAAGATACATACTGACAGTAGAAACAAGCAAAGGTTGTACTATATCAGATACAATTGATATTACATATCATCCCAAAGTACAAGCACAACTAAAACCTACTCCAACTACAATATGCAATGGGGATTCTACATTATTAGAATCAAAATACGATGTTCCTTATTATAGCTACGAGTGGAATACAGGAGCTACAACAAGGGGAATCTATGTTAATAGTACAGGTACATACAAGCTAATCATTACCGACACTAGAACTGGCTGTATAGATAGCGCAGAAATATCAATCAAAGTAGAAGACAATTTGAAACCTACTATAACAGGAAGCAACATCTGTTCGGGTACATCGGCGATATTAGAAGCCCTCCCCAACGACCCGAGTTATAGTTATGAGTGGAGCAATGGAGCAACTACGCCAATCATAGAGGTCAGCCAAGCAGGGACTTATACTGTAACGGTCAGCAAGGCGGGATGCAGTGGTACAGCGGAGTTCACAGTAGAAGAAAGCCCACAACCAGAGTTCGAGATACAGGGCGAAAGTATCATCTGCAACAACGAATCAGCAACACTCACTGCTGACAAAGACTTTGAAGAATACCTATGG
>JAGQWJ010000006.1 GCA_020437395.1 Ignavibacteriota bacterium | reverse complement strand
GTGGAGCCATTTATGATATAGGATTCGAACTATACCAAAAGATTCTTGAAGAAGCAGTTAATGAACTTAAAGCAGATGAATTTCAACATGTTTTTGACCAATCAGAGCATGATATTACTGACTTATTTGCTAATGAAGATATATCTATTGAATTAGATGAGGATGCATATTTACCTGAAAGTTTTATCTCATCTGATACAGATAGATTTGGTTATTATAAGAAACTATATAATATAAAATCAAACATTGAATTAAACGAATTACAAAAAGAACTTGAAGATAAATATGGTAAGTTACCCAAAGAAACTAAAAATCTGTTATATGTTGTTAAATTAAGGTCAGCAGCTGTAAAAACAGGTCTTGACAAAATAATAATCAAACCAAATAAAATAATTCTTGTATTTCCAGAAGAAAGCAATGAAAGATATTACAAAGAGGCATTCCCAATTGTATTAGATTACTTACAAACTATTGATAATGCTAACTTAAAGCAAGGAAAATTGAGATTGACTTGCGAAATTGATATTATTGATAGAAACGAAGCTGCTGAATTACTATGGAAATTGAAAAGATCAATGGAGTTTATTGAAGTATGAAAATAAATAGAATATTAGCGATCGAAAGCTCAGGCATTAATTCAGGAATTGCCATAGGCACAATCAATGAATTAATTTATGAAACTTCACTTTATTTAAGGCATTCACATGATGAGACACTTGCTTACCAAATTAAGCAAACTTTGGAATTCCTAAATCTCGAAATAAGTGATATCGAAGCTGTTGCTGTTTCTTCTGGGCC
The DNA here is from genome assembly GCA_020437395.1 of Ignavibacteriota bacterium. Taxonomy (GTDB): domain Bacteria; phylum Bacteroidota; class Ignavibacteria; order Kapaibacteriales; family UBA2268; genus PGYR01. Next base: position 81,529 of record JAGQWJ010000006.1, on the reverse strand, counting down.
AGGTTCTTTCACTGGATTGCGTGTTGGAAGTGCTATTGCAAAAGGAATTACTTTTGGCGAGGTACCTAAGTTGATTGATGTCCCAACGATGAATTCTTTCGCATTTGCGGCATCTGAATTTGCGAATATATTAGACGTAAAATCTATTTTCGTTATAATTCCATCTAATAAGGATTATTATTTTGTTTCAGAGCATAATAAGTCAGGAAATTTAATAAAAGAACCTATTTTATATTCTAAAGAGGATGTTCAGAAAATGAATCTTGATTTGAACGTAGTTTGTGGCACTGGTGCTAATGATTTTAAAGGAAATAATTATCAACTTTCAGAATTAAATAGACTTACTCCAAGATTTATACTTAAATTTGCACAATTAAAATATGTAGAAAAAGAATTTGTTAAGTCAGAATTATTTAAACCACAATATTTTCAAGACTTTAAACCAACTCAAAAGAAGGTAGATAAATGATAGAAAGATATACACGCCCCGAGATGGGTAAAATTTGGACAGAAGAAAATAAATATAATATTTGGTTAGAAATAGAGATACTTGCTGTTGAAGCAATGGCAAAGTTAGGACAAGTTCCAGAAAGTGCTGCTAAGAACATAAGAGAAAAAGCAAAATGTGATGTTGATAAGATTAACGAAATTGAAAAAACTACCAAACATGACGTTATTGCATTTTTAACAAATGTTGAGGAGTATGTAGGCGAAGATTCTAGATTTATCCACTTAGGTATGACGTCATCAGATGTTTTGGACACTTGTTTGGCAGTACAAATGAAACAAGCAGGAGAGTTGATACTAGAAGATTTAAACAAACTTGCGGAAGTGCTAAAACGAAGAGCAATAGAATTCAAACATACAGTAACTGTAGGTAGAAGTCATGGAATTCATGCAGAAACAACTACTTTTGGACTTAAATTGGCATTGTGGTATGATGAATGTCAAAGAAACATAGAAAGAATGAGAAAAGCTCTTGATGTTTCCTCTGTTGGTATGATTTCTGGAGCAGTTGGTACTTATGAACATTTGTCACCATTAGTAGAAAGGCATGTTTGTGAAAACTTAGGTTTAAAACCTGTAAACATAAGTACGCAAGTTATTCAACGAGATATTCATGCGGAATATTTGACTACTATAGCTATTATCTCTACTCTTATTGAGAAAATTGGAATAGAAATTAGACATTTGCAAAGAACAGAAGTTCGTGAAGCTGAAGAATTCTTCTCCGTTGGACAGAAAGGAAGTTCTGCAATGCCACACAAACGAAACCCTATTGCCTCTGAGAATATTAGTGGTCAAGCAAGATTATTACGTGGGAACGCTCATGCTGCAATCGAAAATAACGCACTTTGGCATGAAAGAGATATTTCTCATTCTTCAGTTGAAAGAATAATTATGCCTGATAGCACTATTTCATTAGATTATATTCTAAATAGAACTATCAAATTAATTGATGGACTAGTAGTTTATCCGAAAAGAATGGAAGAGAATCTGAATATGACTTTTGGTTTAATTCATTCTCAGAAAGTTCTCCTAGCTCTCGCAAGAAAAGGACTTAAAAGACAGGAAGCTTATGTCTTAGTACAACGAAATTCCATGAAAACTTGGGATGAGCAAATTCCACTTATTGATTCTTTGCTATCAGATGTAGAAATTATGAAGCATTTTGATGAAAAAGAGTTAAGAGATTTATTCTCTTATGATAAAGTATTTGAATCAGTTGATTTTATTTTTAATCGTTTAGGTATTGAATAATTTTATGAATAACTCAACGTGTTTAGTTTTAAAGTTTGGTGGTACTTCAGTCAAAGATGCTGAAACAATCAACAAAGTACTTAATATTGTATCGATAGACAATACTAAGAAAGTTATCATTGTTTCTGCTCATGCTGGTGTTACTAATTTATTAGTTGAAATATGTAATAGTAAAAAAGATACTATTTCTTCGTTACTTTCTCAACTTTATAAAATCCATTCGGGTATTGCCAAAGATTTGAATATTTTAGATTCAACAAAAGAATTTATAATGAATGAGCTTTCAGAGATTGATGTAATAACAAACTATTTGCCCTTATCACCACAACTAAAAGATGTTGTGATGTCAAAAGGTGAAGTGCTTTCTTCAATGTTAATATATACTTACTTCAAAGAGCAAGGGAAAAGTATAGCATTTGTTGATTCAAGGGAAGTAATGAAAACGAATAGTCAATTTACGAATGCGGAATTATATTTTGATTTAAGTTGTAAGAATATTGAAGAACAATTTTTAAATTATTTTGATGAATATGATTTGATAATTATGGGTGGATTTATAGCTTCAGATGAAGATGGGCGTCCAACAACACTTGGTAGAGGTGGATCTGATTATACCGCTGCAGTTGTTTCTTCCGCATTGAATGCTACAGAACTACAAATTTGGACAGATGTAAACGGTATATTAACTTCTGATCCAAGATTCATTGAAGGAGTTAAAAAAGTAAGAAAACTTTCATATTCAGAAGCCTCGGAATTATCTTTTTTTGGTGCAAAAGTTTTACACCCGAGCACAATTCATCCCGCTGTTAAAAAAGGAATACCTGTTAGAGTAAAGAATACGTTTAACCCTAATGATGATGGTACTTTAGTTCTCTCTGAAAAGAGCAACATAGAGATGATAAAAGCAATTGCTTTTAGAAAAGATGTAATAACTATTACTCTTCGTTCGAACAGAATGTTGGGCGCCTATGGGTTTATGAGTAAAGTGTTTCAGTCTTTTGAAAAGCTTAAAATCCCCGTAGATATAGTAACTACATCTGAGGTTAGTATATCTGTAACAGTAAATAAAAATGAATATAATCCTAATATTGAAAAAGAGTTATCTGTTCTTGGTGAAGTTACTATATCTGAAGGTAATGCAATAATCTCAGCAATAGGAGAAGGTATCAAAGAAACTGCAGGAATTGCTAATAGATTGTTTGGTGCTTTAAAAGGAATTAATATTTCAATGGTCAGTGTTGGAGCCTCTGAGGTAAATTTAAGTATTGTTGTTAGTGAGGAAGACCTACAGAGAGCTGTAACACTTCTTCATAATGAATTTTTTAATGATTCATTGAATCCTGTTTTTTTTGAATAAGTAGAAAAAGTTAAGAATATGCAAAAAATTTCTAGTGTAGATATAAAAGATATTGTAAATGAATACGGAACACCTTGCTATGTTTATGACAAAGCAAAGTTTCAAAATAATTATAAAAAATTGAATGATGCTTTCACAAGCCATTATGAAAATACTAAAATTCATTTTTCAGTTAAAGCTAACAGCAATATTAATGTTTTAAAAATTTTCAATGAGATAGGTTGTGGAGCGGATTGTTCTTCTCCTTATGAATATTACTATGCAAAAAAAGCTGGATTTACAAAAGATAGGATTCTTTATACAGGTAACTACGAAAGTCCAGAAGATTTAAAAGCTGTAGCCAACGAAGGTCTAATGCTTAATTTGGACGATATTACATCATTTGAAAGATTGAAGAAAATAAACGTTCCTGAGCTAGTGTCGTTTAGGATAAATCCGGGTTATGGAAGAGGTGGGTTTGAAGGTATAACTACAGCTGGAACAGAAGCCAAATTTGGAGTTCCTTATGAAAAGGCTTTTGACGCATATAAACTTGCCAAAGATGCTGGAGTGAGGAGATTTGGCATCCACATGATGACGGGTTCGAATAACTTAGAGCCATATTTCTTTGCAGAAATAGTAGATAAGCTTATGATGATTGCAGGAGATATTTTTAATGAACTTGATATAGTTCCGGAGTATGTTGACATAGGTGGTGGATTTGGTATTCCATACTACGATGGGGAAGAGGAATTGAATGTTGAAGCCACAGCAGAGAAAGTTGCTAAAGTTTTCGTTGAAAATTGTGATAAATATGGATTTGGAAGACCTAAACTAATATTGGAACCTGGACGTTATCTTGCTGGTAATGCGGGTTATTTAGTCACTTCAGTTACTGCTATTAAAGAAAGTTATAAGAAATTTGTTGGTTTAGATGCAGGTATGAATTTCCTACTAAGACCTGCACTCTATGGTGCATTTCATAGGGTTCGTGTTTACGGAAAAGACGATTACGTTGAAAAAGTTAGTTTATGTGGTCAAATTTGTGAAAATTCGGATATATTTGCTAAAAATATCCTGATGCCAAAAGTTGAAGAAGGGGATATTGTTACTTTTCTTGACGCTGGTGCTTATGGTTATGTAATGGCATCAAACTATAATAATCGGATGCGACCACCAGAAGTTCTCGTAGAAGATGATAATTTTAAACTTATAAGAAGAAAAGAAACAGTTGAAGACATATTACGAACTTATCCAGAGATGGATTAGAAAAAGTGCCAATTAATTAGACTTAATTGGCACGTAAATTGTTTTGCTATTATTATTAAAAGTTAATAGTAATAGGTAACACAATGAAAATAATTGCTTTATTTATATTTACTTTCTTATTTCTCAATCCTGAAATTAGCAATAATAAGACTAATAATGATTTAGATATAAAAGAGTTTCTTGATAAAAAAGAATTAGAATACGGACAAGAAGTACTTCATTTGTCATTCTTTTCTATCGATGAACTAAGACCATACACTATACTACAAAATGAATCCACTGTAGCAATATATAAAAATAGTTGGGTTAAACCTATTGAATATTTGAAGACTCTTAGTCTAGACGAGAGAAAAAATCTGAATACAAGAATATATAATTATGTTGAAGATTTTGATACTAATAGACTTACTACGATATATAATAAAATTAACAATTATCTTTATACTTATACATTATTCGAAAAGCTATTTTTGGATAGTGACAGTAAACAAAAATTGAAAATTTATCAGACATTAAGACAAATGGAATACACTAAAAGTGCATTTGATGAGATCTCCACAATGGGCGAATTTAAAGAAAGTGAGTTGGACAGTCATAAACTTAACCAAGCTAAAATAAAAGCATATAATAAAATCTCAGATTTGAATGATAAGTCAAGACTGCAATATTATTCAGACTTTTTTAAAAATCTATCTAAACTCTAATTTAGTTTCTCTAATTTAGCATATTTGAGCATTAAAGCTTTTTTACCAAAGTTATCAAATCTTACGACAGCTTGACGTTTATCTGCAATACCCTTTAAACCAGTTATTGTACCTTTACCAAATTTAATATGGCTGACCTCGTCACCAACTTTGTAATCTGTTAATGTCTCATCAATCTGTGAATAATTATATTCAATAGTCTGATCAAATGAATCACCCTTAGGGAAATTCGGTTTTGTAAAATTATCAAAAGAAGATCTTACTTTATCATTAGCTTTATTGTTTTGGGTTGATTTTGCTTTCCAATCGACTAAATCAGAGCTAATTTCATGTAGGAATAGCGATGGGGTTGTAAATTTTGTTTCTCCAAATCTACTTCTTCTTTTCGCATAAGAAAGATATAATTTTTCTTTGGCTCTTGTTATTCCAACGTAGAACAATCTCCTCTCTTCTTCTTTTTCTTCTATTATGCTTTCAGTTCTTTCCAGAGGAAACAACCCTTGTTCCATACCAGCAATAAATACACAAGGAAATTCAAGCCCTTTAGCACTATGCAGAGTCATCATAGTGACTTGTTCATTGTCCATTTCAGTTTCATCTAAATCAGTAATTAGTGCTACTTGTTGCAAATAATCATTTAAAGTTACATCTTCGTTTTCTCTGAAAAAAAGACCTATATCAGATATTAATTGTTGTATATTATTCCATCTATCAAGTGATTCATCAGTTCCTATTTCTTTGAACATATTAGGTAATTCTGTTGCTTCGATGAATTCTAGTAAAATTCCGGATTTACTTTCGTTTACTTCAAACATTGAACGATATTTCTCAATAAGATGATGGAACTGCTTGAATGACTTCTGTGCTCTTGTTTGCAATTGATCGACTAAGTCAGCTTCACCACTCGAATCTAAAAAAGACATTCCAGTTTGAGTTGAATAATCGTATAGATGTTGCAAAGAGGTTTTTCCTAATCCTCTGGGTGGTTCGTTGATAATTCTATCAAAGGATTCGTTATCATTAGGATTAATTAATAATCGTAAGTATGAAATAACATCTTTGATTTCTTTTCTTTTAAAAAATGAAATTCCACCTACAACAACATAAGATATTCTTTCTTTCTTTAATGCACTTTCTAAAGCCAAAGATTGTGCATTTGTTCTGTATAGGATACAGATATCGCTATTAGTAAAGTCTTGAAATGTCAATTCTTTTATTTTTTGAGCAATTAATTCAGCTTCATGCCTCTCATCATCTCCTGCAGAAATTAAGACTAAATCACCTTTTGGGTTTTCAGTCCAAAGCTTCTTTTCTAATTGATTTTTATTATTCTTTATTACAGAGTCAGCGGCATCTAAAATTATCTGAGTAGAACGATAATTTTGTTCTAATTTAACTACATTTGCTTTCGGATAATCTTTTTTAAAATCAAGAATATTTTTTATTTCTGCACCTCTCCATCTGTAAATACTCTGTGCATCGTCGCCAACGACACATATATTATTATGAGATTTAGAAAGTTCTCTTATAGCTATGTATTGAGCTCTATTAGTATCTTGATATTCATCTACAAGAATATATTTGAATTTATTCTGATACTTTTCCAATATTTCCTTAGAACTTCTTAGTAGCCTTATCATATTGATTAGAATATCATCAAAATCCATTGAATTACTAATTTTCAAGTAATTTTCATAACCTAAATAAATCAATGAAACTTGCTTGTCGAAAGTATTGTCAGCTTCTTCTGCGAATTGACTCGGTGAAATCATATTTGATTTAGCATTACTTATTCTCGAACGAACTTGATAAGGTGAATAGGATTGGGGTGAAATACCTTCTTGGTTCATAATTTTTTTTATCGCACTCAGTTGGTCGTCTGCATCATAAATACTAAAATCTGATGTATATCCTATTTCTTTTGCTTCATATCTCAATATTCTTGCAAAAATTGAGTGAAAAGTACCTGCCCAAACACTTTTTGCTGAAAGTTCTCCTACCAAGGAAGAAATTCTTTCTGTCATCTCTTTGGCAGCTTTATTAGTAAAAGTTAGTGCTAAAATCTTATAAGGAGGTACACCTTGGGATATTAAGTTAGCTATTCGGTAAGTTAAAACCCTCGTTTTACCACTTCCTGCACCTGCCAATACAAGGGTGGGACCATTAATTTTACTCACTCCTTCAAATTGGTGCTTGTTTAAAGTACTGAAAATTTTAGGATCAATTTTAGGATTCTCTTTCGATAGATTCAATGACATTTTTTTTTATTTCTGAATTCGTAATAACCAAATTTAAGTCTAATTATACATTAATGAAAGAACCAAAAAAAAAGAGCTTGTAAGTTTATATCTACAAGCTCCTTTTATTGTGTTATTTAATCTTACTTACTTCAAGTAAATAAATTTTCCAGTGTTAATGTTATTATTATTCTCTATTACCAAAAAGTAACGGCCTTTTTCCAAATTCGTATTAAACTTAGTCAAATTGATTGAATTTTCACCTTCTTTGATATTGTAATTAGTTAAAACTGAAATTTTGTTGCCATTCAAATCATAAAGCGTTATTGTTGAAATATTAGATTCATCTGCAAAACTAAAGGTTAGAACATCTTTGTTTACAATTATATCAAGTTTCTGAGTATTTTTAAATTTATCTTTAAAACTATAATCTGTTGCCATAAATTTATCATGTAGAATAAATTTTGCAATATTACGTTTTTGGTCTAACTTTCTATTCTTAGATTTTTTAACACTGCTTTGCCTCAGATCTTTGAGTTTTAATACTAATACATCAACATTTTCTTTATTTCTTTCTAAAATTGCTTTTAATTCGGTTTTTACATTATCTCTTTTTTCATTATTCAATTCTAATACTTCTTTAATCCTTTTTTTCTTTTCTGCTTTTGATAAATCTGATTTTCTTAGTTCAAAAATATTAGTTTTGATTGCCAATTTCTGTGATTTAACGAGTTCTCTTAATTTAATCAATGAATTCAAATCATCTTCACTTAGCTTTGAATCAAATTCATTTTTTATTTGATTTAACCTGTCTGCCATTTCTTGAGATAATGTTCGCCCTTCCTTATTACATTTTTTCTTTTCACACAAATGCTTATTATCTTTTGCTAAAAGCGATACACTAGAAAAAAGCACAACAACTATTATTGCACCTATGATTGAATTTATTTTTTTCATCTGAAAACCTCTTATTTAATTAATCAACTAACTAAAGTTTAGACAAAAAATTATAATAAAGGTTTAATCTATTTTGCGACCACTATATTAATATATTGTCCAGGTTGAGCAAGAGTGTTTGATTGCGGTAGTTGCGAGATAATAGTACCAGGAACAAAAGTATCATTCTCTATAAATTCTACATTGCCAAGTTTAAATCCTTCAGAAATTAAGTAATTTTCTATTCCTTCAAGCGGCATTCCAGAAAGCTTTGGTATATACACTTGATTTTCAGGACCTTTGCTAACAATCAAATTTACAGTGTCTCCATAAATAAGGTTTTTACCTTTTAAAATACTTTGTGAAATAACAGTATCTTTCGGTACTAAATCACTATAGGTATATTTAATATCACCAATATTTAAGCCATTATTATAAAGACTAACGCGTGCTTGTCTTACTGAGATACCAGTCAAATCTGGCATTTCTATAGTTTCCTTTCCTTTACTTATTGTTATAAAAATTGGTCTTTTACTCTTTACTTTTTTATTTGCTTCTGGGATTTGTTTTAAAATTGTACCTTCATTTTTAGCTGAATATTGTTCACTGACAATTTCATAATAAAGTTGATTCGAATTTAAAACCTCTGAAGCTTCCTTTAGACTCAATCCCTCTATTGGAGGAACGTTTACTGTTTCTCTATCATGTACTAGTGAAGGTAAAACCCATTTGTCAGCAATAAAAATAAGAATGAAAATTACTATTATAAAACTAAAGAAGGTTATTAAATATTTGAAACTATTTCGACTTTTACTTATAAAATCAAAGAAAATATTTTTATTGTTATTATAATCATAACTTTCAGTTGAGTCATTTTTTTCAGCAAAAGATTCTTTTTTGTATTTGTTCTTTAGTCTTTCAATTTCGTCTTCGTTTTTATCTAAAGTCATTATAAGTTCGTATTTTTTTGAGAATAAGTATTAAATTAAAATAATTATTTAAACAATTCCAATAAAAATGAAATTTACAGAAAAAGTACTTACAATATCCAAAAAAATTGAAAAATCATATAATATTATTATTACATCACATATTAGTCCAGATGGAGATGCAATTGGGTCAATGCTTGGATTGCATTATTTTATAAAGAAAAAATTCAATAAAAAATCTACAATGTTTATTAACGGAGGAATAAACAATAATCTGAAATTCCTTGAAGGATCAGATGATATCCTTCGATATGATGATAGATTAATGGAAAATATAATCGCTGCAGATTTAATATTTGTACTTGATTTAAATGACTTAAAGAGACTTAAAGAAGCGGGAGATGCTGTATCTATGTCTAATGCTTATAAAATTATGATAGACCATCATATTGAACCTAAAGGGTTTGCAGATTTGGAATTATTAGATACGAATGCAACTTCAACGGGTGAATTAGTATTTAAACTTATCGAGTCACTAAACGGTAAATTTGATAAAAGAATTTCAAATGCACTTTATACTGCAATTATGACAGATACTGGTAGCTTCAGATTTGAAAGAACAACAGCTTTTACACATCAAATGATTGCTAAATTGATAGACAATGGTGCTGAGCCTGTAAAATGCTACGATGAAATATATAATCAAAAAACTGTCCAAGCAATGAAGTTACTTGGAACTTCATTAGTAAATATGGACTTGTTTTGTGAAGGTAGAGTATCAGTAATGTCGTTACGAAAAATTGATTTTGATAGGGCAGATGCTATTGAGGATGATACGGAAGGATTTGTAGCAAATACACTTTCCATAAAAGGAGTGGAAGTTGGAGTTTTAATAACTGAAAGAGAAAAAGGCGAATTACGAATTTCATTTAGGTCTAAAGGTAGATATTCTGTACGAGAAACTGCATCTAAATTTGGTGGAGGTGGGCACAAGTTTGCTGCTGGTGCCCGTACCCTCAACCAAGAATTTGAAGATGTTAAAAACAAAATTGTATCTGAATTAAGTAATTTATTTATATAATCTGTTTAAGTGAGGAGGATATTAAGTTTACTCCTTCATCAAGCTCACTTTCTGTTATATTCAGTCTTGTTCTAAATCTAATGGAATTATTACCGCATGCAAGTACAATAATTCCATTTTGAAAGCATTTTTCTAACATTGGTTTTCTTAAATCTTGTTTTATATCAAATGCTCTGAACAATCCTTTACCTCTAACTCCGGTTATCAAATCAGGATAATTGTTCTGTAATTGTACTAGCAGTTTATGTAGATAATTACCCATCTGATCAGAATTATAGATCAAATTATCTTCTTCAATTATTTCAAGATACTTTGTCGCTCTCACCATATCTGTGTAATTACCGCCCCATGTTGAGTTAATTCTTGAAGATTTATGGAAAACATTATCTTCTACTTCATCAATTCTAGTATTAGAAAGAATACCGCAAACTTGCATTTTCTTACCAAAACATAATATGTCAGGTTTAATCGTCAGATGTTCATACGCCCACATTTTACCTGTCATACCTACACCAGTTTGAACTTCATCAAATATTAAAAGGGCGTCATTTTCATCGCATATACGTCTTAATTCAATAAAAAAATCATTTCTAAAATGGTTATCACCACCTTCACCTTGTATTGGTTCAATAATAATGCAACAGATATCGTCTTTATTATTTTTAAATTCCTGCTCTATCTGAGCAATACTTTCCTTTTCTCTGTTGATTATGTCATCAATATTCTTTTCCAATGGAAAAATTATCTTCGGATTTTCAACTCTTGGCCAATCAAATTTTGGAAAATATCTAACCTTTGTTGGATCAGTATTAGTAATAGATAGGGTATAACCACTTCTTCCATGGAATGCTTGCTTAAAGTGTAGTACTTTCGTACCAATATATTCCGATTTACCTTTTCTAATATTTTTCCTTACTTTCCAATCCATTGCGGCTTTTAGTGCATTTTCGACCGCAAGAGCTCCACCTTCTATATAGAAACTATATTTGAAATCATTATTTGGTACTGCTAGATTAAACAATGTATTCGTAAATGTTGCTTGAACTTCCGAATATAAGTCAGAATTGGAAGGCTTATTTAAGGAATGATGTGCTATATAATTTAAAAAATTTTCTTCCAGCAACTTAGGATGGTTATAACCCAATGGCATTGACGCAAAGCAAGTAAAAAAATCCAAATAAATCTTACCCGTATTTTTATCTACAATGTTTCCTTTGCTATTACTATTATCTATTACTAAATTGATGCCATCACCAATTTGGTGAGCAGCAATAGTCTTTCTTGTTTCGTTACTATCAACAAAGAACTTCGGTTTATAATTTATATTCTGCATAATTATACTCATTTTTATTATATATTGTAATTAATTGTTTTTATTTCTTTATAAAATCAATTAATCAAGTATAGAAGTATGCAACAAAGTAAAGATTAGTTTAGAATGGTAATTACAAAAAGAAAGAACAGAACTGCCTCTTATTGTACCCTTTGTTGAATTAAAGTAGTTTGTATGTGAATTAAGAAATCTCATAAACCAATATACGGGATATTTTGAAATATTTGAAATTAATGTTACTATTGATAACTTTTATTTGTAGAAATAAAAACTAAATCTTATCTTAAGCTTTACTATCAGCAGTTTTAGTAAAAAATATATTTTTTAATAGAAAAAAAACATTTAATAATTAATTTAAGGGTTAATCTATGTCACCAAATACAATGACAGGAAATAAAGAACACACAGGTGCAGGTTTTATTCAATGGGTAGTATTTTTAGCTATTACATTTGTAGTAGGATATTTTACTCACTTCCATTTGCTACCACAAGCAACTGCAGGTTTCGTTATTTCTCAATTCTCACCTTCTGGTGATGATCTCGGTAAAATTGGTTTTGTTGAGTTCAATGATCTTACTTGGGCTTCTACTTCTAAGGAAAAAGAAGCTTCGATTGGTTCGAATGCAAATATTGCAAAAGACTTCATTAACGGAGAATATATAATTGACTTCTCTTGGAATGATAGGAATTTGGAACAACATGGCTATTCAAAAAAATCAGGTGAATGGTATGTAAAAGCACCCAAGCTTGGTGAAAATCCTATCTTCTTGGAACCACATATTGGTTTTTGGATTTTATCTTTAGTAATAGGTGTTGTTGTTGGTGTACTCTTAACAATAGTATTCCCATCATCAATAGGATTGATGGCGGCACTCTTTGAAAAAGAGATAGATCACGTAAAAGTAAAAATCAGATTACAAACAGGCTTTAATGATAGAATTGTTGAGATGTTGACATTACCCGATGATAAATTAAAAGAATCTGACAGAGACGAAATGGAAAGGTTATTCAGAATAATTTGGGAAAGAACTACAACTGATACTGAATTAGCTACAAAAAAACTTATAGATTTTGATGATATTTTTGATGATGAAACGGACTTAGTTCTTTTTAGAAATGAAGCTATTTATAACAGAATCAAAGAATTTTTCTCAGATTTTGTTGTTACAGAGATAATTGATACTAAAAATGGATTAGAATGGAGAAGTAATCACCTTAAAATGGGTAAAGGATTCAAACTTTATATGGCTCACCACTTTACTGAACAATTCTCGAATAATGTAACTGGTCTAGCTTATGGTGGTGCAGCAGTACTTATTGTAGGTGTTGGTATTCGTGGTTTGAAATTTATTCCAGCTGATAGACCTTCTGTAATCCTTTTCGTAATCTTCTTAGAATTTACGATGCTTGTGTTACTAGCTATTACTATGTTCTACACTGAGAATGAAGAACGTATGGATAAGATGCTTAAGAAAATGGAAGATGCAAATAGATCTCAACTTGAAACACTTAGAGGTCAACAAGAAGATATCCATCAGCTTTCGACAGCATTAGTTGGTCAAACTTCAGAAATAATTAAGACAAGAGTTGAAAATGCAATCTCCGAATATATGACTAGTGGAGACAATGTACAAAGAGAAATTGCTGGTGCAATTGCTGATAAGATTATCTTTGATATCAAAGGATCATCAAAAAAATAATTTTATAATTTAGTAACTCTTCTATAAAAGGTTGTGTTCTTTTCATATTGAGCACAACCTTTTTTTTATTATATCGTTTAAAGCTTAGTAAAGTAAATAAAAAATTTAATCATAATATGTCCAAAATACTTCTATCTATAATAATTTTTGTCTTTTTTTCTATTACTTTAATTGGAAAGAATAGGATAATTGAAAATGAATCTGAACTTGAAGTTATTATAAGTCAATTCGATCAAAATTATAACAACCAATGGGATGTTATTTTTGCAATAGATGAATTCGATCCTGATAGATTTGATATTTCAATTTATGAGTCTGCTTCTATCTCGGAATCAAAAAATTACTCATCATCCCATGAATATAGGTTTGAATATGTTGGAATAGAAAGAGGAGTTAAATTAGCTAGATTAGAAATAGACTTAAATAGAACAAACCCACTGGATAATAAATCTTATAAAGTGGATTCTGTTCATTTTATTTATAAATTCAAGAATCCTATTTCAATTAATGATAATTATAGAAGCAAATTTAATCCCTTGATATTGAATAAAAAACAACTATTCTCTCTAACAACTAATAATAAATTTAATAAAACAAATAAGATACAATCAAACCAAAATTGGTTCAACCCAAACTTGAAGTATTATAAGTTCTACTCAACTAAAGATGGTATTGCAAGACTAAATCTTTCAGAACTAATTAAAAAAGATAATTCTTTAGTAGGAAAATCAGTAAACAATTTAAGTATTAAAAATAGGGGAAATGAAGTAAAATATTACCCAACTACTAATGTAATTCAACATGATGAATTTTTATATTTTGTAGTATCTCATCCACATGGTGATACTTCATATTATGATTATTATAATGGAAAAGAACCATATTTTGTTACTTATGATTTGGAATCTAATACAAATCATTATGATTTAATAAGTGATTTGAATACAAATAATATGCTTGAAAGTGTTACAATTAATAGACACTATGAAGAAGATAGAGTTTATGGTAACGGAGTAGATGTAACAGATACTGAAACAGTACTTTCGGAAAACTGGTATTTCTCCGACGTGAGGGTGCCAAATGATTTTAATATACCTTGGGAATACTTTACAGAGTTTACTCTTTTTCCTTCTTCTGATTTAAGGATAGAGTATGAATATGCATCAAATATTTATTTTCTTCCAGAAACTGTTTACAATAAGACTTTAACGAGAATTAATAATCAAAGTTATGATACTATCAGTAATGTAGGTAGTAAAGTGATTACAACTGAAATAGTTGTTCCAAACAACGAATTACTTCAAGGAGGTAATACTTTTAATTTTAATTCTTATAAAGTTGTTGAAGATATATATAAATCAGTGAATAATGGAATAATTGGTTTTGATTACTATAATATTACAGGTGAAGTTATTCCAATTGCTGAAAATAATTATTTTTCATTTCTGAATGATAATAAATCAGATTCAAAAGTAAATGTATCTTGTTTTAAAGATAATTTTGTTGTTGTAATAGATACAACTAACAATACAATCCAATTTCCTAAAATAGAAAGTATAGACTTTTTAGCTTTATCTGTAAAAAACAAATTTTCTTCTATTTTCCTTAATAAACAATTAGCTATTAATAGAAAATATGGATTCAGCATTGTTTCAAGATTAGGTACAGAAAACATTGTGAGATTTTTTGAATCCGAATCAGAATTTTTGACATACTTAGATAATATAGAAAGTTCTAATACTGCTTTGGTAATAAGCTTAAACAGTGATTTAAGTAATAACTTAAAAACTAAAATTTCTATTAAATTTGGAAGTAGTTTGATAAATAGTGCAAAAGATAAATTCATTTTTGCAAATTATAAATCTAAAAAGTATGAATCGACTGCTGAAAATATTTTGGAAAAAATCGGAAATGGAGACTATTATAGTGCGGAAGTTTTATTGCCAAAAGGAGTCAAATCGAGAAAAATAGTAAACTCTTTGAGTTCTATCCAAGAAATGGAAATAGTAGACTCAAAATTAGAATTGGTTGAGGAAAAAGAAGTAGATGCTTTTTATATTTATAACCCAGTTTTTGAACCAACAATTAATAAATACACATCTTATATCTCTGGTGCAGAGGGAAAGAAAATACTACCAATTGATTTAGAGCAACTTTATGATACTTATGGATATGGAATAGAAAGTCCTCATTCAATCAAGAAATTCTTGAACTATGCTTACGAAAATTGGGAAAAATTCCCTGAATTTTTAACATTAGTAGGAGATGCTACTTGGGATCCTAAAAAACAGAGGGAAGGTAGTTTTGTTGATCAATTGATACCAGTTTATGGAATCCCATATTCAGATAATTTCTACGGGACTTTGGAAGGCAATGATTATATACCAGAAATTGTCATCGGCAGAATACCTGTTAATAATAATCAAGAGCTAGAGAATTATTTTGAAAAAATTAGAACTTACTATGAAGTACCTGTAAACCCTTGGATGAAAAGTATATTACAAATTGCTGGAGGTGACGATGGTCAGAAATTTGGATTTGCCCAAAATATGCACGATCTGAATATATACTTTAATTCTACAAATATTTGTCCCGATACAACAACAATTTCTAAAACATCAAATGAAACAGTTTCAGAATCTCAGGCAAATGAGATTAAAAAGGAAATAAACAAAGGTAAAATATGGACAAATTTCTTAGGTCATGGCTCTCCAACTGTAATTGATATGTCAGGATGGGAAGCTCCTAATCTAAATAATCAAGGTAAATATGGATTTTTAAATACACTTTCTTGTAACACTTCAGCTTTTGCAGAACCATGGCAATTTAATTCAATAGGTGAAGAGTTTGTAAATATAAAGAACAAAGGTTTTGTTGGAGTTATAGGTGGTACTTCCACTACGCAAGTTCACGTTGCACTTAGTGTATCCTATTCAATGTATTTTGCTTTAATTAATGAACAATTCCCAGAGCGGAGTATTGGAAAAATTTATAATTCATATAAAGCTAGAAATCCTAAAGCAATATCGGCGCTTAATCAAGTTGTTTTATTAGGTGATCCATTAATCTCAGTAAGAATAGCAACTAAACCAGAAATAGTGCTTTATGAAAAAAATGTTGAAATAACCGATCAATTAGGTAATGAAATTATTACTGAAAATGACACGAAAGTCAGAGTAGATTATACATTATATAATATAGGTACTGTTAATAAAGATTCTATGAATGTTAGAATAATACATACTTTTAACAGTAAGTCAGATACTATAATTAAAAGAATTGAACCTGTTTGTTTCGAATCTAAACATTTTATTGAGTTCGATCTAAATAGGTCAATCGGAAAACACAATATTAGTATATTCGCAGACTATGATAGCTTAATTAATGATGTAAATTATGTTAATAATCAAGTTAATATGTCATTCGATGTGTTTTCACAAGGACTTATCCCTGTAGAGCCACTAGACAATTGGAACGTATCCGCACAGAAAGCTATATTTAGATTTGTTAACCCTACTGGCACAGAAAAGGAATATAATTTTAAACTAAAAAATGCTAAATATGAAGATATATTCTCAGATATAAAATTGAATTTACTTGAAAATTATATCGAATTAGAGATCGAAAATTTAGATGTTAACACGGATTATATACTTCAGTATTCGAGCAAAGAGAAATTGACGGGGGTAGAGTCATCTGTTAAATATTTAGAGTTTCATACATCGGATAAAATTGATTCTATTGTACATTATTCGGTCAAGAGCAATAGTAGAAATTTAGAATATGAAAATTTAAAAGAAACTGAATCGGGTCTAGAGTTTGATGATAAAGAATTCTCTGTGTTTCTTTCTTCTGCCAGAGGTAGCGAAAATGCAGAAAGGCATGCAATTATTAATACTATTGATGAAGAAAACGGCAGTTTATTTTCATATCTTAATAGATTGCAAAGAGGGTTCAATATTATTATTATTCCTGATATTATTGATGATACTACCTTTATTTCTAAACATTTTGACACTTGGGATAGTAAATTTAAAGATGATGATATTTTCTATGATTCAAGGTGGTTAGATAGATTTTTGACAGATTCTTTGCCTTATGGTCACTATTTGTTGTTAGCTACTGCTGACGTTTCTACAAGAGCACCGGATATAATTGATTCAGAACAGAGCCCTGAAAGTGTTGGTAGCATAACTAGAATAAAAAATAGCTTAAAAGATTTAGGCAGTAAGTTTGCAGATTCACTTCAATTTAACTCAAGTTTCGTAATGTTTACAAGAATTGGATTTCCTGAGTCAACGATTGATTATCATTTACTTGGAGATACTATTCAATTAACAACTGAATTTACTAGATTTCAAACAAACGCAAGAGTATTAATCGAAAATGTTGGTAAGTCAAAGAAATTTATTAGCAGTAATATTAATTATACTGGTGATAATATAAGTACAGACACCAAATTCAATTCAAACGGTGCCACAATATTGAACAGCAACAAGAATATAACAGATATGTCAGAAATTGATTGTAACGAAAACCCATCATTAAACTTGGATATGATTTTCAAAAGAGATAGTGTTGGTAGTCCATTTAGTTTCAACTTCGTAAAGATTGATTTTGTCCCAACTCCGGAATTAGCTGTCATTAAATCGGAATCAAAACTAAATAAAGATAATTATGAAAGAGGTGAGACGGCTGAGTTTACTTATAAAGTTGAAAACATTTCAACTAGATCGATTGCAGAAAATATTGAATTTGAATTCACAATTGAGAATAATTTTAATCCTATAAAGAAAAATAAGAATATTCCACTATTAGCTACAGACACTAGTTTAAATACATTGATTGATTTTAATACTACTGAATTTGCAACTGAGAATATGTTATTTTCACAAATAGACCCTAAATCGCAATTGAATGAACTGTTTACATTCAATAACATATTAAGGGCCGATATCAAAATTGATGAAGATACGACAAAACCTTGGCTTATTGCTTACGCAGATGGAGTTGAACTAAGCGATAAATCATTTGTTTCTGAAAGACCAATATTCTCAGTGGAACTTTATGACAAATCTACATTAGAAGTTTTGAAAGAAAATGTCATATTTAATAGAATTAACAGAAAAGTAATGCTTAATAATAATGTAGATACATTTAATTTTGAACTAATTAACCAAGGGGATTTAAAAGCAAGAGTGACTTTCAGACCAACAGAAAAATTAGATATAGGTCAGAATATATTAAATGTCATTGGCGAGGACGCAACTGGAAATCATGCTGATACACTTAATATTGATTTAATAGTTTCTAATGATTATTTTACTAATGAATTAATAAATTATCCAAACCCATTTGATGAAAACACATCCTTTAAATATAATTATGTTGGTAAGGAAAATAATATTAAAGTTCGAGTAACAATTTATAATGCCTTAGGTTCAGAGATTAAAACTATTGAATCAAATGCCAATTTTGGTGAAAATAAAATCGATTGGGATGGTTTAGACTCTTTTGGTAATTCGGTTTCTTCCGGAATTTATTACTATAAACTAGTTATAGTAAACAAATCATCGGAACCTAGTTTCAATAGAATGATAAAAGTTAATTAATCAAAAAATGACCATGCTACTGAAAGTTTTACTATCTGACCGCGTTCAGGATAATATGAAACAAAATAATAATTGGCATTTAATACATTCTCCCATTCAATTTTTACAAATGCGTTTCCTAGTTTCATAATTGAATATAAGTTAAGTCCTGTTGTTTGAATACCAACTTTTTCAGTTGTATTAATATAGCTATTTGAAATTGGGATATATCGAGGTGCAACTTTAGAATCAAGTAACCCGGCCTTGAAACCTAAATTTAATTCACTTTTATTTATCATTAATAAATAATTCAGACCAGCATTTAAGGTGAACAAAGGATAGTAATTCTTAAATTCTTCATTATTTAGTATGATATTTAATTTTGTTTGAATTTTAAAACTGATTCTATCTTCGTTATCGAATATATCTGTTAGCAAAGTGTTATTGTAAGATACATTACCTCCCAAAGCATTATAATCACTAATATTATACTGTTCGGTTGTATATGCATTAATCAATTTATTATAAATAGGATTTTTTGCAATTCTGTAAAAACCTTCGATATTCAATTCACTAATTTGTAATCCAAGTATAATTAAATTTGTTTCTTCATTCTTTAAACCTTTACTGTGAACCAAGCCATTTTTTGAAATAAATGAATGGTCTAGATAAAGATGGGTATTATTATCAAATTCATACTGAATCTTTTCTCCAAAA
Source organism: Ignavibacteriota bacterium (assembly GCA_020437395.1). Taxonomy (GTDB): domain Bacteria; phylum Bacteroidota; class Ignavibacteria; order Kapaibacteriales; family UBA2268; genus PGYR01. The sequence goes on along the minus strand of JAGQWJ010000006.1, from coordinate 61,935 downwards.
GATATGAAAGTACTTCTTGAGTCATTACCATAATTAATTCCTCCCGATACATTTATATTATTTTTAAGTTTAATCTCTGCTCGTGAAAATAAGTTCCAATTAACTCCACTATAACTCGAGAAAAAGTTTGTACCATCAGAACTAAAACTACTTACATTAGATCCAAATTTCAAATCTAAAACATCAGAATTAACATCAACAATTAATCTATTGCCATATTGAAATTCAGAGTTAGCAGTATTTCCTGAAGTGTCATTGTTATCAAACGGAGGTAAAGCTCGTTCACTAATATCAGAAGTTAGAAATGCTGTGTTGCTTATTTCTATCAATCCTATAGTCTTACTGTAGGTTAAATTTAAATCATGTCTTAAATTCCTCAACTTTATACTTTCGTAATAAGAAGTTGAGTTGATAGGACTATAAATATTGAAAGAATTGAGTGGGTCTGAACCTCCATTGGAAATTGTCAAATTATTAGTGAAATTATCAGAGAAAGATAGGGAAGATGTAGAATCTATATTATATCTAAGTATGAATCTTAAATTCCAATAATCTGATGACATGTTGTCAAAATTTAATCTATCATCGATTTTTTTAAAACCAAAAGTGAAATTCCAATCTTTTGAAAAATTTTGACTAAAAATTCCATCTGCACTGATAAATGAACCCCCTTCTTGAGCATACCATAGTCGAGTAAAAGGTGTTTTAGTATTATAAATTATTTCTTGAATATTCAAATATAGATTATTAGGTTCAGAGGACAAAATGGCTGCGTCAGAGCCTTTCAAAATTTCTATTCTTTCAAAGAATTCAGGAGAAAAATTCTCAATGTTATATTTGCCATCATAATAATTTTTTAATGAACGTCCGTTAAAACCTAACTCGACATTGTTTTCTAATGAACCGTAGCTTAAAAAATTATTTTTATGGCCATTAATACCTAAAGACATTCCAAATAATTCATTACTTGTATTGAGAATATCAAATAATGAACTATAATTTATTCTTTGAATTGTAGATTTTTTAATTAAGTCCGATGTATCTTTTATTAATCTACCATGTGATTCATAAGGTACAGTTAACAAGGACGAATCCTTAGTGTTAGAAAACCCCTTTCCATTGAAAATAAAAAAAACGCTGAGAATTATTAAAATCCCAGCGTTATTATTATTTATTTTCGAAATCATTTTTTTAAAGAAGTGTATCTTGATTATCAGCTTCTTGTATATCATCATTGTCAATATCTTCGTCTTCATTAACAATAGTAAAGTCAGAAATTTGATCTCCACTATCTAATCTTATAAGTTTAACGCCTTGAGTATTTCTTCCAATAGTTCTAATATCTTTGATATTTTGTCTAATTAATATCCCTTTAGTAGTAATCACTATTAGATCTTGTGTGTCTAAAACGCTCATCATACCAACAACTTTGCCTGTTTTTGCAGTCAAATTCATTGCTATAACTCCTTTTGCACCTCGTTTTGTAAGTCTAAACTCATTCAGTGCAGTTCTCTTACCATATCCATTTTCACCAATGATAAGCAATTGAGAATCATTTCTTCTTACAACTACCATAGAAACTACATAATCACCTTTAGAGAGTCTAATTCCTCTGACTCCTTGTGCTGTTCTACCCATATCTCGGATTTCACTTTCCATAAATCTACAAGCTAAACCGTGATGAGTTGCAAGTACAACTTGATAATCTCCATTTGTTAACATGGCACCAATCATTTTATCATCGTCTTTCAATCCAATCGCTATAATACCATTTTGACGTATGTTTGCAAATGCAGACAATTCAGTTTTCTTTATTGTACCGTATTTAGTACACATAATTATATAAGAATCAGCAGCATCAAAATCTACTACAGTTTGGAAGGCAGTAACATTTTCATCGGGATCTTTCATTATCACATTTGCTAATGATCTACCCTTAGATGTCCGACTTCCTTCTGGTAAATCATAGACTTTAACTTTATACACTTTACCTTTATCAGTAAAAAATAATAAATTATTGTGCGTAGAAGCTTGAAATACTTGTTCTACGAAATCATCGTCGTGAGTTCCAGTTCCTTTAGAGCCTCTGCCACCCTTATTTTGTTTTCTATATGTTGAGACTTTAGTACGTTTTATTAAACCATTTCTAGTTATAGTTACGATTACATCTTCATCTGCAATAATATCTTCTATCGCAAAATCATCTGCATCGTGAACAATCTCAGTTCTACGGTCATCTCCATATTTTTCAGCAACTTCTTTCAATTCATCAGAAATAATTTGTAATTGAAGCTCTTTGTTAGCTAATATAGCTTGCAATCTTTCAATTGTTTGTAATATTTCACGGTACTCATCTCTAATTTTATCAATTTCTAAACCAGTTAATCTTTGCAAACGCATCTCTAGAATTGCTTTTGCTTGAATTTCAGATAATTCGAATCTTTCTTGCAACAAAGTAGATGCGGTGTTTGGGTCTCTAGATTCCCTAATTGTTTTAATAACAGCATCAATATTATCTAATGCAATTATAAAACCTTCCAAAATGTGAGCTCTTTTCTCAGCTGCATCAAGTTCAAATTGTGTTTTACGTACAATAACTTCATTTCTATGAACCAAGAACTTTTCCATCATTTCTTTGATGGTCATAACCTTTGGTCTACCTTTGTCAAGAGCTAATAATATTGCTCCAAATGTAACTTGCATTTGCGTAAACTTAAATAGCATATTTAAGACTACAAGTGCTATAGCATCTCTTTTCAATTCGATAACAATTCTGAGACCATCTCTATCCGATTCGTCTCTGATATCAGAGATACCTTCTAAACTTTTATTTCTTACTAAATCTGCAATTTTTTCAATTAAATTGGCCTTATTAACCTGATAAGGAAGTTCATGTACTATAATTGCTTGTTTTGAGCCAGTGTGATTTTCTTCAATACTTGCTTTAGCTCTTACTTTTATTTTTCCTCTTCCCGTAGTTATTGCTTCCTGAACGCCTTTATAGCCATATATTATACCACCAGTAGGGAAATCTGGAGCAGGAACGTACTTAATCATTTCTTCGGAAGTCATATCAGGATTTTCAATCAATGCTTGTAACCCCGCACAAACCTCTCTTAAATTATGTGGTGGGATATTAGTTGCCATACCAACCGCAATACCAGAAGAACCATTCATTAATAGAGAAGGGATAACAGAAGGTAGTACTGAGGGCTCTTCTAAAGACTCATCAAAATTCGATCTAAAATCAACCGTATTTTTATCAATGTCTTTTAACATTTCTGTAGCGATGTTTGCTAATCTTGTTTCTGTATAACGCATAGCCGCAGGAGAGTCTCCATCTACAGAGCCAAAGTTTCCTTGCCCATCGACAAAAGGATAACGCATACTCCATTCTTGTGCCAATCTAACCATGGCATCATAAACCGACGAATCGCCGTGTGGGTGATACTTACCAAGTACTTCCCCAACAAGTCTGGCTGATTTCTTATGTGGTTTATTTGGTTGTAAGCCTAGTTCTTGCATTGCGTACAAAATACGTCTATGTACAGGTTTCAAACCGTCTCTTACATCTGGAAGTGCTCTTGATACTATTACTGACATTGAATAGTCAAGATATGAATTACGCATCTCATCTTCTAACGACGTAACAACGATGTGTTCGTTTCCAAAAAGTGCCATTTATTTATGCTGCTTTATATTGTAAATGTAATTTTATAATCCGCTAATATAAGCAATATCCGATTAAAAGTCTATCTTAATTATCAACAAATTAGCTTTCTATGTGCTTACATTGGATGATTATTTTGTCTAAAATTTACTTAAAATATTGGACTAATCAAAAATAATTAATTATATTGTGTAGTGTATAAAATTGCAGCATACAAATGAATAATGAATCACAACTAAATTCGATCAAAAATATACTATTCGTATTTCTTTTTGTTCTAGTTATGTATTTGCTAAAGGAATTATCTGGTATTCTTGTTCCTTTAGCTTTAGCCATTCTTATAGCTCTAATGTTCCAACCATTAGTTGGATTTCTTCAAAGGTTTAAAGCACCGAAATGGCTTATTTTCCCAACTGTAACTTTAATAACCTTATTAGTTGTTTTTGCTGTATATTCTATTTTGAATGAAGCTATTCAATCTATTATTGAAAATCAAGATTTCTTAGTTGAAAAACTAAATATGCGAATCAAAAATGTCGTCGTTTGGATAAATACAAACTTTGGTACAGCTTTTTCAACTGCTGATAAGAAAATTAATTTAGAGTATTTAATTAACGAATATGGTCTTCCAGCCACAATTCCAGCATTAGCAAATTTATTAAGTTCTCTTTCTGGCTCTTTTGTTATGTTTTTCTTATACTATGTCGTACTACTTATAGGATTGGCCGACTATGATTTATATATAGCTCACGTTAAAGGTGATACTGATTCTAGATTGATAGAAAATATGAGTAGAATTCAAGGGTCTATACTTTCTTATTTGATGATTAAGATGTTAATTAGTCTTTTAACAGGGATTCTTGTCTATTTAACTTGTCTTTTCTTTGACCTTAATTTTGCATTTTTCTTTGGATTTATTGCATTTCTTTTAAACTTTATACCTTCTATTGGGTCTATTATTGCAACAATCCCACCTGTTCTTATGGCTTTTATACAATTTGATACTTTTCAACCTGTAATTTTCCTCTTGCTAATATTGTCTTCAATACAAATGGTTATGGGTAACTTGGTTGAACCAATTATCACTGGTGATAGATTAAAATTAAATACTTTAACAGTTATTTTTGGTCTTGTATTTTGGGGCTATATATGGGGATTAGCGGGTATGATTATATCTATTCCATTATTAGTTCTTCTTAAACTAATCTTCGAACACTTCCCAGATACACAGATATTTGCAAGAATTATGGGGTCACCAGAGTAATCTTGTAACTTTTTGATGTTTTAGTTGTTTATACAACTATATATTTTTTTTATTAAACATAAGGTTTATATGAATGTTTTAAATACACTTTTTTTAGTAATAATGATTGGATTAGTGACACAACCACTCGAATCTCGGCCTCAAAGAGTCAACCAAATTCCAAACGGAAATAAGTTTCAGTGTGCGAGTTGTCATATTAGTGCTGGTGGTGGAGGAGCAAGAACTCTATTTGGTGAAACTGTAAATGATAATCTAAGTAATGGGAATGTAAGATGGGATTTAATTTTTAACATCGATTCGGATGGTGACGGATTTACAAATGGGGAAGAGCTTCAAGACCCTGATGGTCAATGGTCAATTGGGCAAGCAAATCCTGGTGACCCTTCTTTGGTTACTCAACCTTGGAATCCAAATAGCAAGCCAACTACTAGCTCAGTTGAGGATGACTTTGTAAGTAGAAATTCTAATGTTTATCCAGTGCCTTCATTGGGTGTTCTTAATGTAAACTATCTATCAAATTATTTTGAAAAAAGTAAATTAGAATTATTTGATCTTGATGGGAATATTGTCTATTCTGATTTAATTGAATCAGAATTGGGTGAGAATAAACTAAAATTAGATTTCAGTAGAAGTTCAATGAATAGTGGCAATTATTTTTTAGTAATTAGAAATAAATATTATACACTTAGAAAAAGAATTATTTTTATTAAATAAAATAATAACTTTAGAAAAGGCAGTTTACTAAAAACTGCCTTTTTTTTATTCAAAATTTTTACCATAAATTAATGCATCATTACTCGCATCATCCATATCTAACACGTTTGGCAAACACCCCCAAAGCGAAAATCCAAATTTTTTCAATAAATAAACACTCTCTTGATTATTAGCTACTAGAATAGCAATTAATGATTTATAATTGAACTTACTTCTCTCATTGATAATATATTTTAATAAAAGCGAACCGATTCCCTTTCCTTTAAAATGATTATCTATATAAAAACTTACTTCTTTTAAATTTTGATAAGCTTTACGATTTGCACGGTAAGGCGATAAAGAAATCCATCCCACAACACTATTATTAATTGTAGCTACTAATATTGGGAAGTTTTTTAAATCTCGGTTTCTAAATGATATTTGATAATCTGAAAGTAAAATTTCATCTAATAAAGCATTTTTTCTGTTTACAATGGCTTCATTATAAATTTCTACAATTCGGTTAGTATCGCTAATGTCTGCTAATCTTATTGAAAGCCCATCTAACATATTAATAAAGCAAATATTTCGTTCGTATATTTAAAAAATCGATTAAACCATCATTGGCTAAAGTAACAATCATTTCATTCGGTAGATTTGATTCTATTGCTTTTAATATTTTATCTGTACCAGTTATTTTGTTGAACATATTGATTGATTGAGATTTTAAATTTTTATCAGAAAGTAGTTCGGGATTATTTTTAACCAATTCATTGAGTATTAACAACCCAGTTGTATATGGTTTGAAGTGGTTTGACAAATTGAATTTCAAATAAAAGCCAGGAACATCTTTGCCACTAAACATACCGTAAAATGGTCTATAAAATGTCTTCTGTAAATAGGCACCTTCATAGCTTACACTTAGATTATCAAAGTTCAAATATGGAGAACCAATGTAGCCAAATGGAGATGTTGTACCAATACCTATACTTACAATTCCTAATTCACCAATTGTGCCCAATGTTGATATTCCTCTCACCGAATTAGCGGTTGGTACATGGGGTGAAGTAGGTATCCACATTAAACCTGTATCTTCCCAAGCCATCCATCTTTCCCATCCTTCCATTCTAACAATTGTAAGATTACATTGTTTTTTATTCTCTGTCCATATCTCACCGTTTATCATTAACGCGAGTTCACCGATTGTACAGCCATGGATGTAAGTTGTCGGAACTAAGGACACAAATGATTTAAACTTCTTTTCTGGTGTGTTACCATCTACAATTAATCCTCCCAAAGGGTTTGGTCTATCTAGTATTATCACTTCAATGTTGTTTTCAGCACAACCTTGTATTAAATAAAGTAAACTACTTATATAGGTATAAGACCTTACCCCAATATCTTGTATGTCAACAACTACAGCATCTATATTTGACAATACTTTCTTATCTGGGATTTTTAATGGTCCATAAAGAGAAACTATTGGTGTTCCAAAGATGGAATCGTTTGATACTGGTTCTCCTGCTGGTATTGTGGTGTAATAACCATGCTCAGGTACGAAAATTTTTCTTAAATCTATTCGTATATCATGTGATAATAATTCAGCAGTTGGAACTCCATCTGCATTTATTCCAGATTGATTAGTAAATAGTGCAATTCGTTTGTTTTGAACAACATTAATTTCGTCACTCATCAAAACATCTATCCCTAATCTTATATCCTTCGATAAAAGCGGTGAAAAATTAGAAATAAGAATAATTAAACTACTTATTATAATCAGCAATATACCTTTTTGCTGTTTCATGATTATTGTTGTTGTCATCTACATCTAATACTTTTTTGAAATAATAAAGTGCATTTTTTTTATCACCTAATTTCTTATACGAAATCCCTAATTTAAGTAAGCTACTTGAATAATAGCCACTATCCTCGTTTCCATCAACAAATTCGCTAACTTCTAAGCACTTTTTCAAGTACTTTATTGCCATTTCTTGGTCTCCTTTTCTTTGTAATGAAAGACCAACATAATACAAACCTTCTCGTGCTGTAAGGTTGTCGTAGCCGAGTTCTCGAGCCAAACATTTTTTTACAATTTCCCTCCAAGTGGATTCTATTTCAGCCCATTTCCCTTGCTTTACATAACATCTGCCTAAGTACCTATGAAAATATGGGTTTCTAGGAAACCTAGTAAATAGATCATTTGCATAATAAAAGGCCTGATCAAAATCTTTTTCAAAAGAATAATAAATCTGCATAAGTGCCACTTCGGCTTCTATAGATGAATATCTGGAATGATGCATTGAAGCTCTGAGTTGAAGTAAACCAAGTTTTTTATTACCTGGTGGGAAAAATAAAACAACTGGTTTCAAAATCGGATAATCTTCGGGGATTGCCACTGCAAAATAATTGAATAAACCTGTCCCCAACATAATATCATGGTTACCGGGTGCTTTTTTATGTGCTCGCATCAAAATGTCATAAGCTTCTTTGCCATCTGATGCTGCACTGAACCATTGTTTTTCATTAGTATAAAATCTTGCTCTATATCCTAATGCTCCTCCTTTAAAAAATAAACCAGTTATATCGTATTGATTCTCGTTCAGGAGTTTATCACTTACTTCAATAACTTTACCTATTTTTCTTAGAAAATCATCATTTATTTTATCTGTATATCTGTATAGTGTTAATCTCCAAAAATCAACCATCGCTTGTAGAAAATATCCTGCAGGATGTTCTGGATATCTTTCAATTACTTGTTGAAATGCCACTTCGGCACTATCAAATTCAACGTTATAAATATGATTGGCACCCTGCCTTACAAGACTATCGGCGTCACTTTTTAAAATTGCCCATTGCGAAAAACTTGCAGTTGCAGATAAGAAAAAAACAATTATAAATAATATTGATTTCATGATTTTAGTAATTTACTTTCTTCAAATTTTATTCTAAATTTGGTTGCCATTATATATGGATTCTGTCTATTTATTCTAAACGAAATAACAGTTAAAATAGTTAATAATATCGTTGTGAGTGCACCTTCCTCTATTCCAAACTGTCCACCAAAAAACCAACTATATTCGTTTCCAATGGCCGTTAGTTCAAAAATTTTAATATCAAAATTTATTCCACTTATATTTGAACCTAATAACACTTGCTGGTTGAGATTCCAGAAAAAATGAACTGAGATTGGAAGCCATAAAGATTCAGTTGTTATATATAATACCGAAAGCATTATTCCAGCCAATATAATGTTAATTAATCCCATATTCGAAATATTTGGATTTGAATAATGTGCTAATGAAAAAAAAATACTTAATAATAAAATCGCTATAAAATCTCCGAAGCGTTCTCTTAGAGTTTGAAATACAATACCTCTAAAAATTATTTCTTCTAAATAAGCCATTAAGAAAATATAAGAAGAAATAAATAGGAAAGACTTATAATCTAACAAAGAAAAATCGTTACTTAGTCTAAATTCATAACCAGATATCAATCCCAAAATAATGAATATTAAATTCATAGAAATCACAATTATAAATCCTTTCAAAAAATCTATAATAGCAAATTTATCAAACTGTAACCCAAAAGCATTGAAAGCAGAACCAGCTCTAAAAGCAAGTAAACTTATACTTATCACAGTTAGTCCAATTGCCGTTAGTATGTTTGTAAAAAGAAAACCTGACGGGAAAATAAGAAGAGGTAACGAAAGCAAAATTGACGCAATGATAGCTATAATGATTCTAACCCACCAATGCGCCAATAATTTTTGCATAGCTATTTAGTTGTATTTAGTGATTCAATATGACTGTTTATCTTTTCAATCATTAAACCATAAACTTGTTCATGTTCTTCTCCTGCAATCATAAAATTCAATTGCGGACAATAAGAGGCATACTTACCTTCTCCTCTTTTTCTTATCAGAACTTCATAATCATTAACATTTAAGCTTTTTGAAATTTGTCTTTCCATTATATAATTCCCATTTTTCGGTTTAGTAATAATCCAAAATTAACAAATTTATGCTAACTTGTTTATTGATTTTGTATAAAGATTGAAATCATACTTAAAAATGAATATTAACTATATTAAAAAAACAGCCAGAATTGATAAGAGAATAATTTATCGAAAGTTCAAGAAAAAGATAATTGATAGAATAATTGACAAATTCTATAAATTAAGAGATAAGAATTTCTCAACTTATTCCTTGGACTACATATCGTTTTTAGAAATAGATTACTCTAAAACTATAGAATATGATAAGATATTCTATTTTGATTATGAAAATTATAGAGATCTTAAGTTTATAGATAATTGTTTAAATCATAAATTCAAAGTACTTTCAAATGAATTATTATCAGTCAATAGTAACGCAGAATTCAATTCAATTCAAAGTAAGTTTAATAAAAAATTAATACCATTTTCGACAAAATGCTTCAACAAAATAACTAATGAATATGAACAAATAGATTGGCAAAAAGACTATAATTCTGACTATAGATGGGAATTTAATTGGTTCAAAAATATTAGCTATGGTAATAATTCTGGTCACGATATAAAAGTTCCTTGGGAAATAGGAAGAATGCAACATTTACCTATTTTGGCATTAGAATTTAATTTATCACAATCTAATGCAGTTCTAATAGAGATTAGAAATCAAATGTTTGACTTTATGGCTTCAAATCCACCAAACTTTGGAGTTCAATGGATTTGCTCTATGGATATTGGGATAAGATTAGTAAATATTTTATTTGCTTTACTAACTTTAAAAGGAGATAACTTATTTACTATTGATGAAATAGAACTCATTGATTCTTTTTTATATGATCACTTTAGTCATATTAAAGAGAATATTGAGTATTCGGAAGGGTTACGAGGAAACCACTATTTTTCTAATCTCTGTAGTATTTTGATTTATTTAGTTTACACTAAGGAAAGCGATGTAAGAACATCATTAATTGAAAGATATAAAAGTCTGTTAGAAAAGGAGTTAGACTATCAATTTAATAAAGATGGGTCGAACTTTGAAGGTTCAAGCCGTTACCATTTGTTCACATTCCAAATGTTAATCACAGTTGATATAATTCTAATGGAGAATGGATTTGAAAAACTTAACCAACAAAAATTACAAAATATTTCAAGTTTTTCCTCACTACTATTAGAATATGGATTCGTTCCACAAATAGGGGATAACGATTCGGGTTTCTACTGGAAATTAAATAATTCAGAAAAATTTACATATCAATCTCTTATAAAAATCATTAGTAATAAATATAATTATAAAAAACAAGATAACTTTATGAATTTTGGTCTATTACGAAGAAAGACTAATAATTATGATTTAATATTCAAATGTGGAAAACTAGGACAAAAGGGTAAAGGCGGTCATGATCACAATGATAATTTATCTTATAATCTTTATTGCGGAATGGAACCTTTTGTTGTTGATATAGGTACTTATTGTTATACATCAAATTTTGAATTACGAAATAAATATCGTTCTACAGCATCACACAACGTAATATGGATAAATGATTGTGAGCAAAATAGTTTTTCATCTACAAATAATGACGATATGTTTTGGTTAGAAACCAATCATCAGAATAGTAGAATAGATTCTGACAAAGAGAAATTAATTTCTGGTACAATAGATTACTGTGGAAAACCTTATACAAGAGAAATCGAATCGAATTCTAATATTATTACCGTAAGTGATAAGTATAACAGTGATATAGATAAAGAGATAAATATTTACTTGTTTCCAAATATAAAAGTTGAAGCTGTGGAAAAGAATGTTTATAAATTGTTCAATGAACAAAATATATTATTTTTCGAAACAAATGCACAGAAAATCAAATTAGAAAACTATGAGTTTTCACCAGCATACGGAGTAAAACTAGGTGCATTTAAAATCGTATTAACATCATCAGAAAATTTAATAATTCATAAATATAGAGACTCAATTGAGAGTTAAAGATCATTTAGATAAAATATCATGGTCATTCGCAAATAGGCTTATTTATCTAGTTTGGGGATTAATAAATCTAGTAATTATAGGTCATACTGACCCATATAATATTGGACTTTATTTCTTATTTACTCAATTGATAACTTATTTGGCAAGTGTATCAGATTCTTTTTCATTGCAGGGTATAATTCAGTTTGGTAATAGATTAGAAGATAGACCTAAGTTAAATAGTATTGCAATGTTACTGCAATCATTCTTTTTACTTTTCGTTCCAATAATTCTATTTCTTTTCCGACATGAATTTTCTAATTTATTAGGTGGAGACGATTTTATAGAAGTCTCTTATTTCTTACCATTAATTTCAGTTTTCGTAATACCAAGAACTTTTGCTTATAAAATTCTAGCTCGAGATTTAGAATACAAGAAGTCATTTTTTATAGATTTCATCAATTTTGGAATTATGACTCTAGTTATTGGATACTATATTGTGACAAAAGATTTCTTATTTTTTAGTGATTTAATTATTTCATACCTAATTGGCAGTGCAACTTCGGGAATTTATTCAGCAATTCTGATTATAAAGAAATCTAGTTTTGGTACTAATGGAATTATAACATTCAGAAAGTACTTGAATTTCGCAATTCCCTGGACAATTCATGCAATCTTCTATTCATCTATTAAATACTTAGACGTATATGCTATATCCTTTGCTATTAATAGTAAAGATAGCATTAAAATTGTAGGACTTTACAGTTCAGCAAAAATACTTTTTAAGGTCTTCGAACAAATTTCAGATGGTGTTTCAGCTCTTGTCTATCCGTCTGCTGTAAAGAATATAGATTATAAAGATAAGGTTAGAAGTATAATGACTAAAAGCACATCTTTTGTACTCATACTGAACATAATTATATTTACATTACTTCAAATTGGGGTTGCTGATTTCATAATATATAACTTCTTGCCAGTAAAGTTTCACTCTTCAATTGACTATTTCAAAATATTATTGATAGCAACTTTGTTCTTACCATTTGCTTCATTGAATATGATATTAACAGCAATAAATAAAATAAAATCTGTAGTGTACATAAGTATAATTGCTGCAATTACATCACTAATTTCTATTTTTGTAATAGCTCAAGTTGCTGAATATGAATTTGTTTCTTTAGGAATAGTTATATATTATATTATAATTGGATTATCTAGTTTGTATATTGTTAAAAAACAATTAGGATTTCCAATTTTTGATATTTTCAGAGCAATCCCTGATACGAAAAATTTTATTAAAGACTTTTACAATAAATGAGAATATTAGATAGGTATATAATAAAATCATTCATTACGACTTTGATTTTTTCTTTCATTGCACTATATACTATTTTTTTAATAGTAGATATGATTGAAAATTTAGAGGATTTTCTTGATAATGGGATGGGAATAATGAAAATAGCAGAATACTATTTTTATTTTTTCCCAGAAATTCTAAAACTATTAATTCCGGTAGCGATGCTCCTTTCTACATTGTTTACCGTTGGTCGATTATCTGGCTTAAATGAAATTACTGCTATAAAATCTGGTGGAATTAGTCTATATAGATTCATGGCACCTCTAATGCTATTAAGTATATTAGTTAGTGGTTTACATCTATATTTCAATGGATGGATTGTACCGAAGGCAAATATTGCCAAAAATGACATAGAAAGAGAATATATGAACAAGGGCAGCAGTATTGGTTCTATATATGATTTATATTTCAGAGAGTCTCCTACTGCTAACTTACACATGAAATCTTATAGAAGTGATCAAAAAAAAGGATTCAATATTGGAATTGAATATTTTACGGATATAAAATCCCCCCGATTATTAAAAACAATTGAAGCTAAGTCAATAACCTGGGATACTGTATCTAAGAATTGGTTGTTAGAAGATGTATTAACTCGTAAATTTACAATAGAAAATATAGAGTCAGTTGAAAAATATGATTCCTTGAGAATAGACTTAGTTCTAACACACGAAAAAATAGTCGATTTAAAAAGATCAACTGATGAAATGACTTTCGATGAGTTAAGATCATATCTTTCATTGTTGAAGGATGGGGGTAAGAATGTAGATCTAGAAATGACTGATTATTACGGTCAATATGCTTTCCCTATTGCTAATATAATAGTTGTTTTATTTGGTGTTCCTTTTGCATCAGTTAAGAAGAAAGGTGGCATTGCTGTTCAAATTGGAGCAGCTTTGGTCATATCATTTTTATATTTAATATTTACGAAAGTAAGCCAAGCAGTTGTATTAGGGACTGGCTTGCAACCAATTGTTGCTGGTTGGTTTGCAAATGGCTTGTTTTTTGTAGTTGGTATCATAAACTTAATTAAAACAAAAACATAAATAATGGAAAAAAAATTAGAAACACTTTCCTCACTTGAAGGGAGAAAATTCTTAAACGAACTATACCAAAAGTTAAAATATGAAAATGAACTTTCTGGATTAATGATTCTTATTATATGTTGGAAAGTTTGTGTTTTTGAAAAAAACCCCAGCAAATTCGTAAAAACAGATACTATAATATTACATAGACTTGGTATTTGGAAGGGGACTACGCTTTGGATAGAAGAAGTTGTAAATAGGCATTTTTATTCTACAATTAATTCATTCGTATATTTTGGAGCAGCTATATTGCTTGTTTTGATAGGTGTAAGAAAATTTTCTGACGCAATATCTACTGAGCTTGTTATAGCAAGTATAATATTCGAAGCAAGTATGTTGCTGTTAATATTTATAGTGATGCTTTTTTCTCCTGATGAAGACTTAATTATTGATGAGAAAGAATCAGAAGAAAGCATCTTAATTCATGAAATAGGTGAAATTGGGACTGATTTTGCAAATGCAGTTAATAAACTAGAAGATATTAGTCTTGAGCTAAAGAATTTCAATATTAATCAATCAGAATTAATTAATCAATTAGCTAAAGCTACAGATAATATTTCAAAAGCTGTTTCACCTTCAGATGAGTTCGTCATCAATATAAAACGAACTAACGAACAACTTAGTAGTTTAAAGGAACAGATAGAAATATTATCTGAGTCAACTAAGAGCATAAGAGAAAAAGATATTAGATTTGAGATAAGAAAAGAATTAGAAAATTTGCTAATCGAAAGAGTCAGAGATAATGACACAAAAGAAAAAAAGAACTAAAGTAGAAATATATTTTATTCTTTATCTTGCTGCTCTTATATTAATTCTACCTGATAGTAAGAAAAAGGTTGATGTTGATAATAGCACTTCTAGAATTGATATACGCTTAGTCCCTGAAAAAACGGTTCTAAATCTGAGAATGTTAAAAAAGAATGGAACTAATAGAATTGTTAGATTTGATTCCGTTAACAAGATATTTTTCGATGGTAAATATGATAATATTGATTTTACATACACAATAAGTGATGTAAACAGGGGAGAAACAGTAGAAATCAATGAATTAAATAATTCAAAAGAACAATTTAAGATAACCGAGAATTTACAAGATAATTATATTGATTTCAGATGGAATCCGGATTTTAATTTTGATTACAACTCAACTTATTTAGTTAAATTGACAGCTATAATTGAAAAAAATGGTCATTCTAAAACTTCCTCAACACAGTTTACATTGAACTCCTTATTTTTAAATCAAGTTACAGAAGAAGATTTGGTATCAAATCAGAACGATTCACTGAATAATGATTTTTTATTTTTTAATACTCCTCTTTCATTACCTACTAATCTATCAGAAATGGATGCAAAAGTTAGTAGAAATCCAATTATAACATTTGCTGATAATGAATGGAAAAACTTTGTACGTATTTATAATATTAGTTCAATTGATGATTTGGTTGGGCCTCCTAAAGTAAGAATTGAAGGTGACTCTTTATTAGGTGGAACAGCAAAGTTCGAATCTTCTGAAGGAAACTATTTTGTATTTTCTGGTATGTCACCTACTTATGACACAATGAAAGTGAATGTTTCCATAAAAAGAAAAGTAGATAACTCTGAGTTTTCTTTTGACTTTTTGGTAATACCTTCTCCGAGAGTAGCCCCAAATATTCCTGATGTTATGTATGTAGGTGAAAGTTATAATATTAATACAAAGTTAGAATCAAGTACAACTCTTAGTTCATACAGTGTAATAAAATCTGATAATAACTATGAGAAAAGATTCAATAATAGTCAATTCAGTTTCACTCCAACCGAAGAAATGTTAGGTTCGAATTTGACTCTTACTAGGTACATCGAAAATAAAAGATTAGATAGTTACCAATTGTTGATTAAAAGAACTCCTAAACCAGTTGTAGAGTATATAGAAATAAAAGACAACAGAATACTAATTAAAACTAAGTCTTTTAGTTTACAAAAAGGTAAAAACTATGTAATGAAAGTGAAAAATAGTGCTAATTTGAAATTTAGTGATATCATTGGAAAAAGTTACTATGATGATGGCTTTCTATTCCAAACATTTGAAAGTGAAAGACTTGACAAACCTATAAATAGTATAGAAATACAACTTATTGAGAAAAATGGCCAATCTTCTACTTTGAAGAGATATACACCAAGATAAATGATGTAACTAATTAATATGAAATACGTAATAGCAGTAAAAAAATATATGGCAGAATTGATGAAGTTTATATTACTCTTTTTATTTATTCCTTTTAGTCTAATCTCACAAATATCAGGACCTGGTGCAACACTTACTTTACAAGAATGTATTAATATAGCATTAGAAAAGAATTTTGATTTATTAATAAGTGAAGAAAGAGTAAATGTAGCAGAAGCTGGACTTAGAAGTGCTTTCGGTGAGTATTTGCCGACGATTTCAGCAAACATTGGCTATAATCGACAACTTAACAATTTAAGTCAATCTTTAGTATTTGGTGATAGGGTAATCCAATCAAATCAAAATCCAAACCGATATAACGCAAGTACTGGTGCTCGTTTAACTCTTTTTGACGGTTTCGCTCGTGAGTATAATTATTCTTCATCAAAGGACAATCTAGAATCTGTTAAATTCAATTTGGAACAACTAAAAAGAGATATTAAAATACAGATATATAGGGCGTTTACGGAAGTAATAAGAAATTCTCAGATTGTAAGAATTAGAAAAGAGAATATTGAAGTTGGTAAAATAGACTTAGAAAAAATGAAAGCTCAATATAAGGCAGGGGTTACAGCTCTACCAGTAATATACTCGCAGGAAGCAGAGCTCGGTAATTTGGAATATGAATTATTAACAGCAGAAAATAATCAATTCAACTCCAAGGCAAATCTTCTGATATTAATGGGACTTTCACCTGACTTAGATGTAAAATTCGATGTAAATAGTATTCCTTCGGAAGTAACACAAAAGGATGTAGATAGTTTTTATAATAATCACAATGACGAAAGAGAGTTAATTAGAAAAGCTTTGAACAATAGATATGATATAAAATCTTACGATATGAGTGGCAACGCAGCTAAATCTGCCAAAAAAGCTGTAGAGGGAAGCTATTTTCCTAATATATCAGCTTCCACTGGTTGGACATGGGCTAACACTGAGATTACAGAATTTAATACAAGAGGTAACTTTGCCGTAGGACTAAATCTGAATATCCCAATTTTTAATAATTTTAGGACTGATCAACAAGTTCAAAATGCTGAGTTGCAACTAAAACAAGCAGAAATAGAAAAACAAAGATTGGAGAATAGAGTAAGAAATGAAGTAAAGACTACTCTTTTGAATCTTGAAATATCACAAAAGCAACTACAAGTATCTGAAAAATCATATCAGTCTTCACTTAAAAATAATGAAAGTACAAAAGAGAGATATAGAGTTGGAGCAGCAACACTTCTAGAACTACAAAAATCGAATACACAATTTATTAATTCGCAATTGAATAAAGTTAATGCAGCATATAATTATTTCAAAGCAAAAAGAGAATTATTGTATGCAATCGGTGTGGAACAATAAGGAATAAATTAATGAATGAAGGTTATAATTTACCAGACGTTCCTCAAGAAGGAACACAAGAGCATGATGAATACATGAGATCCCAGTTTGGAGATGATTATGAATTGGGTTACAGGGTTGGATTTGGGAGAAGGTTAGGAGCATTTATAATAGATGTCGTTTTGGCTTATATAATTGTTACTATCATCAATTCGTTTTTCTTTGATGAGAAAGCTCTCGAAAGTATTATTGAAAATCAAGAAAATTTGGATTTGGTAATACCATATCTTAAAGATATTTTGTCAATTATGTTCATAGTAACACTGCTTTATTATATTTCGGAAGTGTTTTTTGGCTTTAGTCTTGGTAAGCTCATCTTAAAGATTCGGATTGCCGCTGAGAATAGGTCAGAGGCTAATACATCGAATTTACTAATCAGATATTTAATTAAATATTCATTTCCAATTTTAGCAATAATTGCAATTCTATTAGAATCTGTATTAATAACTTATCTATCAGTATTAGGTTTAGTAATATTTATTATAGGGTCTTTAGTTTCACTCGGTTCTACAAGACAAGCATTACATGATAAAATATCAAAAACAGCAGTTTACTTTAAAGAAAACATTAAAAATTACTAGGAAAAAAAATGGCAAAGAAAAAATCTAAAGGAAAAATAATATTACTAACTCTTTTTATTATAGTTGCAATATCTGCTATCGCATATTTCCTATCAAAAGATAAAACATTAGATATACCCGTTAGAACAGATACTGTTAGTCTAAGAACAATAACTCAAAAAGTAAATGCAATAGGTAATCTTCAACCAGAAACTGAAGTTAAAATTTCTTCTGAAGCCAGCGGTGAAATAATTTCACTGCCAGTTATGGAAGGCGATACAGTTAAAAAAGGTCAATTATTAGCGAAAATAAAACCTGATCTTATTCAAACTCAACTAGATCAATATCAAGCGGCACTCGATGCTTCAAAAACAGATATTGATTATCAAAAATCATCTTTAGAAAGAGCTGAGTACGAATTCAGTAGAATTAGAGATTTGTATCAAAAGGAATATGTTGCAAAACAAGACTTAGATAGAGCTAAAACAACTTTAGACCAGTCAAGAAGTCAATACCAAAATTCACTTGCAAGATATAATCAAGCTAAAGCTTCACTAAAACAAATTCAACAAAATGCTTCAAGAACTACAATTGTATCACCAATAGATGGTATTGTAACGGCTTTAAATATAGAAGTTGGAGAAAAAGTTTTAGGTACAATACAGAATATGGGAACAGAAATGATGCGGATATCTGATTTGTCAACAATGAATACTAAAGTAGATGTTGATGAAAATGATATTGTTTTGATTAATGTAGGTGATACTGCAAGTATTGAAATAGATGCTTTCCCAGAAAAAATATTCAAAGGTATTGTAAAAGAAATTGGACATTCAGCTAAAATTTCATCTCAAGCATCTCAGGATCAAGTTACAAATTTCGAAGTAAAAATTAGACTTCTTGATATAGACCCCAAAATGAGACCGGGTATGAGCTGCAATGTTGATATTGAAACTGAAACTAGATATAACGTTATTGCAGCTCCATTGCAGTCAGTTACTGTTAGATTAGATATGGCTGGAAGAAATGAGGAAGACAATTCCAAAATTTCAAAAGTTGACAAAACTAATAAAACAGAATTAGATAAGCCAAAATCTATTGTTTTCGTTGCCGAAGGTAATAAAGTAATTGCTGCTAATGTTGAGACAGGAATAAGTGATGGTGGTTTTATTGAAATCAAAACTGGGCTGAAAGAGGGGGAAGAAATAGTAACAGGAAGTTTCTCGGCAATAAGCAAAGAGTTATATGATGGCGCAAAAATAAAAAGAGAAAGTACAAGATCAGGTAAGAAAAATGTTGGTAGCAGATAATGTCAAAGCCAATTATTGATATAAAGAACATAAGTAAAATTTATCAAATGGGTTCGCAGCTAGTTCATGCACTCAGAGATATAACTGTAACAATTAATGAAAATGAATATGTCGCCCTAATGGGTCCATCTGGTTCAGGTAAATCAACATTGATGAATATTTTGGGGTGTCTTGATACTCCTAGCAGTGGTACTTACTTCTTCAATAATACTAATGTACGTGAATTAAATGACAATGAATTAGCTGAAATTAGAAACAGGGAAATCGGTTTCGTATTCCAAACTTTCAATCTTTTACCACGTGCAACTGCACTAAAGAATATAGAATTACCACTAGTTTATTCTGGAATAAAAAAATATGAAAGAATTGAAAAAGCTGAAGAAGCTCTAAGAAGTGTGGGTCTTGAAGATAGAATGGAACATAAACCAAATGAATTATCTGGTGGGCAAAGACAAAGAGTAGCAATTGCTAGGGCACTTGTTACATCACCTTCAATAATCTTAGCTGATGAACCAACAGGTAACTTAGACTCAAAAACTGGTAACGATATAATGCGACTTTTTCAAACATTGTGGGAGTCGGGAAATACTATAATTTTAGTAACTCATGAAGAAGAAATAGCTTTGCATGCAAAGAGAATAATTAGATTAAGAGATGGATTAATAGAGTCTGACGAAATCAATAACAATCAAGTTAAATTTTAATCACAAATGCTTTACGAAATAAAAGAATCAATACTACTTTCTTTTGAAGCACTTAGAACAAATAAGCTTAGAGCTTTTCTTGCTTCTTTGGGTGTAGTTATTGGTATTTCAATTGTTATAATGATGGGTTGGCTATTAGGTGGACTTGATAAAGCTATGCAAGATACTTTCTCTATCATTGGGACTGATATGCTTTATATTGATAAATGGGACTGGACAGGTAATGACAATTGGAGAAGTGTAAGAAATAGAAAGAATATAACTCAAAAACAAGCAGAGCAACTAAGAAAACTTCACGGAAGTGCTGAATATGTGATACCTAATATAAATCAATGGGGTACAAACATTGAATATGATGGGGAAGTTTATCAAGGTATGACAGCCGTTGGAACAACTGCAGAAAATGCATTTACACCTGTAGGTAATTTATTATTAGGACGCTATTTTAATGAGTTTGAAGAAGAATTTGGTTCTAATGTAATAGTAATAGGGCACTTAGTCTATGCTACTATATTTAAAGGTGAGAATCCCTTAGGGAAAACGATTAAGCTAAACGGTAGGCCATTAAGAGTAATTGGGGTTGTAAAGAAAAGGGGAACTATGTTTTTCGATTTTATTGATAGACAAATGTTTATACCTCTAAAAAAATATTCTGCAATTTGGGATGTAGATAAAAAATCAATGTCTATAGGTATAAAAGCAGGGGTAGATAATAATCTTGATGAAGTAAGAACCGAAACGATTGGTTTGATGAGGATTATTAGAAATCTGAAACCGAATGAACCAAATGATTTTTCGATTAATGAAACTAAGGCATTTGAGAAATCAATTGAGACTTTAAGACTTAATGTCTATATGATTGGTATTGTTATGACTTCATTAGCGTTTATTGTTGGAATAATAGGAATAATGAATATAATGTTCGTGACTGTTACTGAAAGAACAAAAGAAATTGGAATTAGAAAATCCTTAGGTGCAAAAAAACGATCTATTTGGCTTCAATTCCTAATCGAATCTTCTTTCCTCTGTCTAATGGGAGCAATACTTTCACTTGTAATGTGTTCTGCAATAGCTTACTTTGCTGCAACATATTTACCTGATTATTTTCCAGAAGTTAGTTTTCTGCTTCCAGTCCTACCTACAGAACTTTTTATAATATCAACAGTTGTATCTATTTTTGTAGGACTATTAGCAGGTTTAATACCAGCAATAAGAGCAGCAAGATTGAATCCAGTAGAAGCATTGAGGTTTGATTGATGAACCTGTTTGAAAGCATAAGAATGGCAATAAATTCGATTTTTATTCATAAATTGAGGTCATTCCTTACTTTGTTAAGTGTAGCAATCGGAGTATTTGCTATTATGGGTTCTGGTTCATTAGTTTCATCATTCGATAATACTGTTGAAACTGAAATGGCAAATCTAGGTGAAAATTCATTTAAAATTACCAGAACACCTTCAGTTCAAACAGGTCATGATTCTTGGAGAAAGTACAGAAAAAGGGAAAGAATCAATTATAAACAATATTCCAAATTAAAAAATAAAATAGGGGATATGGCATTTGTTAGTGTTGAGTCAAACCAAAGTAATATGACTATTAAATATTCTGAATTTGAAACTGATCCCGACGTAACTCTCCAAGGAACCAATGAAGTTTATTTCAATATCAACAATAGAGATGTGCCCAAAGGAAGACCGATAACTGAAGCAGATGTTGAATATGACAGAAATGTCGCAGTAATAGGAAACGATGTTTTCAATAAGTTGTTCAAAGGAATTGATCCAATTGGAAAACAAATAAAAATTGGCAAACAAAAATTTGAAGTAATTGGTGTATTAGATGAAAAAGGAGCTATTCTTGGTAAAAGTCAGGATAATCAAGTTATAATACCTATCACACGATTTAATAAATATTATAGCAATTGGTGGGAATCTCTTGATATAAGTATAAAAGCATTTAGCAAAGAGTCTTTTCCGTATGTATTGGATGAAACAATCGGAGCTCTACGTACATTAAGAAGCGATCAACCCGGAGCTGAAAATAGTTTTGAAATAGAAACCAATGAGTCAATCACACAACAATTCTCGGGATTAACTGGATATTTAACTTATTTCGGTTTGTTAGCTGGTTTTTTTGCTCTTGCAGCTGCTGGAGTTGGAATAACAAACATAATGTTAGTTGCAATAAAAGAAAGAACAAGAGAGATTGGACTTAGAAAAGCTCTTGGTGCACGAAGATTTTGGATAACTATGCAATTTCTTGTTGAGACAATGACAATTACGTTAATAGGTGGTTTAATAGGTATCGCATTAGGATTTTTAATGTCATCTATGATTAGTTATTTCCTTGGATTAAAAGTAACTATTCCTATTGATTGGATGATAATAAGTATCACAATTACTACAATATTAGGATTAGTCTCTGGTCTTTATCCAGCTTTTAGGGCTGCAAGTCTTGATCCGATTGATGCCTTACGTTACGAATAATTTATTCAGAAAGTAGTGATTTTAATATTTTCATATCTTCCCAAACTGGTCTTTTGAAGTTTGGATTTCTTAGTAGTGCAGAAGGGTGATAAGTAATCATCAATTTTTTTCCGCGATAATCTAAAATCTTTCCTCTTATATCTTTCATAATATTTTTTTCTTTGAGCAAAGTATCCGCTGCAGTAAGTCCAAGTGCTAATATGTATTTCGGATTTATCAACTCAATTTGCTTATGTAGATAAACTTCACATGTATCCACTTCTTTTGTTGATGGCTTTCTATTGTTTGGGGGCCTACACTTAATAATATTAGCTATATACACATCATTTCTTGAAAGTTGAATCGATTCTAAGATACTTGTTAGTAATTTCCCAGATCTACCTACGAATGGCTCTCCTTGAGAATCCTCATCTCTACCTGGAGCTTCTCCTATTATCAATAAATCAGCATTTGGGTTACCTTTTCCAAAAACGAATTTATTCCGAGTAGCTCCAAGTTCACATCTCAAACAATTATGAATATCATTATATAAAACATCCAATGTTGCAGCATCTTTCCAGTTCTTATTAACAGAATTATCATCAATTTTAATCGAAACATTTGGGGTAGTCTTATTTTTTGTGTTAGATTCAACTTCTGATATTGATTTTTTAGAATTGTCATCAATTTTCTCTACTGCTTTGCTTCTTTTGGGCATATCATTCCTACTTAGATTTTTTTCTATCTTAAAATCAATGTCACTGCTTTCAAAAAAGATATTGTCACCAAATACTTTTTGTCTTTCAAAATAATTCAATATGTCTTGTTTTAAATTACTCAATATCCAAATCACCAATTACAGATTCTACAGATTCAAGTATTTCATTCGATCTAACTAACTCAGTTATTGTATTATGATCATTATAGAGTGGTCTATCTTCGTCTAAGTACTCTATATATTTTCTGATTACTTGATATGCTTTTGTGACACCTTGACCGTAATTAAAATCTCTAAAATCTAATGCTTGTGCAGCTGCGAAAAATTCGATTCCAATAACGCTTTGTGCATTTTCTAGAATCTGTTTATTTTTTAATGCAGTATTCATTCCCATTGATACGAAGTCTTCTTGATCCGCAGCAGCTGGAATAGATTGAACAGATGCAGGCGTTGATAGGATTCTTTGTTCAACAATTAATGTATCTGCAGTATATTGACTTAGCATTAAACCACTATATAAACCAGCTTTATCTGTTAAAAAACTAGGTAAACCTTGACTTAGAGCTGGATTTAGCAATCTGTTTAATCTACGCTCAGAAAGTACAGATACCATAGTAATTGCAGCCCCAGCTGAGTCCATTGGTAATGATACTGGCGAACCTTGGAAATTAGCACCAGATAGAACTTCATTATCGTCAGGGAAAAATATTGGGTTATCCCCAACTCCATTAAGCTCTATTTCGACTTGTTCTTGAGCCCATCTAATCGAATCTCTAGCAGTACCTATTACTTGTGGGCTTGAACGCATAGAATAAGCATCTTGCACTTTAGTTTTTATTTTACCAGTTATCAAATCGCTACCTTCTAAGCATTTTCTAATTGATATCGCACTCTTAACAGCACCTTGAAAACCTCTTACTTCATGCAACTTTTTACTGTAAGGTTTCATATTTGCCATCAATGCTTCCAATGACATTGCGGCAGCAATTTCTGCATGTTTTATTAACTTCTTGAAATCATATAAGTGGATTGCACTCATTGCAGTTAGTAAATTTGAACCATTAATGAAAGCAAGACCATCTCGAGCTTTTAGTCCAGGTATAGGAATACCAGCTCGTTCAAATGCCACTTTACCTGGAAGTAGTTCACCTTGATAATACGCTTGACCTTCACCAAGCATCAATAATGCAGCTTGAGCCATTGGTGCCAAATCGCCACTAGCCCCTACTGAACCTTTTTGACAAACAAATGGTGTTACTCCTTTATTTAACATATCAACTATTGTCTGAGTTATTTCTAATCTACAACCGCTATGACCATTGGAATGAACGTTTATTCTTCCTGCTAAAGCTCCTCTTACATATTCAATTGGAGCTGGGTCTCCAATTCCAGCAGAGTGGTTGTAAATGAGATTCTTTTGAAATAATTCTAATTGTTCATCATTTAAAACAATCTCAGAAAATTCACCTATCCCAGTGTTTACACCATACATCACTTCTTTTGAATCTATTTTTGATTCTAAGAATTTACGACATTTGATGATTTTTTCTTTACTTTCGTCCGAAATCTTGACTTTTGCATTGTTTCTTGCTATATCAACTATTGCATCTATGGTCAGATTATTTCCATTTAACTCATGTACATTTGACATTTTTATACCTCTTTTATTCCGCTAATTTAAGAAAGCCATCTGTTAGCCAATTTGCGATTGCTTGTCTATTGTTATTTTCTATTAATCTTACTTGGTCAAGCTCGTTTTGTATATTACCTAACTCTATATAAACTGTTACAGGTAAAGTTTTTCGTATCATATACAAACCTCTAGCAGAGACGGAGCCATTATATCCTCTACCAGGTTGTGCAGATCTATATTTATTTTCAATCGTTTCTAATAGTGTATTTGCTATGATTTTACCACGTTCAGAGTTTTCATTATGATAAAAGAAAATATCTATTCTTCTGTTCTTATTTTCTCTGCTATCAACATGAATAGGAACTACAATTTGTTCTTTTGCTGTTGTTTGATTTTTATAAAATTGATCATTTATTATTTCAACTCGCTTTTTTAATCTAGCTAATTGATTTCTTGGGATTTCTTCATCGCCTAAATATACCTCATTGAAACTATTGTTAAGATATAAATCATCACGAATACCATCAGTTTTGTCTTGAACGATTAGTTTTACAGTAGCTCCATGCTCCATTAGTTTTCTTGCTAATCTAAGTATTACATCATAAGCATATTCATCTTCGTGTAGTTCAACTCCATTTCTAAAACCAATTGCTCCTGGGTCCGGTCCACCATGGCCACCAACTAAATAATAAATATTTCCTTTTAGTTTATGACTTATTTCTTTGACTTCTTTATACTTTTCACCAAATAATGGTTCAATAACTGTTCTAAGACCAGAAGTCTCATTTTTCTTTAAAGTGTTGGATTGTTTTGTAACCAAATTACTATTATTAAGATAAAAAGTAACTGTTGGGACCCAAAGAACTTTGTCAATTCTGTAATTATTTTCTTTGATGCCTTTAGAAAACAAAAAATCATTATAATCTCGTAGAGTTACTGCATAATCATAATCATTGTTACCTATACTTGACCTAATTGATTTCCCATTATATTCATAAATTTGAATAGGCAATTGATATTTAACTCCTAACAATAAAGATTTACTTTTCCCTAGTTTTGATTTATTCAATTCAAAAAAATTAGCAACATTCTCTTCAGAATATTCCAATTTATATCTCTGAAATATGGTTCTAATACCATCACCTTCTTTGGGAAGTACATCTAAATATTCCAAACTCAACAATGTTGATGCATTAATTAATATAAAAATAAATATAAACTTTTTCATCTAAATGATTTTTTTATGAACTACTAATTTAAAAAATCAATTTTGTAGAATATAACATTTAATACTTAATTAATGGATTGTTGATAATTAGTCTCAATTCTGTTAATTATTTATAAAGAAATTACTCTAAATCTCTAAAAAATGCTATTTTGTGTCTTCAAAATTGTCAATTAAGAAAATAAAGATATAACGAATGGATTTGTTAGAAAAGATTATCTCTCTTTCAAAAAGAAAGGGGTTTGTTTTTCAATCATCAGAAATTTATGGTGGTTTAAATGGTTGTTGGGACTTTGGTCCTCTTGGGGTAGAATTACTAAAAAATATTAAAGATGAATGGTGGAAGTCAATGACTTACCGTGAAAATATTGAAGGATTAGATGCTTCAATATTAATGCATCCAAAAACATGGGATGCCTCAGGTCATACTGTACAATTTTCTGACCCAATGATTGATAATAAAACTACGAAGAAGAGATTTAGAGCCGACAATCTAATAGAAGAAGAAATAGATAGACTAAACAAAAAAGGTAAAACTGAAAAGGCATCTGAACTTCAGAAAAAGCTTGATGAAGCAAAAAGTAATGAGGATTTTTATAACATAATAATAGAATCAGATATTCATGATAATGGAAGTAGAGAGTGGACTGACGTTAAGAATTTTAATTTGATGTTCAAAACTTTTGTTGGTCCAGTTGAGGACACTTCAAATACTGTTTATTTGAGACCAGAAACTGCACAAGGGATATTTGTTAATTTTAAGAACGTAATGGAATCAGGTAGGCAAAAAGTACCTTTTGGAATTGCTCAAATTGGAAAAGCATTTAGAAACGAAATAAACACTAAAAATTTTCTATTTAGAACAAGAGAATTTGAACAAATGGAAATGCAATATTTTGTAAAGCCAGGTACTGAAAAGGAGAACTTTGAAAATTGGCAGAAAGAAAGATGGGATTGGTATGTTAAACTTGGTATGAAAGAAGAAAATTTACGTTGGCACAATCACGAAAAATTAGCTCATTACGCAAATTTTGCCTCAGATATTGAATATAAATTTCCTTTTGGATTTGGAGAAATGGAAGGTATTCATTCAAGAACAGACTTTGATTTACTTAAACATCAAGAATATTCTGGCAAGAAATTAGAATATGTTGATACTGTAAATGGGGATAGATTTGTACCTTATGTTATTGAAACTTCAGGTGGCGTATCTCGTTCTTTTATGGCGTTTTTATGTAATGCTTATGAAGAAGAAGTAAATAGCGATGATGGTAAAGACGACATAAGAACGGTTTTAAGATTTCATAAAAAATTAGCACCAATAAAGGCCGCAGTTTTTCCTTTAGTTAAAAAAGATGGAATGCCAGAACTTGCTAAAGAAATATACAATGAAATTCAGACCACTTTTAAGGCACAATATGATGAATCTGGTGCAGTTGGTAGAAGATACAGAAGACAAGATGAGATAGGAACACCATATTGTATAACTGTCGATGGACAGTCATTGGAAGATGGTACTGTGACAATAAGAGACAGGGATTCAATGGAACAAATTAGAATTGGAAAAGAAGAAGTTCTAAGTTATTTAAAAACTAATATTTAAATATTTAATATTTGAAAAAAGCTTATTACATATTATCCTTATTACTACTGGTTTCAACTGTTAGTGCTAAGAAAAAAGACAAGTATTATGATTTATACAATTCTCTTAATACTTTTGGCAGAGCTTATGAACAACTCAATAATGGATATGTAAACGATGTCAATCCTAATGAGTTAATTAAGCAATCGATTAAAGGTATGGTATCTGAACTTGATCCATATACTAGATATGAGGAAAATGAGGGTGAGCTACAATCTGATTATTTATCCACTGGATACTATATAGGATTCGGATTTACAGTTGATAAAGTGAATTCAAAAAATACTATAGTCAAAATAATGAAAGACTACCCAGCCGATAAAGCAGGGCTTAGAATTGGGGATGAACTAATTGCAATAGATAGTATTTATGTTGGAAAACTTAAACAAGACTCGTTGAGGACTGTCTTACTTGGTAAGTCTGGGACTAAGTCAAAATTCAGATATTATAGATTAGGAAGAAATGACACTTCGGAAGTGGAAATTACTCGATCTGAGATTTCAGTAAAAGATGTACCTTTTCAAAGAATTATAAAAGACTCTATAGCTTATATTAAGTTAGACCAATTCTCTGTGAAAGCTGACTTTGCTTTTAGAAAAGCACTAAGAGAATTAGAATATGAAGGAAAATTTTCTTCCTTAATATTAGATTTGAGAGATAATCCAGGTGGAGTAATGCAGGCATCGCTTAGAATACTTGAATTATTTATGCCAGAGAATACTCTTTTACTTACAACTCGAGGTAAATTAAAGGAAAATTCACAAGATTATTATTCTAGGACTTCACCATTGTACCCAGATTTGAAAGTAGCAGTTTTGATAAATGAAAATAGTGCTTCTGCAAGCGAGATTGTTGCCGGTGCATTTCAAGACACAGATAGAGGTGTTATAATTGGTAGGAAATCCTATGGAAAAGGATTAGTGCAGCAAACCCTACCGCTTGATGAAAATTCAAAACTTAGAATGACAATAGCAAAGTACTACACACCTTCTGGAAGATGCATACAGAAATTAGATTATAATATTGATAAAAATAAATATGATTTATCGACATCAGTTTTATTCAAAACGAAGAATGGAAGAACTGTAAATAAAGAAGATGGGATTAGTCCAGATAGAATTGTTAAGAATAAAGATTACCCAGAAATCATTAATAATTTGATAAAGAGTGATATCATATTTAATTTTGCAGTTATGCACACTGCTAAATTCGAAAATAGTAGTGGCAATTATATTTTTGATAAACTAGATTTTAATGATTTTCTTGATTTTCTAGAAAAAGAGAAACGTTTTTATAAATTTGATGAACTTAAACCTTTAAAGGAATTATCAAAAAGAAAATATAAAGATGTTATTTCGTCTGAAACCCAAGATAATCTTATAGTACTTGAAAGCTCATTGAAGTCAGATATAAGGAAATCAATAATCAGTAATAAAGATATTATTGTCGAACTGATTAATGAATTATCAACATATATTCTTGAAGGTCGAGAAGTTTCATTCTTTGATCGAATAGAAGATGACATATATATAAATGAAGCAATTAACGTATTAACAGACAAATATAATAATATTTTGAATGCAAACGTAATTGACACCAATGAAAATTAGTCCATTTATTTGGGTTAAATAACAATAGAAAACAATTTATTTAGTTAATTGAAATAGTATGAGAATAACCAAACAATATACGAATCGGGAATCACAATCGCTTGATAAATACTTACAAGAGATTGGTAGAGTAGATTTGATTACAGCTGAAGAAGAGATTGAATTAGCACAACTAATTAAGAAAGGTGGAGTTCCAGGGATGCGAGCTCTTGAAAAAATGGTAAAAGCTAATCTTCGATTTGTTGTATCAGTTGCGAAACAATATCAGAATCAAGGACTTTCACTGGGTGACTTGATTAATGAAGGAAATTTAGGCCTAATAAAAGCTGCCAAAAGATTTGATGAAACTAGAGGTTTCAAATTCATTTCCTACGCAGTTTGGTGGATAAGACAATCAATTCTTCAGGCATTAGCAGAACAATCCAGAATTGTTAGACTTCCTCTTAATAGAGTAGGTGCTCTGAATAAAATTGGTAAAAAATTCTCAGAATTAGAACAAGAATTCGAAAGAGAGCCAACAGCTACTGAATTAGCCGATGAATTAGAAATGAGTATTTCTGAAATAACTGAGACAATCAAAATTTCGGGAAGACATCTTTCAGTTGATGCACCATTTGTGCAAGGTGAAGATAATAGTTTACTCGATGTTTTACCGAATGAACAACAACCTCCACCTGATACAGATTTGATGCAAGAATCATTACGAACTGAAGTTAAGCAGGTTTTAACCACATTATCCGAAAGAGAAGCAGAAGTTATTAAGCTTTATTTTGGTATAGACGGAAATAGTCTTACATTAGAAGAAATTGGCGAAAAATTCAATCTAACAAGAGAAAGAGTAAGACAGATTAAGGAAAAAGCTATTCGTAGATTAAGACATCAGTCTAGATCTAAATCACTAAGGGCTTTTTTAGGTCAATAGTAATAAAAATTTGGGAAAGATATGCAGCACATAGATATACCGGTATTAACTAAACCAAAATTAAAAGATAAAGTTAATATACCTCAATTTAAAAAAGGAAACAGAAACAACCCAGAGCTTAAAACAACTCGTGGCAAAAGACCTGAGTGGCTTAAAGTACAAGCGCCAGGAGGTGACAGTTTCGCAAATATAAAAAAAATGATGAGGTCAAAATCTCTTCATACTGTTTGTGAAGAAGCAAGATGCCCAAACATAGGTGAATGTTGGGGGAGTGGTACTGCCACTTTTATGATTTTGGGTGATACTTGTACTAGAGCATGTAGTTTTTGTGCTATAAAGACTGGAAGACCTGGAACTTTGAATTGGCAAGAACCTAACGATGTTGCTAGATCTGTTAAAGAAATGCAATTGAAACATGCCGTTGTAACATCTGTAAATAGAGATGAATTAAAAGATCAAGGATCAACTCTATGGGCAAAAACGATTGAAAGAATTAAAGAAGAAAATCCGAATACGACTGTTGAAGTATTAATCCCTGATTTCAAAGGTGATATGGAATGTTTAAAAAGAGTTACGGATGCTAAACCAGATGTACTTAACCATAATATTGAAACTGTTCCAAGATTGTACAGAATCGTTAGACCACAAGCAAGATATCAACGTTCTTTGGATTTATTAGAAGAAGCTAAGCGTTTAGGAATGCGTACTAAAACCGGTATAATGGTTGGAATTGGTGAGACTGATGAAGAAGTGTATGAATTAATGAAAGATTTAGTAAAAATAAAAGTGAATGTTTTTACGATAGGTCAATATTTACAACCTTCAGTTAAACACTCACCCGTTGATAGATTTGTTCATCCGGATACATTTAAAAAATATAAAGAAATTGGTGAAGAAATGGGTATAGAATATGTAGAATCTGGCCCATTAGTTCGCTCTTCCTACCACGCTGAAAGACATGTCTAATGAAGAGAAATTTGAATTAAAATTATTAGGTACTGGGACTTCAACCGGAGTCCCTACTATTTCGTGTGATTGTATTACCTGTACATCAACTGACCCAAGAGATAAAAGACTTCGATGTTCAGCTTTAATTACTTTCAACAATAAAAATATAATAATAGACACTGGCCCAGATTTTAGACAACAATTCTTAAAGTACGATATAAAAAAACTAAACGCAATACTTTACACTCATCACCATTTTGATCATATTGGTGGATTTGATGATATTAGAGGGATTAATTTTACTTCAAGGGATACATTACCAATTTATTTGAACACTGAAACTCTTAAGAATCTATCAAGAATATTTTCCTATGCATTTCAAGATTATGGAGAAACTGGTAAAGGGATACCAATGGTTGATGTAAACATTATATCTGATGGTACTATTGAAATTGAAGGTATTGAGATTACAATTTTGCCATTAGTTCATGGCTCTTTAGAAGTCTTAGGATTTAGGATAGGGGATATTGCATATTGTACTGATACGAATAGTATTCCACAAAGTACATTGGATTTAATGAAAGATTTGGATGTCTTAATACTAGATGGATTAAGACCAATGAAACATAATACCCACTTTAATATTGAAGAAGCAATTGACCAAGCAAAAATTATAAACGCCAAACGAACATATTTAACGCATATAGCACATCAGATTAAACATTCTGAAATTGAAAAATCATTACCATCTGGTATAAAATTAGCGTATGATGGAATAACATTTAGTGGAAAATTTAATGGTAAAAATTAGTGTTGATTATTTAGGTGATTTGTATTGCAAAGTTACACATACACCATCGGGAAAGTCCTTCAAAACAAATGCACCTATAGATAACAAAGGAAAAGGGGATGAAATATCACCTACGGATTTAGTTGCTGCATCTATAGCATCTTGTGTAACTACAATAATGGGTATAAAAGCCAACGAAAAAAATATCGATATTGAGGGGATGAATATTACATGTTCCAAAATAATGACCAATGTACCATTCAGAAGAATAGATAAGCTTATTTTGGATATTACTTTTCCACACCCCTTAATTGAAGATGACTTTAAGATGTTGTCTAATGTTGTTAAGACTTGTCCAGTTACTAGAAGCCTTACATCAGAAATTGAACTAGAATATAATTTTAATTATGCTAAATAAGATTACTTAATCTGTTTTAGTTTTTTTATATTTGTTAAAGATTACATTACCAATGTTAATATTTGGAAAAATATTATGAGAATTAAAGAAGTATTAAGTACAAACCAAACTATTGAAAAGACAGTTGAAAGAGCTGAAAAATTGAAACAAGCATTTATTGATGAAACAATTAGGTTTGTACCTAATTGGTATGAATTTACTATCAATAAATTTATTGAAACATATCCGCCAGCATCCAAACAACTAACTGATGAGCATAAGAAGAACATAAATAAGGAATTAAAGTTACTTCAGAATTCAGTAGTTATTGAATTAAATAATTTACTGAAACAAGATAGATATTGGTGGCATACTGGAGTTATTACAGATGTTCCTCGTGATTTCTACAAGGACATAGATAATTTGTTAGATTTTGATTTCAGAGTAATATTTGGTAAAGTTGGATTTATACTAGAAGATTATGGTTTTATAGTAAAAAATCATTTTGATGGTGATAAGGGATTTGTAGCTCATAAAGATGATAGTAATAGATACTATTTTGAATATATATATCCAATTTATTGGTCTGATAAGATGAAAAGAAGAATGGACAATTACTGGGAAAATTATAAATACTATTTATCGATAAAATAGTTCCAATTTTAAAATAATATAATAGTGAAAAGAATGAAAAAAGTTCCACTGCACATCCAGATATTATTAGCATTAATACTAGGAGCAGCATTTGGAGCTTTTTTTAGTATTAATAAGAATAAATTAGAGATTACATATAAGAAAAATTCAAATCAAGTCGTAGAATCTATTAAAAATTGGAATAGTGGATATCTAATAGCAAACGACAGTACTATTGCAAAATTTAGTTCAAATGATCAAATTGCAATTATTAATAAATTTAAACATTTATATAGTAATTCAAGGGAATCGATAAAACTAACCTTCGAAACTGAAAAAGGTAAATTTGAATATACAGATGTCGTTGCTGTAAAAAAAGAGCACACATTAGCTACTTATATAAAACCAGTTGGAGATTTATTTATTCGATTACTTAGTTTTTTGGCGATACCCCTAGTTATTTCTACTCTAATTGTTGGTGCAGCCAGTCTAACAGATTTTAAAAAATTAGGTAGAATAGGAATAAAAACCTTTTCACTATATTTACTCACAACTACAATTGCTATTACAATTGGATTAGGATTAGCAAATATTATTTCTCCAGGAACAAGAATTGATCCTCAGTCCAAAGAACGACTTATGTCATCCTTTCAAGAAGAATCTGCAGAAAAAGCAGTAGAAACTCTTGATATAAGTATAGTGGATTTTTTTGTTGAAATTGTACCTAAGAATCCTTTTGATGCAATAAGTAATGGTAATATGTTGCAAATTGTATTTCTTGCTGTGATATTTGGTATTACACTTACTCTAATTGAAAAATCAAAAAGAGAAACCGTTTTAAAATTTTTTGATGGTGTTAGTGACACTATGATTAAAATGGTTGATCTGTTTATGTTAATTGCACCTTATGGCGTTTTTGCTTTAATAGCCGCAACAATTGCTGATTTTGGATTTGAAATATTAACTACATTAATTTGGTATATTGTAGCTGTAATCTTGGGTCTTTTTGTTCAAACTTATGTTGTATATGGTTCTTTATTAAAGTTTTTAGGTAAAGCTTCTTTAAAAGATTTCTTTTTAAATATAAGGAATGCCCAAGCGATAGGATTTTCGACAAGTTCTAGTGCAGCAACTCTACCAATTACATTAGATTGTGTTGAGAATAAGATGAATACTAACAAAGAAATAGCTGGATTTGTTCTTCCTTTAGGTGCAACCATAAATATGGATGGTACTGCACTTTACCAAGGTGTTGCTGCTGTATTTATAGCACAAGTTTATGGATTTGATTTAACTGTAGTTGAACAAATGACTATAGTCTTAACAGCTGTTTTGGCTTCAGTAGGTACTGCACCTGTGCCAGGCGTTGGGATAATAATGTTAGTTATGATACTAAATGCGATAAATATACCGGCACAAGGTATAGCACTTATCTTAGGTGTAGATAGAATACTAGATATGTTGAGAACAATAACTAATGTAACCGGTGACGCTGCGGTTGCTGTGACGGTAGCAAATACTGAAAAGAATTTTACAATAGAATGAGAAAATTATTTTTTTTATATTTTATACTCCTGATTGCATGTAGTAATGATAAGAAAGAAGTAAAAAAACTTTTTGCTATTGATCAAGTAAAAGATAGTCCTGATCAGATAAGTTATGACTTTAGTGTTTTTTTTATGGATTCATCATTAGTAAAAGCATTTCTGAAAGCAGACAGAGCTAGAATATATGAAAAACAAAAAGAAACTAAATTAGATAGTCATGTAGTTGTAGATTTTTATTCAAAGGAAAATGGAAAAAAAGTAAGTAATCTGGTAGCTGACAGTGTGACAATAGACGATGCTACGAAAAATATGATTGCTATGGGTAATGTTGTTGTGGTATCTGATAGCAACAAAACTACAGTCAAAACTTCTGTATTAGAGTGGCATAATGATACAAGAAAATTGACTTCCGATAAATATGTAAAGATTATCTCTCCAGATCAAGAGATAGAAGGAATTGGTTTCGAATCGGACGAAACATTAAAAAATTATACTATATATAAAGTGAAAGGAGTAAAGTATAAATGAGTAAGTATTTGATAGCTGGAAATTGGAAAATGAATACCAATTTAGATGAAGCAAAATCCATCACTGATAGATTACATAGTTATCTTGATTATGATAGTGAAGTAGAATTATTGATATGTCCTCCTTTTACTCATTTGAGTTTTTTATCTGAGTTAATAGATTTAAGCCGCATTTCTTTAGGTGCTCAGAATGTACATAGTGAAAAAAATGGTGCTTATACAGGAGAGATATCAATTGATATGCTTTTGAGCGTAGGTTGTGAATATGTTATAATCGGTCATTCGGAACGACGATCAATCTTTGGTGAAGATGATAAATTTATTAATAAGAAAGTTGTAAACTCATTAAATGCTGGATTAAGGGTGATACTTTGTATAGGGGAGACTCTTGAACAAAGAGAAAAGGGAGAAACATTCGAAATATTAGAAAATCAGTTAGAAAAAGGTCTGATTGGTGTAGAAAAAATAATTAATTTGAAAATTGCCTATGAACCCGTTTGGGCGATAGGTACTGGCAAAACTGCTAATAAGGAACAGATTTCTGAGACTCATGAGTTTATTTCAAAATTCTTGATAAAAAGATTTGGTGAAAACAATATCAAAATATTATATGGCGGTAGTATGAATGCCGAAAATGCTGAAGAAATACTTTCAATAAAAAATGTTAATGGCGGATTGATAGGCGGAGCTTCTCTAAAACCAGATAGTTTTTTATCTATATATAATACAGCAATAAAACTTTGTTGATGTTATTCAATGTACCAAATATTATTTCCTATTTTAGAATATTAGTAGCTCCATTCTTTTTAATATTTTTTATTTCTGATAACGAGACCCTAGTACTAATATCAATAGTATTATTCGTATTAGGAGCGTTTAGTGATTGGCTCGATGGCTGGTATGCAAGAAAATTCAATCAAACATCAAAATGGGGTATTTTTATTGATCCTTTAGCTGACAAGATTCTCAATTCAACCGCATTTTTAGCTTTTGTTTTTGAAGGAATAATTCCATTTTGGATGGTTTTAATAATAATATTGCGTGATAGTTTTATGACTTTCTTACGTTTATTTGCAGAGTCACATAAACTATCTATAAAAACAAAAGAAATTGCTAAAATAAAAACAGTTCTTCAATTCGTATTAATTATTTATGTTATTTCAGTTTATTTTGTTAGTTTGTTACAAAATGATGCTACAATGTTGAATTTAGTAACAAAAGACTATATTTATTATTTAATGTTATTTTTGACAGTTTTTACAGTATGGACATTAATTGACTATATAAAAGATAATAAAAAAGTGGTTCAAATATTATTTGGATATGATAAAAAATAGTTATTAAATTCAAAAAAAAGTAACAAAAAATAAAAAAAATCAGTTAAAACAACCATATATTAGACGTTTTAGCAACTTTTTTTTCAATAATTGTTTGGATATTAAAAATAAATTTTTAAATTGCAAAGAACGGTATTATTCTTTAACCTAACATACTAAGGAGTTAACAAGTATGAACAAATCAGAACTAATTGACGCAGTTGCAAAATCAACTGATATGACAAAAGCTGCTGCTGAAAGAGCAATCAACAGCACAATTACAGAAATCTCTAAAGAGCTAAAAAAAGGCGGTGATGTACGTCTTATTGGCTTCGGTACTTTTTCTGTTGCTCAAAGAGCTGCTCGTAAAGGTGTTAACTTACAAACTGGTAAGCCAATGAAAATTGCTGCTAAAAAAGTTGCGAAGTTTAAGCCAGGTAAAGCACTTGCAGAATCTGTAAATGGTAAAAAGAAATAATCTTTTATCCACGATTCAAATTAAAGCCGTTCTTTGAACGGCTTTTTTTTTATATTTGTCAAAAAAAGGTTTGATTTTTGAAAGATTTATTTGCTATTAATCAGTTAACTCGAGATGAGATTGAAGAATTATTAAAAACTGCTTCAAAACAAAATCTTGATATAATTACTGATGAACTTAAAAACAAAAGATTATTATTAGCTTTTTTTGAACATTCCACAAGAACTAAAATTTCTTTTGAGATTGCTGCTAAAAATTTAGGTATTCAAGTAATTGACTTTATGCCGGAGTTGAGCAGTATAAACAAAGGCGAGACATTACTTGATACTTTCAGTACTTTAGAATCAATGGGTATAGATGCAGCGATAATTCGGCATAAAGAAGAAGGTACTGCAAAATATTTATCCCAAAATTTAAGTATGTCAATTATCAATGGAGGAGATGGAACGAATCAACATCCAACTCAAGCACTACTTGATTTATTAACATTGACACAAAATTTTAGCAAATTAGAAAATGTAAGATTAACAATATGTGGAGACATACTTCATAGTCGTGTTGCCAAATCTAATATTGATTTACTTAAGTTTTTTGGAGTCGATATCTCATTATGTGGACCAAAAAGTCTAATCGGTCAAAACTATAATGAATTTAATTTCTATGATGATATAGATTTAGCAGTCGAAAATTCTGATGTTGTTATGTGTCTTCGTATTCAGCAAGAAAGAATGCAACAAGCAGATATACCAAACGTAAACGAATACTATAACAAGTATAGTTTTAAAAAGAAACACTTTGAAACTAATAAAGAAATATATTTAATGCACCCTGGACCAGTTAATTATGGTGTTGAGATAGAAAATGGTCTGCAAACACACGAAAGATGCCTTATAAATTCTCAGGTAAAAAATGGTGTATTAATGAGAATGGCAATTTTAAAAAAAATATTGAATGACATTGGAAATTAAAACATGGAGAATAATTGATATTATCAATTGGTCGAAAGAGTATTTGGCTAAGCATAATATAGATTCGCCTCGACTAACTATTGAATTGATGCTAGTAAGTGTATTGTCAGTAGATAGAGTAAAACTTTACACTGATTATGACAAACCTCTTTCAAACGAGGAATTGACCACAATAAGAGAAATGTTGAAACAAAGAATCAAAAGAGTTCCTTTGCAATATATACTCGGTCAAGTACAATTTTTAGATAATACTTTTATTGTTAATAAGGATGTGTTAATTCCTAGACCTGAAACAGAAGAGCTAGTTTCGCTTGTAATAAATGAGAATGACCGTAATAAAAAATACAAAATACTTGATATTGGAACAGGTTCGGGTTGTATAGCTTTAAGTTTAGCGAAGAAATTCCAATATTCCGAAGTTACAGCAATTGATAATTCTACATCTGCTTTAAAAATTGCAAAACAGAATTCTTTAGATTTGAATGTTGAGAATATTAAATTGATCTATGCAGATATTTTGGAAAGTGAACCTCAATTAAAGTATGATATAATAATCTCTAATCCACCTTATGTTTCTAGTAATGAATTAGAAGAATTAGAGCCAGAGTTAACCTATGAGCCAAAAGCAGCATTAACAGATAACTCAGATGGTTTAGAATTTTATAGAAGATTTGTAACTATTTTCAAAAATATATTGTCTATTGAAGGGCAGTTTTATTTAGAACTAAATAGTTCTTTGGCTGAAGAAGTAAAAAGTTTATTTGAAACAGAATATGACATCGAAATAGTAAAAGATTTATTTGGAAAACCAAGAATACTAAAGGGGAGATTAAGTTAATATTCTTCTAATTTTTTCATTAACTTATCCACCTGAAGCTATTTTCAGCAAATAAAATAGTATTTTTCATAATAAATAAATAAATTGCGTAATGTTTTATTAGTGCGTTTGCAAAAAATACTTAGCCAGTAATGACACAAATATTAATAGAAAATGAGGAGAATATAGTAATTCTCCGATTAACTGGAAGATTTATTGGTGGGGAAGAAACAGACGCCTTGCGTTCAAAGCTTTTACAATTATCTGACAATAATTTGATAATTGATTTAAGTAATGTTACATATATGAACTCAACTGCTTTAGGTGTTTTAATATCAGCGCAGTCGAATTTCATAACTAAAGGAAATCAAATTGTTTTAGTTAATGCTAATGAATCAGTTAATGATTTATTAAACTTAACTCAATTGAATTTGGTATTTAAAGTGCAAAGCACTTTTGAAGAAGCAAAATATATTATTAATAATTAACTTAATTTAGTAGGAGTATTATGAAGAACTTGTTCAATATCATTGTAATTGTTCTTGCACTAGTATTATCATTTGCATTTTATTATGGTGTAATGGGTAATCCAGACGGATTTAATGATCCTTTAACGAAACACGAACCTATAGCTGGTAATATAATGGCTACTATTTATACAGGTGGTCCATTAGTTGCACTTTTGATGTCGTTTATTTTAATCGGTATCACATTTAGTTTAGAAAGATTCTTTTCTATTAACAAAGCCCAAGGAAAAAATAATCCTGAAAAGTTTGTGAAAGAATTATCGGGTTTACTTTCTCAAGGTAACATCGAAGGTGCAGTTGCATTATGTGATTCTCAAAGAGGAAGTATTGGTAATGTGATGAGAGCTGGGATTGAAAGATTCAGAGAAGTGCAAAATGATCCAGAATATTCTGCACCTGCAAAAATTTCAGAAGTTCAAAGAGCTATTGATGAACAAATGAATTTGGAAACTCCGCTATTAGAAAAAAACCTTGTAATATTATCAACTGTTGCATCAATCTCAACGATGGTTGGTCTATTAGGTACAACTCTTGGTATGATTAGAGCATTCCAAGCTCTTGCAGAAAGCGGGACTGTATCGGCGACTCAATTATCAATTGGTATCTCTGAAGCACTTTACAATACTGCTGGTGGTTTATTAGGTGCGATTATCGCAATCGTTGCTTATAACTTCTTTACAACAAAAGTAGATAATTTCGTTTATGTAATTGATGAAGGTATCCTTAGCGTAACTGAAATCTTTACAAGTATGGTCAGAAAATAAACCTTTAATGGGGAATTAATATGGCGAAAGTTAAAAAGAAAAGAGTCGGTTTTGTGATTGATATGACACCTTTGGTGGATATTACATTTCTACTTCTTACATTCTTTATGTTTACAGCTAAATTCAAATCTGAAGCTGAAGCTGAGCAAAAGTTTTTTATCGAAAGACCTTTAGCATCTGCAGATACATCGAAACTTCCAGAGCAAGATTTAGCAATTGTAAAAATTGCATTTCCTGATTCAACAAAGCAAGACACTTCATATTATTATGAAATGACTAATGAAGCTGATTGGGTAGCTGTTAAATCAGGAATTGAAGGACTAACTCCTGAGCAAATGCAAGAAGCTCAATTACAAGTTTCTTTAGAAACATTAGAAGCGTTGATAAAACAAACTTATAGAGTTAACAAGGAAACTTCTATGGCGATTGATGCCGACAAGAGTATCAGATTCAAATGGATCTCCGATGCAATGGATGTATTAAGTGATAATAGATTCACAAAATTTAATTACGTAACTAAGAAACGATAAAAACAATTTAGTATTTATACTAAAGTTTAAGGAGTAATATTATGGCTGGTGGTGGTTCTTTAGGCGGCGGAGGTCGCTCAAAAAGAGGAAAATCGTCAAAAAGGAAAGCTAAAAAAAGAGTAGGTTTCGTACTTGATATGACACCTTTGGTAGATATCACATTCCTACTTCTTACATTCTTTATGTTTACAACTACAATGGCAACTCCACAGGTAATGGAAATGAAAGTTCCACCAGAAAGAGATGTGCCAGTAGAAGTAAAAGAATCCCAATTATTGAGTATTCTTGTTGATGACGAGGGGGATTTGTTTTACTTCAAAGCTCAAGAAGATGCAGAACCATTGGAAATGAAAGATGTTAGAAATTTAGCAATTAAAGAAAACCTGAATCAGATTAATGAACTAATCATTGTATTAAAAGTATCTGAGAATGTTGATTACGGAACTGTAGTACAAGTTTTGGATGAGTTGAACTTAGCTGAAGCAGGTATTGTAGATGAAATGAGAGTAAATAGAAACAATCCGAACTTTGAAAGAAGTAGAAAGTTTACTATTGCTGATTTCACTGATGAAGATAGAGAAAAAATTGCTGAGTTTAATCCTCAGAAAGGAGGTGGAGAATAATGTCTGTAAAAGTAGTTCCAATCCCTCAACGTAACGAATATGGTGCGTTAGAGCTAAAAACATACATTAATAAATCTACTATTCGTGGATTCCTTATCACTGCATCTTTGCTTTTATTGTTTTTGATATATCATTTAATTAGTGGTTCAATAGCTGGGAAAGAAGAAGCACCTCCTTTGGCACCCATTGCAAAATTAGATTTGATAAGTTTAGATGCTCCCGCAGAAGAGATTGAAGCTCCTCCGCCACCTGCACCTGAACAAATAGTTGCCGGTCCAGCAGCAAGAGCTGGTACTCCAACACCTATCCCAGATGCTGAAATAGCACCAGATTTACAAGATTTTGCAGATATGGATGTTCTTGACAGAGCATCAGCAGAAGGTGGTGATGGTATTGATATGGGTGATTTTGCCGGTAATATTGATTGGGAAGGAGAAGGAGTAAAAGTAGAGACTAGAGAAGCTGAACCTGATCCTGATGAGTTCGTACCGGTTGAAAAACAACCCGGTATGGATATTGCGGAACTTCAAAAACTTGTTGAATATCCGAAGTTAGCAAAAGAAGCAGGGGTGGAAGGTAGAGTTATTGTAAAAGCACTAATTGACGCTAATGGAAAAGTTCGTAGAACATTAGTCGAATATACCGATAACTCACTTTTGAATCAAGCTGCAATAGATGCAATTAAGAACTATAAAAATTTTACACCGGCTATTCAGAATAATAAACCGGTTATGGTATGGATATCAATTCCATTGAGATTTAAGCTTAGATAAAAAAGTTCTTAATACTTGTAACCTTTTTAATAAAAAATGCCTCTATATATTACAGAGGCATTTTTAAATTTATATAAAGAGGTACAACAAATGAAAAGATTAGAAAACCGTACTTATGGTGCAGTTGAGTTGAAAACGCAGATAAATCACTCAACATTGAAAGGATTTTTCCTTAGTATTATGTTCTTTATTGTTCTAGGTCTTGCTGTTTCTTCTTTAAATGAATTGATAGTCAATGTTAATTCGACCATAAATTCTAAAATACCGATAACAGTTATTTCTTCCTTTGATCTTGAGAAATCTAGTTCAAAAGGTCAGAATAAAGTTTCGAGGGAATTGCCAAAAGGAACTTCAGAAGATATCGGTAAAAATCAAAATTTCATTGAAGATATTGATGTACCAATAAGTTCTGCTGCAATGTTAGATGTTGGGATTGAAACTGATGAATTTATAAGAAATATTGGAAAATCCATAGGAATTGGAGTTGAAAATGGCAATGAAAACAGTAATCTATTCGTCAAAGATGACGATTGGAATAATAATTCTAATGAAAAGAATTTGGACTTAACTAAAGAGTTTGTTCATCAGGAATTTCAAAAATACCCGAGTATGGATTATGAAAAACTTAAGAGCTTAGTTAAATATCCAAAAGACGCAAAAGCATTAAATTTGAGTGGGACTGTTCATGTT
Organism: Ignavibacteriota bacterium; assembly: GCA_020437395.1. GTDB lineage: Bacteria > Bacteroidota > Ignavibacteria > Kapaibacteriales > UBA2268 > PGYR01. The sequence goes on along the minus strand of JAGQWJ010000006.1, from coordinate 19,210 downwards.
GCAGCTTTAATTAGTAAATCTGGAAAACTTATAAAAAGCTACATATTTAGTTCTACAAACTCAATATTTGAAAAAGAAGCATTGGAAGCGGTGCAAAATTATAACGATTTTTCACCTGCTATTCATAATGAAAGAGCTGTTGAATGTTGGATAATTATACCAATTAAATTCAAATTACAATGATAAATGATATAATAAACTATGGTATCAGAATATTAATAATTCTATTAGGATTATTATTTGTAAGTGGAATTTTAATGCCAGAAGATTCTGATCCCACAATGATGAGGGTTTTCGGTGTAGTTTTTGTACTGTTTGGTTTTTACAGATTAGCACTTTACAGAGCAAATAAAAAAAGATATAATTCGATAAAAGATGAAAATTAATTTAATAATACTTGCATTTGCTGTTTTATTTACTAGTTGCGATAATAAATATGAAGCAAAAGACCCAGATGATTTAGAAACAATCAATTCAGGTAAATTGACAGTTTATTGTGATGAACTAACAAAACCTATTTTAGATTCCGCATTTAATTTATACACCAAGGAATATCAGAAAGTTGAACTAACAACAGTCTATGCAAACTCTAGAAATGTGATGTCACAATTGCTTTCTAAGGAAGCAAGAGTGATAGTTAATGCTAGGGATTATCTGACGGATGAAGATTCATTAATGAAAGTATATAATATTGAAAATCACAAGAGATTTATAATTGCTTATGATGCTTTGGTTTATTTTACTAATAAGAATTTTCCAGTTGATACTCTCAATGCTAACCAGATAGCAAATTCAATTTTATTAGGTAAAGAGTTAAATTCAACTACTGCTGGGTTGAATTTTGAACCTTCTTATGCTACTTTAGATCAGTATTCATCGGTATATGCTAATTTTAATTCAATGATAGTAAAAGACAATCCTTTAAAAAGAAAAGTAGAATTATTTGATAATATTGACGCATTGAAGAAACATGTAGCAGCAAATAACAGTATTATAGGTATATGTTTTCTTTCTCAAATTATAAACGAAGAAAATTTTAAGATGATTAGGTTGGGTTTTGATAGTGATTCATTGAATCAATATATAACTCCAAAACCTGTTCATCAAGGGTATATAGTACAAGATCTATATCCATATAAAGTTCCATATTATACTTATCTTCTGGAAGATAGACAAAATTTACCGTTTTGGTTTGGAACATTTTTAGCGAAACAAGAAAGTGTACAAAGATTATTTTTAGACAAAGGTATAGTTCCTGCATTTGCAAGAATCAAACTTAAATATGAGGAGTAGTATGAAGTTTTACAACTTAATAGCAATTTTATTCTTAACAATATCATTAAACTTATATTCGCAGAGTGCTGACGAATTGCAAGCTTTAATTAACAATGGAAAATATATTGAAGCTGAACAAATAGCAAAGAAAGTAAGTAATGAATCTGATAATCAAAAGTTATTGATTCTAAAAGGAGATATTTATTTTGAATTGGAGAAATATGATGAATCAAAAAAAGCCTATGAAAAAGCTTTTGAAATTGATGACAATGAAATTGCTATTATAAAATATGGTAGAATATTATCAGTAACTAAAGATTTTAAAAAAGCAGAAAAAATTTTAAAAAATGGGATTGATGATTTTGAAAAAAGTATCCCTATAAGATTAGAACTTGCAAGCAATTATATAAGAGCGGGTAAGTTGACAGATGCAGAAGTACAAATTAAAAGAGCAAAGGATATAAATGAAGATGACCCTCGTATATACATAACAGAGGGTGATATGTACTTCGATCAAAGAGTTTACGAACTTTCTAAAAAATCTTATGAAAAAGCTTTATCCTTAGACGAAAATCAAAAAGAAGCTCGTTCTAAATTAGCAACATCATATTATTGGTTGGCAAATAGAGAAGCAGATCAAGATCTTTCGAATGAGTTGTTTACAATGTCTTTGAAAGAGTGGGATAGAGTTACAAAACAAGATTCAATGAATGCAAGTGCATTCTTTAACAAAGGTAAAATATTATTCTTTGCAAAACAATTTAAAGATGCAGTTCCAGCTTTATTCAGATATTATCAACTTAGACCAGATGGCGACCTAGGAAGATGGTATTTAGGTCAATCTTTATATGAGCTTGGATTATGTGATTCTGCAGCACCTCAATTGAAATATGTTGCTGAACATATAGATTCAGTTAAATTCAAAGCACAGTTATTAATGGCTAGATGTTACTATGACAATAAAGATTATCCGAATTCCAAATCTGCTTATAAATCAATACTGGCAATGGACAAAGATAATCCAGAAATAGAAGAAGCTGATATAAGAAGATATGGTACAGCAGAACTTTTTACGGGTGACACTGTAGCAGCTTTGACTATTTATAAAAATTTAGTAAATAAGAATCCGGATGCATCTTGTAATCTGATGAATATGGTAGGTAGGTTAATGTTCTCAGCTAAAAAATATGATGAAGCCCTGTTCTTTTTTGATAAAAGATTGAATACTGCAGCTTGTAACGATAGTACAGATTCTAAGATTATTTACTATAAAGGTCTTTCTTATTTATTTATGGATCAACAAGACACAGCTATTGTTTATTTAGAAAAATCAGCTAATATGGATAGCACTGATGCAGGAGCTTATGTTTATTTGGGTGATGCTTACGCTAGCAAAGAAGATGATGTGAAAGCAGTAGATTATTTTGAAAGAGCTATAAATATTTCGAAGTCCTTTCCAGATATAAATAAAAATAATATTAGATCTGCTTATGCAAAATTATCTGGACTTTATTATAAGACAAAAGAATGGAAAAAATTGGTTGTAGTTGCAAAGGATTGGTCAGTTGAACAACCTGATATAGAATATGGATTCCTTTACGCAGCTATTGCATATCAAGGAATGGGAGATGTAACTAATGCTTGTCTATGGTATTCGAAAGTACTGAAAATTAATCCAAAAAATAAAGCAGCAGCACAAAATAAATCAGCATTAGGTTGCGATTAATAAAAAATAAAAGAATATACTTGATTATACAATAATCAGTTAGTATATTTGTAGCTTGTATTAAAACGTTTATTTGAAATGTTATTATTAAATGTCCATGGTTTATCGAATGGTAAGCACTTTGTAGAAATCAGTGGGAAAGCTGATGGGGAATTTGTATCAGAGGTTATCAACTCAGAAGTCTTTGTGGAAGGTTCACTTAGAGTTCATAATGATAAACTGATTTTGAAGGGTAAAGCAAGGACAATCGCTAATTTGATCTGTGATTTATCAGTAGAAAAATTTCAAGAAGAAATAGAAGCTGAAATTGAAATCATTGTTATGAAAGGAATGAAAGAAGAATACAGATCCGAATTAGATGAAAATACAATATTTATTGGTGAAGAAGAAAAAATTGCCAATATTACTGAGATTGTTTTGCAGGAACTTTTAGTTAAGATTCCAATGAAAAAAGTTGCTCCAAAGTATAGAGGTAAAGAAATTGAAGATATTTACCCGAAATTAAAAGACGATAAAAAGGAAGGGCTCAGCCCATTTGATATATTAAAGAATTTGAAGAATAATTAAATAAAAGGTTAATAGAATGGCACATCCTAAGCGAAAGATTTCGAAATCTAGAAGAGATAAAAGAAGAACACATTATAAAATTGATGAACCAACTTTGTCTACATGTAAACAAACTGGTGAAGTTAAACGTTCGCATAGAGCTACTTTAGTAGTAGAAGATGGTAAAAAAGTTTACTATTATAATGGCAGAAAATTCGATTAATTTTCTGAGGTAGTATCATGTCAGGAGCAAAACAAGTTATTAGTATCGCTATTGATATAATGGGTAGTGATTTTGCTCCTGAAAGTGAAATTAAAGGTGCTATTGAGTTTTTGAAAGAAAACTCAGATAAGAATATAAGACTTTATTTAGTTGGTAAAGAAGATGTAATTAAGTCTGAAATAGATAAAAACCCTTCCATAAAAAACTACGAATATGAGATAGTAAATGCTGACCAAGTAATTACTATGTCTGATGAAGCAACAGCAGGCGTTAAATCTAAAAAGAATTCATCGATTTCTATTGGATTAGATTTATTAAAAGAAAATAAAGTAAACGCTTTTATTTCCGCTGGTAATACAGGTGCAATGCTTTCTACTGCCACATTAAAACTAGGTCGAATTAATGGTGTTTCTAGACCGACAATTGGTTCATTTTTCCCAACATTAAAATCAAATCCTACCTTATTGCTAGACGTTGGTGCAAATTCAGAAGTTAAACCACAATTTCTATATGAATTTGCAGTAATGGGTCAGATATATCTTTCTGAAATGTACAATATTAAAAATCCTTCAATAGGTTTATTAAACATTGGAGAAGAAGAAAAAAAAGGAACAGAAACTGTTCAAGAGGCATATCAATTATTGAAAGAATCCGGTTTGAATTTTATAGGAAATATAGAAGGAAGAGACATATTTCCTGGGACTGCTGATATAGTTGTCTGTGATGGGTTTGTTGGAAACATCATACTTAAATTTGCAGAGAGTTTTATCGTATTTTTTAAAGAAACATTAAAAAAATATGCAAATGAAAGCGCATTTAATAAGTTAAAAGTTGGATTGATGGCATCAACAATAAAAGATATATTTAGAGGATTTGACTATCAAGACCATGGGGGAGTGCCTTTATTAGGCGTGAATGGTGTCGTGATAATTGGTCATGGAAAGTCAACACCTAAGGCAATCAAGAATATGCTAAACACTGCGTTGATAACTTATACTAAAGAAATTAATAAGAAAATTGAAATTTCTTTACAATCTTCTTAATTTCCGAAATAGATTTTATTAATTTGAGAAATAAACATGCCAGCAACAATAACTGCGATTGCTCATTATTATCCTGAAGACAAATTAACTAATAAATATTTTGAGTCTTACTTAGAGACTAGTGACGAATGGATAAGAACTCGTACTGGAATAAATGAAAGAAGGATAATGAAAAATGGAGCAACATCTGACATGATTGTTCCTGCAGCTCTAAAGTGTATAGAAAATGCTGGAATAGATAAACAGGAAATAGACTGTATAATTGTAGCTACAGTCACACCTGACTACATGTACCCTTCAACAGCAGCAGTAGTTCAACATAAACTAGGAATTAATAATGTATGGGGATTCGACATCTCGGCTGCTTGTTCGGGATTCCTTTTTGCATTGAAGACCGCAGCAAGTTTAGTTGAATCTGGTTCTGCGAAAAAGGTTTTACTTTGTGGGGCAGATAAAATGACTTCTATATTAAATATGAATGACAGAAATACTGCAATACTATTTGGAGATGCAGCTGGTGTCTGTCTTATAGAAAAATCGAATGACGATAATTCTGGTATAATAGATTCAATTCTACATATAGATGGAGTTGGGGGACAATATTTGAATCAAAAAGCTGGCGGTAGTGCAAAACCCGCCTCCTTGGAAACTGTAGAGAATAATGAACATACGGTGTATCAAGATGGAAAAACCGTATTCAAATATGCAGTTAAAGGTATGGCTGATGTTTCAAAAGAAATTATGGAAAAAAATAATTTGAAAAGTGAAGACGTAGCTTATTTAGTACCACATCAGGCCAATTTGAGAATTATTAGTGCCACTGCTGAAAGAATGGGCGTTGGAATGGATAAAGTTATGGTTAATATAGAGAAATACGGTAATACAACAGCAGCCACTATTCCGCTTTGTTTGTCGGAATGGTTAGAAGCTGGTAAACTAAAAAATGGTGATAATCTAATTTTATCAAGTTTTGGTGCAGGTTTCACATGGGGTTCAATTTATTTAAAATGGAATATGAATAAATGAAAAAAATAGCACTATTTTCAGGACAGGGTTCTCAGTACGTAGGAATGTTGAAAGATTATTGTGATATTAATAAAGATGCAAGAGAATTAATTGATAAAGCAGACCAATTACTTGGCTATTCTCTAAGTGATATTTGTTTTAATGGACCTGCTGAGAAATTAAAAGAAACTCGTTATACGCAACCAGCAATATTCTTACATAGTGCAATCGTTAACAACCTAACTAAAAATAAAGTAAAAAAAGATGCTGTTGCAGGTCATTCCGTTGGTGAATATGCAGCTTTATATTCTGCAGGAGTTATTTCGTTCGATGAAGCTGTTAATCTTGTCTCGCTTAGAGGAGAGTTAATGTTTTCTGCTGGTGAAGATGAGCCAGGAACTATGTTTGCAGTAATTGGAATGGAAGACAACGTACTAATAGAAATTTGCAATGGGTTAACTAAAGATAAAAAAGTTATTGTACCGGCAAACTTCAATAGTCCTGGTCAAATAGTAATATCTGGATCAAGAAATTACTTAAGAGAGAATTCAGGTATATTCAAAGAGAAAGGAGCACGAATGGTAATGGAGTTGCCTGTTAGTGGTGCATTTCATTCTCCATTAATGAAACCTGCTCAAGAAAAATTAGCAGAAGCAATCAATAAGATTGAATTTAAAGATGCTGAAATACCTGTATATACAAACGTTGATGCAAAACCAGAGACTAATTCGGAAATGTTGAAAAAGAAATTAATAGATCAGTTAACGGCTCCAGTACTTTGGACACAAATATTAAATAATTTGAAAAACGACGGATATACTGATTTCGTAGAGATGGGACCCGGAAATGTACTTCAAGGTTTGACTAAAAGAACATTAAATGATGTAAATATTAGTGGATTTGATAAATTACAAGACATAGAAAATGTTTAACTTTAAGTTAAATAATTGTTAAATTGTAACTTTTATAATTCCAATAAAACTAAAAATGGGTATGAATTTAGAAAATAAAATAGCCGTTGTCACTGGTGGAGCAAAGGGAATTGGATTAGCAATTTCTGAAAAACTTGCTGAAGTTGGAGCTACTGTCTATGCTTTGGGTCGATCTGCAAATATTGAGTTAGACACAAAATACAATATAATTTATAAACAATGTGATGTTTCTGACTTAGAGTCAGTTACAAACACATTAACTGAAATTCATAAAGAATCTGGTAAGATTGATATTTTAGTTAATAACGCTGGAATTACAAAAGATAATTTGATATTAAGAATGTCTGAAAGTGATTTTGATGATGTTATGAATATCAATTTAAAAGGTGTATTTAATACTTGTAAAACAGTTAGCAAATTCATGCTTTCTCAAAAACAAGGAAGAATTATTAATATTGGATCTATAGTTGGAACAACTGGTAATGCAGGTCAATCAAACTATGCAGCTTCTAAAGCAGGATTGATTGGGTTTACGAAATCATTGGCTAAAGAATTAGCTGGAAGAAATATTTTAGTAAATCTAATTGCTCCTGGCTACGTATTGACAGAAATGACAGGGAAATTAACTGAAGATCAAGTAAATGCTTTCAAAGATAATATACCATTGAAACGAGCGGCAGAACCAAGTGATATTGCTGATGTAGTTGCTTTTTTTGCATCAACAGATTCAAGATATATCACGGGTCAAGTGCTGCACGTAGATGGTGGATTAGCAATTTAGTAAACAACAATTATTTATTATAAACAATATATTAGAGGTATAAAATGGCTGATATCAACGGTAAAGTAACTGAGATAGTAGTTAATAAACTTGGTGTTGAAGAATCACAAGTAACACCTGAAGCATCTTTTACAAAAGATTTAGGTGCCGATTCATTAGATACAGTTGAATTAATTATGGAATTCGAAAAAGAATTCGATTTAACAATTGATGATAGCGACGCTGAAAAAATTCTAACAGTAGGCGACGTAATAAGTTATTTACAAGGTAAAGTTAGTTAATAAAAAAAACTAAACGGTAAATCAATGCCTAAATATGATTATCCAAAGATTGTTATTACTGGAATGGGAGCTGTAACTCCCATCGGTAATAATCTTGATGAATATTGGAATGCACTATTAGCTGGTAAAAGTGGTTCTGCCCCTATTACTAGGTTTGATGCTTCTGATTTCAAAACTCAATTTGCTTGTGAAGTTAAAGATTACGATCCTGAGCTTCATATATCAAGAAAAGAGATCCAAAGAATGGATTTATTCACTCAATTCGCAATGTCTTCTGCTGTAATGGCTGTTGAAGACGCAGGGATTGATTTTGAAAAAACCGACAAAGACAGAGTTGGTGTTGTAATCGGCTCTGGTATTGGAGGTATGTGGACATATCACCATCAACAAGAAAATCTATACAAGCGTGATGGTAAACCAGATAGAATTTCGCCATTTTTTGTACCAATGTTAATATCAGATATTGCAGCAGGTCAAGTTGCTATTAGATGGGGACTACGTGGCCCTAACTATGCAACTGTTTCTGCTTGTGCAACTTCATCACATTCACTTGCTGATGCCCTTATGTTGTTACAAAGGGGAGACGCCGATGTTATGGTTACAGGTGGCGCAGAAGCAGTTATCTGTCCAATGGGAGTTGGTGGATTTAATGCTATGAAAGCTCTTTCTGAGAATAATGAAGGTTATGCTACAGCTTCTAGACCGTTTGACAAAGCAAGAGATGGTTTTGTGATTGGCGAAGGTGGTGGGGTATTGATTCTTGAAACAGAAGAACATGCAAAAAATAGAGGAGCTAAGATTTATGCTGAGATAGCTGGTATGGGTCTTACTGATGATGCTTTCCATATTACCCAACCCGCTCCTGGAGGGGAAGGTGCAGTTAGATCAATGAGAATTGCAATCAAAGATGCCGATCTTGTTCCTAGTGATATTGACTATATCAATGCTCATGGAACTTCAACGTTCTTCAATGATAAAAATGAATCAAACGCTATAGTTACAGTATTCGAAGATCATTCTAAAAACTTATTAGTTAGTTCATCTAAATCTATGACTGGACACTTATTAGGAGCCGCTGGTGCTATAGAAGCTATCGCTGCTGTAAAGGCGATTAAAGAAGGTATAGTTCCTCCGACAATTAATTACGATACTCCAGATTCAGAATGTGCTGATTTGAATTATGTTCCTAACACACCGATAAAAAAGGATGTTAGAGCAGCTTTAAGCAATACATTTGGTTTTGGTGGACATAACGCAACATTATGTTTCAAAGCATACGAAGAGTAAAAATTAATGAGATCTAAGCTAAATAGACTTATTAGCTCTATATTCTCGGATGATAAGAACTTAAAGAAATCCAACTTCGAAAGATTTTTCGTAGAAGTTGGATTTTTTTCTAAAGAACAAAAGAAGTCTATTGAAGAAAAAATCGGCGTGAAGATTAATAATTTTGCATTTTTTGAACAGGCATTAACGCATAGATCATATCTTCAGATATCTGAACAAAAGATTTATTCGAATGAAAGACTTGAATTTTTTGGAGATTCAATACTGGGAATGATAGTTGCTGAATATCTTTTTCTAGAACATGATGTATTAGAAGGAGATTTAACTAAAATGCGTTCTTCAATAGTTAATAAACAATCCCTTGCTTATTGTGCTGAAAAATTAGGTTTAGATAAATTTATTTTACTTAGCTTCAGTGCTCAGAAAGCATTGCAAAATGGTAGTAATTCTTTACTCGCGGATTGTGTTGAAGCAATTATTGGAGCTATTTATTTAGATAGTGGATTAGAAAATGCTCGATATTTCATAACAAAAAAATTTATTCCATTGTTAAACGACAATGAGTTTGAATATGAAAAAAATTTTAAAAGTAAATTACTTGAACTAATACAAAGTCAAGGAAAAGAAGCACCAACATATAAAGTATTATCGGAAGAAGGACCAGATCATATGAAAAAATTTGAAGTAGGTGTTTATTCCGAAAATGATTTGATAGGTAGTGGAATTGGAAAAAATAAAAAATCGGCTGAACAGAAAGCAGCCAAATCGGCTTTAAAACAATTAAAAATTTAAATATTATGCAAAAACTAATTTTCGAAAAATCGTCTCCAGGTAGAAAAGGATATTCTCTACCTTTATTAGAAATAGACAAGAAACCTATTTCTAACTCAATACCCAGTAAGTATTTAAGAGAAAAGCCTGCTGAGTTGCCAGAGGTAAGTGAGATAGAAGTAGCTAGACATTTTCAGCATCTTTCTCATTTGAATTTTAATATAGAAAAAGGAATGTATCCACTTGGATCTTGTACAATGAAGTATAATCCCAAGGTTAATGAAAAAATAGCTGGATTAGATGGATTTGCAAATTTGCATCCGTTTAGTAGAGATGAAAATGCTCAAGGTGCTTTGAGGTTAATGTATGAGTTAGGAGAGTGTTTGAAGAAAATTACTGGTTTACCAGGTGTTTCTTTGCAACCTGCAGCTGGATCTCAAGGAGAATTAACAGGAATTCTAACCTTTAAAAAATATTTTGAATCAAGAGGAGAAACTCATAAAACAGTAATATTAATTCCTGATTCAGCACATGGAACAAATCCTGCTTCTGCTGCAATGGCTGGATTCGATATTGTAAGTGTCAAATCTGGTTCAGACGGAAGAATCGATTTAGATGACTTGAGATCAAAATGTCAAGATAATGTAGCAGGACTTATGTTGACGAATCCAAACACATTAGGTTTATTCGAGACCGATGTTGTTGAGATTGAGAAACTAGTACATGGCTGTGGCGGACTAATCTATATGGACGGCGCTAATCTTAATGCACTATTGACAATAGCTAGAGCTGGAGATATGAAGTTTGATTGTGTTCATATTAACTTGCATAAGACTTTCTCTACTCCGCATGGTGGTGGTGGACCTGGAGCAGGTCCTATTTGCGTTAGTGAAAAACTAATTGATTTTTTACCAGTGCCAAATATTGAGAAGCACGGCGAAGAATATAAATTAAACTATAATTTCCCTAACACTATAGGAAAAGTACATACTTTTGGAGGAAACTTTGGTGTATTAGTCCGTGCATATACGTACATTAGGATGTTGGGTGAAGTTGGATTAAAAAGAGTAAGCGAAAATGCCGTTATAAATGCTAATTATATTTTAAGTCAAATTAAAGATTACTACGAAGTTCCTTATCCAGGGTATTGTTTACATGAATGTATTATTAGTGGTAATTTGCAGAAACAAGATGGGGTTACAACTAGAGATATAGCAAAGAGATTATTAGACTTAGGCTATCATGCTCCAACTATCTATTTCCCTCTAGTTGTAAAAGAAGCAATGTTAATAGAACCTACTGAAACTGAAAATTTAGAGAATTTAGATGGTTTTATACAAGCAATGATTCAGATAGCTAATGAAGCAAAAGAAAATCCTGAAATTGTTCTACAAGCTCCTATGAATACACCTTTGAGAAGATTAGACGAAGCAACAGCTAATAGAACGCTTGATATTAGGTGGAAAAAAGAGACTATGACAGTATAAAACTGTTGATTAAATTAGTTTATTTGGACCAGTTACAATTTATACGTAATTGGTCATTTTTATTTTAAGAAATCAATAAAAAAAGCTCTCAATTCTGAGAGCTTTAAAATTAATTTCATATTCAAAAATGACTTACTTTTTAGTGGCTACAGATTTACCTTGCATAAATAATTGTAAGTAATCACGGCTACCTGCCTTACTATCTGTACCACTCATATTGAACCCTCCAAATGGATGTACATCAACTAAAGCACCTGTACATTTTCTGTTCAAATATAGGTTGCCACAGTGAAGTTCCTTTTTTCCTCTAGCTAGTTTTTCTGGGTTATTGGTGATTAAGCCACCAGTCAAACCGTAAATAGTATCGTTGAAAATTCTAATACCATCGTCGAAATTCTTTGATTTTATAACAGCTAAAACAGGTCCAAAAATTTCTTCTTTTGCTATTCTAGCAGTTTCAGGTACATCAACAATGACTGTTGGAGTAATATAATAACCTTTATCAGAATCAGGAGTAGTTCCACCAACGATTAATCTTCCTTCTTTTTTACCAATTTCAATATATTCTTTTATTGAATTGTAAGCACTTTCACTAACAACTGGTCCAGCAGGTGCGTTGTCTCTTGGGTCACCAATAACAATTTCTTTTGCTTTTTTCTCTAATTTTTCAACAAATTCATCATATACTTTTTCATCTACAATTGCTCTAGAACAAGCTGAACATTTTTGTCCTTGGAATCCAAATGCAGCTTTTACAACTTCACCTACAGCATAATCAACATCAACTTCACTGTCAATTAACATTGCATCTTTTCCACCCATTTCAGCTACAACTCTTTTAAGCCATATTTGTCCTGGATTGACTTTTGCTGCTCTTTCATAAATTCTAGTTCCAACTTCCATTGATCCCGTGAAAGAGATAAATCGTGTTCTTGGATGGTCAACCATATAATCACCTGCTTCTGCACCACTAGCAACTAAATAATTGAATACACCATCTGGTAATCCTACTTCTCTCATAAGCTCATCAAATATTTTAGCCATCATTGGTGCATCAGATGAGGGCTTCAGAACAACTGTATTTCCTGTAACAATAGATGCTGCTACTGTTCCGACCATTATTGCAAAAGGGAAATTCCATGGTGGTATAACAATTCCTACACCTAACGGAATATAAAAATATTCATTAATTTCATCAGGGTGTCCAGTTAAGGGTTGATTTTCGGAAAGACGTAACATTTCTCTACCATAGAATTCTAAGAAATCAATTGCTTCACATGTATCAGCATCTGCTTCTAAATAATTTTTTCCTACTTCAGTAATCATCCAAGCATTAATTTCTAATCTTCTCTGTTTAATCAATTCACTTGCCTTAAATAAATATTCTGCTCTTTCGGCAGCAGGAACAAATTTCCACGTAGCAAATGCCTTTTCTGCAGCGTTTATTGCATTCTCTGCATCTTCCTTCCCAGACTTTTGAAATACACCAACTACTTCAGATTTATTAGCTGGATTATACGATATTGTCTTTTTATCTGTAAATACTTCTTTACCATTTATAATATTAGGATATTCTTTACCTAATTGAGTTTTAACTTTTTCTATTGCATTTTTTTGTTCTTGTGCTATTGATGGATTATTAAAATCCAAATACTCCATGGGCTTGTAAGCTACCATTTTTATCTCCGCTTTATTTTTTTTGTTTTGTACCAATATTAATATGCAAATATAATGATATTATTTTCAACAATATAACTTGCTGAAAGGTAGAGAAGAATAACTTTATCTTATAGTGTTATTGTGTATTAGTTTCTAGTCGAATGCTTATTTTAACACGTCGTTTCAGATCATTAGGTCTCTTTGAATTGTCATCTATTCCTCCAGTCAACATGTTTATTATTATATTCCGATTGTCTGAGACTTTATTTTTAATATAGTCACCAGTATAGTAAGCTCTTATGAATGACAACAATTGATTATCAATCAAAGTACCGTGCTTTACTACTACATTTCCTTTGTCATCATAGATATCAGGCCCTGGATAGATTTTATTTGATGCAATATCTCTAGGGTCAGAAAAACCAGTTATGTCTAGTACTATTTTGGTATTGTTTAATATACATTCATTTTTCAAATTATTTAATTTATCATTAATATATTCTATTGCTTCTCCAAATGCAGAATCAATAATATAAGAATACTCATGGTATTTTTCATCGGGATATTCGATATATGATGTATTACCCTTGCCTGTAATGACTCCTAATTTAAATAGATGTTTAAGTTCTTTTAAATTATCAGATGTATTAGGTCTATAATATCCCGTAACGAAAAAAGGAATATCATATTCTTCAAAATTAAACTCTACAGTATAGTTCGGCAAAAATATATCTTGTTGAAAAATCACTTCAGAGTTTTCATTGCACTCTGCTAGAAATAAGTCAGTACTTTTAATAGTATTATAGCAATCATTCTTATAAACTAAATAATAATATTTGTTAGCAGATAGAGCAAATTCAAAATAGGAATTATTTGGAATTATATATTGACTTATTAGGTTGCTATCCTGAGAATAAAGTTCAACTATACCTTTAAGTGGCACGTTCTCAAATTCACTAACCACATTTCCTTTCAATTTGACGTTTTTGCAAAAATCAAATTTATATATGTCGTAATTTCCGCAACCTCCAAGTCTATCAGAAGATAGATAAATGGAATTATCAGATATAGTTGGTGAAATATCATTATAGCTAGAATTAAATATATTATCAAGTCTGTATGGTTCACTTACTTCGTCATTATTATAGATAAATATATCAAAGTTATTTTCTATCTTTCTAGCAAATAGTGATTTATTATAAAATTCTGAATAGAAACCTTCATCTGAATTAGTATTAATGTGTGCCAATGGATTAGGTGTAGTCCACTGACCATCTACGTATTCAGAAAAGAAAATATCCCATTGATTATTTATTTCTTTTGTAAAATATAGTCTATTACCCACAAAAAATGGATGACCTTCAAAACCTTGGCTGTTGAGTTTAGATATATCAATTATTCTAGCATAATTACCTCTTATATACATAAATGCAATAAGATTTCTATCTAACGAATCAACAGTTAAACTTGAAATAACATATAATGTTTTTTCATCGTCAATAGAATAAGTTGTTGGTAAACCTGGAGAGACTAGGTTATTGAATTTAATCAAATTATCTAGACTTGTTAATAAGCTAGTATTATCTTTTATTTGAAAAATATTATATAGTAAATTATCACTAGTTAGATAAACTAACTCATTATTCACTTGTTTAACTAACGGTTCATTGTCAACTGTATTTATAAGATTTCCCAAGTTTCCTGAGGAATTGACTTTAACACATTCTTGCTTTTCTTTAATAGATCCGCAAGAGATTAAGAAAAATAGTATGAAAATAATAGTAATATGTTTTTTCATTAAAAAATATCTTAGTAATTTCGAAATTGTAAATTATTCACTCTTATTCTCGGCATAAAATACATCAATTATTAATGAATAGATCAAAAGCAATCATAAATACCAAAAACATTAGACACAATTTAAGAATAATAAGGGAAAAATCAGATACAAAGATTATCGGAATTGTAAAAGCTAATGGCTATGGAACCGGAATCAATGAGATTTCTAAAGTATTACGTGATGAAGGTGTTGAAATGTTAGGTGTACCTTATGTTCATGAAGCCCAAGGGCTGAGGGAAAAAGGAGATAGTGGTGATATTCTTTTAACTGGTACTTTGTTCGAAAGCGAAGTAAACGAAGTAATAAATTTAGATTTACAAGTTTGCACAGTAAATATTAATGTTCTCAAATCATTAGATCAATCTGCGAAGTCACAAAACAAAAAAGCATTGCTTCATATATTCGTTGATACTGGAATGAATAGGGAAGGTGTTAAACTAATCAATTTAGATGATTTCATTTCGAAATTAAAAACTTTTGAAAATTTAAAAGTGGTTGGATGTCTGACTCATTTGATTTCTTCAGACGATAAGGATAAAACACAAACAGAAAAGCAAATTGCACAATTTACCACTGCACTTGAAAAAATTGAGCAAGCATTTGGAAAATTAGAATACATACACACTCATAATTCAGCAGCAATATTTAATGATATTAAAAGTCCAGGTAATTACTCCCGTCCAGGTATTGCAATTTATGGATTTTTGCCAACTCGTGAACTTCAAGAAAATAGTAATCTCAGACCTAGTCTAAAATTAGTCTCTGAAGTAACCCTTGTTAAACAAGTTAAAAAGGGTGAAACTGTGGGATATAGTAACAAATATATAGCTGAGAAAGATATTACTATTGCACTAATTCCCTTTGGCTATGGGCATGGCTTTCCTTGGGCACTCTCTAATTGTGGTTCATTTAATATTAAAAATAATCCGTGTAAAATTGTTGGTTCAGTTTGTATGGATTTTACTATGGTCGATATTAGTGGGCTTGATATTTCTGTAGGCGATGAGGTAATAATTATGGGTGATGGAATTAATGGAGATTCGATTTATGATATTTCAGAAAAAGCAAATACAATCCCCTATGAGATTATTACTCACCTTTTACCTCGTTTAGACCGCGAATATATATAGATGTTGAAAAATTAATTCTAACTACTGCTTATAAAACTTTACTTTTGTTAAAAGAATAAATAACTATGTACAGAATTCACCTACCAAATTTCGAAGGTCCTTTTGATTTGCTCCTCTACTTTATTAGAAGAGATGAATTAGATATCTATGATATACCTATATCTAAAATTACGGAAGAATTTCAGAGTTATGTTAGAGTTATGAAGTTGCTAGACTTAGAACTAGCAGGCGAGTTTATACTTATGGCATCGACGCTAATGTACATTAAAGCGAAATTACTCCTTCCTAAGCCAAAAGATGAGAACGGTGAGGAAATTGAAGATCCGCGTACAGAATTAGTCCAAAAGTTATTGGAATATAAGCAAATTAAGGAAGCATCGGAAGAATTAAGGCATGCTGAAGAGAAGAATCTTCACTACCATGAAAGGAAGTTCTTTAACAATGATGAATCAGCTGAAGTAATTTATACAAATACTACAATGTTCGATTTACTTACGGCTTTTAAAACAGCTGTTGATAGAATTGATAATGCTATACAAGAGCATGTAGTAGAATTAATTCCTATTTCAGTAGAAGAACAAAAAGTCGAATTAGTTAAGATTGTAAATATGAGAGGAAGAATCAAATTTCTTGATTTCACTTCAAATAAACCAAAGTCATTCATAGTAGTTACGTTCCTTGCTTTATTAGAGCTTATTCGTTCCAATGAATTATTTATATCACAAGATGATTTGTTCAACGACATTATTATTTCACCATCTATAAACTTAAATTAAATGGAATTAAAAGATTTACCATATTTTTTCTCTTTACCTAAACAAGAACAAAAAATAGCATTAGAAGCATTGCTCTTTACAATGGAAGAACCTCTTGACATAAATAGATTAATGAAAATACTCGCTTCTAATGAATCAAATAGTGCTGACGAACAGGATATTATCGAATATGAACTGCTCGATAAAATCGGTTTTAATCGTGAATATGTTAAGAATCTGATAAATGAATTAAATAATGAAAATTCTGATAATGATCGTCCTTTTCGTATTATTGAAAGTGGGGGAGGGTATTCACTTGTAACTTCACGTAAATATGGTAAAATTGTAGGTAAAATCAATAAAAATATTGTTCGTAGAAAACTCAGCAATGCCAATTTAGAAACAATTGCAATTATTGCATATAGACAACCCATTTCCAGACCTGGCATTGAATCTATAAGAGGTGTTAATTCCAAAGAAATAATTAATGGACTCATTGATAAGGGTTTTGTTCGTATTATAGGTAAAAGCGATGCGCCTGGTAATCCTTATCTTTATGGGACAACTACTGATTTTCTAAAAGCATTTGGTTTGAACTCACTCGATGATCTTCCAAAGCTTAAAGAACTTAAAGAACTCGGGTTTTCAGAATCTGAAGAATCTGGTTTTACTCTTAGAATTGAGATGGAAGACGAGTCAAAACAAATCGATGAAAAAAACGTTCCAGAAGCATGATGAATACAAAGATTAAAATAATACTTTTTATGGTTGTGGGAGCAGTGCTTGGCTATACATACTTCTATTTCTTTGGGTGTGAGACTAATTGCTCTCTCAAGTCAGATTGGCGAATCACGACATTTTACGGTTCAGTCATAGGACTTATCTTAGCATTCCCTACAAAGAAAAAATCTGATAGATAATGAAAGCCAAGCTTAAAGAGTTAGCTGGGCAAACCATTACTTACGGTATTTTCAATATCGTTGGGCGGTTTCTCACTTTCATCCTTTTTCCGCTTTACATCAATTATCTACCTAAAGCCGAATATGCTGACATTGTCATTATCTACTCATATATTGGTATTCTCAATGTATTCTACGCAGCTGCTTTGGAAAGCTCTTTCTTCCGTTTTTATGATAAAAATGACATCCAAAAATCTCGTGCCGTTTTCTCGCACGCATTTATCACTATATTTTTATTCGGATTCGTTGTCTCGGCGATTATTTTCGCTTCCGCGGACTACTTAACTTCATTACTTTCAGGAGAAGTCGAAAACTCTGCTGACCTTATTCGCCTTGCAGCATTCGTTCCCCTCATAGATGCAATCCAATTTATTCCTTTTGGATTGCTTAGGATGACCAACAAGGCAAAACGCTTCGTTGCAATACGATTCGTACACGTCATTGTCTATGTTTCGCTCAACTTCATTGCAATTTCCGTTTTCCAGATGGGGGTTCTCGCTGTTTTGATAATTCAACTCGTTGCCTCGTTGACTACACTCGCTATCCATTCGAAAGATATCATTGCCAATTTAAGGCTCAAATTTGACTCAAAACTACTTAAAAATATGCTTGCTTATGGAATCCCTACTTTGCCGGCCGCACTCTCTACCATTTTGCTAAACGTCGCAGACAAGCCAATAGTAAAAGAGTTCGCGGGGTCAGACGCACAAGCAGTTTATTCCGCGAACTACAAACTCGGAATCCCTATGCTCTTATTTATAACAGCATTCGACTACGCTTGGCGACCATTCTTCCTAAATAATTACGAAAACGATGGCTCCAAAGAGCTTTTCGCCCGCATTTTAACATATTTCACGCTAATTGGGGCACTAATATTCCTCGCCTTCAGCTTTTTCGTTGGCTACATAGCCCAAAT
This sequence comes from Ignavibacteriota bacterium, assembly GCA_020437395.1. Classification (GTDB taxonomy): domain Bacteria; phylum Bacteroidota; class Ignavibacteria; order Kapaibacteriales; family UBA2268; genus PGYR01. The sequence goes on along the minus strand of JAGQWJ010000006.1, from coordinate 594 downwards.
CCCTTTCATAGGAAGGGGAAAGCTACTACCAGACGATTACCTCGGAGGTCTTGTTATCATCCCCATCATCCTTTTAGCTTACTGGTTCAACGGAATGTACAACAACTTTGCCGCGTCACTCCATATCGCCAAAAAGACAAAGTACCTCGCTTACTCGATAGTCTCCGGCACCGCCGTTTACTTCGCTTCGCTTTACTTGTTAGTCCCAAACGTCGGCTATATAGGCGCTGCGTGGGCAACTTTGATTGGCTTCGCTACAAATGCGGTTCTCATCTATTACTTTGCACGAAAATCCTATCCCATAAAATACGATTGGACAAAAATTTCAATCATCGCCACAATCACGGCTCTAATTTATTTTGTAAATCAAGCCATTTCCGTTAATTTTGAACCAACGATTGACGTAATTTTCAAAATTACCTTACTCGTAACGTTCATTGTGCTGCTCCGTTTATTCGGATTCTTCACTAAGCAAGAAATTGCCGCACTCAAAAAACTTATTCGCAGAAGATAAAACGCCTCCGTAGCTTAACTGGATAGAGCATCAGATTTCGGCTCTGAGGGTTAGGGGTTCGAATCCCTTCGGGGGTGCTT
>JAGQWJ010000069.1 GCA_020437395.1 Ignavibacteriota bacterium | reverse complement strand
TGATATTGGTGAAAATCAACAGATTGTATTCACTACCTGGATCGGGCGTTCACCACAGGATATAGATAATCAAATAACATACCCACTAACAACATACTTGCTTGGAATTCCTGGTGTTAAATCTATCCGTAGTTCTTCTATGTTTGGGATTTCTAGTATATATATAATATTTGAAGAAGATATAGAATATTATTGGAGTCGTTCCAGAATATTAGAGAAACTCAATTCATTACCAAGTGGGTTGCTACCCGAAAGCGTATCACCTGCACTTGGACCTGATGCAACGGCTCTTGGACAAGTATATTGGTACACGATTGAAGGAAGGGATGAAAATGGTAAACCTACTGGAGGTTGGGATTTAGATGAGTTACGTTCTATACAAGACTTCTATATCAAGTATGGGTTAAATGCTGCATCTGGTGTTTCGGAAGTGGCTTCAATTGGTGGTTTTGTAAAGGAATATCAAGTTGACATCAACCCAGATGCAATGAAGACTTACGGAGTTAATATTAGTCAAGTAATTAATGCTGTACGCAACGCTAATAAAGACGTTGGTGCAAAGACTTTAGAGTTCAATAAAGTAGAATATCTGATTCGTGGACTTGGTTATATAAAGCAAGTTAGCGACCTAGAAAATGCAGTTATTAGAGCCAGTGACAATACACCTTTAACAATAAAAGATATTGCAGTTGTGAAGCTCGGCCCTGCTGACAGGAGAGGGTTGCTAGACAAGAATGGATATGAAGCAGTAGGTGGAGTTGTTATAGCACGATATGGCGCTAATCCTATGGAAGTATTAGAGAATGTTAAAGAAAAGATTGCAGATATATCAAAAGGATTACCTCAAAAGACTCTTAAAGATGGAACTATTTCTAAATTAGAGATTGTCCCCTTCTATGATCGCTCACAACTGATACAAGAGACATTAGGAACACTTGAGGAAGCCCTTTCACTAGAAGTTCTAATTACGATTATAGTTATACTACTTATGGTAGGAAATATACGAGCGTCTATAGTAATTGCAGTATTGTTACCAGTTGCTATTTTGATGGTATTTATTGCTATGAAATACGCTGGAGTAGCAGCAAACATAGTCGCATTATCGGGGATTGCCATCGCTATTGGGACTATGGTCGATCTTGCGATTATACTTGTTGAAAATGTGATAGAATACAGAACACAATACCCAAATAAAAAATTACTCCCTTTGATTTATCAAGCATCTGCTGAAGTTAGCACTGCTATCATTACAGCCGTCTCTACTACTATTGTCAGTTTTATCCCAGTATTTATGTTACAAGGAGCAGAGGGTAAGCTATTTATACCTTTAGCTTTTACTAAGACATTTGCACTGATTTCAGCATTGATTATAACCCTATTTATATTGCCAACTATCACCTACTTACTTTTCTCAATTCGTGGTAAAAAGTCAATTAGCAGCTATCTTTTTGCTGGGATTGTTGTGCTAACAGGTATCTTTGGGGTGTTTGTTGTTTCCATTGTGTTTGGTCTGACTGTAATTACAATCGGGATTCTATTAGGGATATCAGCTAAAAAGCCAGAGTTAAAAAGTAAGGTTTCTTCTATTAATGTATTTCTAGCTACCCTATTAGTAACATTAATTCTCTCTAAATACTGGATGCCATTAGGTCCTTCAGAATCATTATTTCTGAATTTCACATTTGTTTTCATACTATTGATTGCAGTTCTTGGGTCTTTCAAATTGATAATTCATTATTATGAGCCTATTCTTAATTGGTGTTTAGAACATAAAGCCGCATTCCTATTACTACCTTCATTGATAGTAATAATAGGAATTATGACTTGGGTCGGGTTCCCTAAAGTCTTCGGGTTTGTGAATACGGGATTCAATTCAGTCGGGCTGGATATTTCGAAGACTAGGCCTTGGGTGAATATGTCAAATGCATTTCCTGGATTGGGGTCAGAGTTTATGCCCTCATTAGATGAAGGTTCATTCCTATTAATGCCAACTTCAATGCCATATACAGGAGTTGCTAAAAACAGAGAGCTACTCCAGAACCTAGATTTGGCTGTTCAGCGAATTCCAGAAGTAGAAATGGTAGTTGGTAAAGCTGGAAGAATAGAAAGTGCCTTAGACCCAGCTCCCCTATCAATGTTCGAGAACATTATAAATTACAAATCTGAATACATAAATGATACAGATGGACATCGAATTCGGTTCAAGGTAGATGATGATGGAAACTTCATAACCAAATCAGGAGATACTCTGTCTAACGAAAACGCTATTCTTAACGGAATAGAAGAAGGAGACTTAATAACCGACGAAGACGGAGAAAATTTCCGCCAATGGCGTAAAGCTATTAAATCCACAGATGATATATGGAGTGAGATTGTTGTTCATAGTGATTTCCCAGAGATTACATCAGCACCTAAATTGCAACCAATAGAAACGCGATTAATAATGCTCCAAACTGGTATGCGAGCACCAATGGGATTAAAAGTTTTTGGCCCTGACTTAAAAACCATTGAACAATTTGGGATGAAGCTAGAAGAAATACTTAGGCGAGTACCTTCAGTCAAATCTGAAGCAGTATTCGCAGACAGGGTGGTTGGTAAACCATATATTCACATTGACATTAACAGAAATGAAATAGCACGCTATGGGCTAAATATAACAGATATTCAAAATGTAATAGAAACAGCTATAGGTGGTATGCCTCTAACAACAACCGTAGAAGGAAGAGAAAGATACAACGTAAGAGTTCGCTATCCACGAGAATTGCGTGATGAGCCAGACAAGCTAATGCGAACGTTAGTGCCTACTCCAAATGGGAATCAAATCCCGCTAAGTCAGTTAGCAACTCTTGAGTATGTAAAAGGTCCGCAGTTAATCAAAAGTGAGAATACTTTTCTAACAAGTTATGTACTTTTCGACAAGAAAGATGGATTTGCAGAGGTGAATGTAGTGGAAGATGCTGAGAGTTATATCAAAGCAGCTATTGATTCTGGAGAACTGAAAATCCCTGCTGGTGTTAGCTATAATTTCTCTGGGAATTATGAGAATCAAATTCGTGCTAACAAGCGATTATCTATTATTATCCCAGTTGTTTTATTTGTAATATTTCTAATATTGTATTTTCAGTTCCGCTCTGTGATTGTCAGTCTAATTGTCTTCACTGGAATAGCCGTTGCTCTTGCTGGTGGCTTTACTATGCTTTGGCTTTATGGACAGACTTGGTTTGCAGATTTTAGCTTCCTTGGAGCTAATATGAGGGATCTATTCCAAATGGGTAGTATAAATATAAGTGTTGCCGTTTGGGTAGGGTTTATAGCTCTCTTTGGTATTGCAACCGATGATGGAGTAGTAATGGCAACTTATTTGAGAGATAATTTCAAAGATAAAGAGATGAAATCTGTAGAAAAGATTAGAAGTTTAACTTTAGAAGCAGGTAAGAGAAGGGTACGACCTTGTCTTATGACTACGGCAACTACTCTAATAGCATTGATTCCCATATTGACGAGTACTGGACGTGGATCAGATATTATGTTACCTATGGCCATACCTGCGTTTGGTGGGATGTTAATTGCTATAATTACCATATTCGTTGTACCAGTATTGTACTCTCTTTGGAGAGAAAAACAATTGGAGATAGTAAAATGAAAACGCTTATAATATTATTACTATTAATAGTGAACTGTTTGAGTTCTCAGACTATGCAAGACTATTTGAAAGAAGCAGAGAATAACAACCCTCTGCTAAAAGCAAAGTACATTGAATATGAACAGCAGTTGCTCAATGCACCACAAATCTCTGCTTTGCCTGACCCCACTATTAGTTTAGGTTACTTTGTTACCCGACCATATACTCGAGTCGGCCCACAGAATTTTAAGTTATCATTAGTACAAAAACTTCCATGGTTTGGTACTCTTACTGATTACGAACAAGAGAGTTTAGAATTAGCAGAGGCAAAAAGAAAAGACTTCGAACAAAAAAAGGATGAAGTATTTTTTGCTGTAAGAGCTAATCTATATGAGTTATACAGAATAGAGGAAGAAAAGGAATATTTGAAGCAATCATCAGAATTACTGAATTATATTTATCCTATCGTTAAGACCAAAGTGGAAACAAGTTCCGCAAGATTAAGTGATCTTTTGACTTTGGAGTTGATGATTAGTGAATTAGGAACAAAGATAAATATACTTGAAATAGAAGCTAATCCATATCGAGAGGAATTGAAGCAATTACTTAATAGAAATGAAGATTCTAAAATAGCAATACCATCTGTGTTGGAAGAGATAATAAGTATTTCTGAAATGAGAGTTAGTATAATGAATAACCCTTCAGTAGAAAGACTGGAGATTTTACAAAAGGCATCAAAGTATAGAGTATCATCAGCAAGTTCAGAATCAAACCCTTCAATTACTCTAGGTCTAGACTATATCAACGTCAGTGAGATGAGCGATATGTCTCTTCAAAATAACGGATTAGATATTATAATGCCAATGGTAGGAATATCAATACCATTTTTTAGTGGGAAATATTCTGCTAAAGAAGAGCAGGCAACGGCAATGATAAATCAATATGAATATGAGCGAGAGAATCTGTTAAATAAACTCAAGTCAAAGTTCGAAAGCATTCTATTTAATATCAAATCAGACGAAGAAAGAGTAATCTTATATGACAACCAAATAAAGACGTTGAATAACATACGTGATTTACTTTACGAAGAGTACAGTGCAATTGCAAACGAAGACATACTGGAAGTAATTAGAACAGAAGAAAAGATAATTCAATATAAAAAAATGAAATTAGATGCAGAAGTATCTATTTTAAATCAAAAAGCACAATTAATCAGTATTGTGGGAGAGTAAAAAATGAATCATAAACATAACCATAAACATCACGATCATACAGAACATCATAGAATGATGATAAAAGATTTCAAGAAAAAGTTTTTTATATCTTTAGTATTGACGTTCCCAATATTGCTTTTTTCACCACTAATCCAAGGGCTATTAGGGATAAGCATTCAGTTCGAAACAATGGGTATAATCTCATTTGCACTAGCCTCTGTCATTTACTTCTATGGTGGCCAACCTTTTCTCAAAGGATTGAAAGAGGAGGTGTCTAATAAAAACCCAGGAATGATGACTCTTATTGGTATCGCAATAACAGTTGCTTGGGCTTATAGCTCTGCTGTTACTTTTGGTTTAAAAGGAATGCCGTTCTATTGGGAACTTGCTACATTGATTGATATTATGCTTTTAGGACATTGGATAGAGATGAAATCCATTGTTGGGACAAGCGGAGCATTACAAGAGTTAGTAAAGCTAATGCCATCAGATGCACATCTAATAAAAGATGGAGTAACCAAGGATGTTAAACTTAATGAAATCAAAAAGGGTGATACATTATTAATTAAAGCAAATGAAAAAGTACCTGCTGATGGTATAATAGTAGATGGTGATACCTATATAGATGAAAGTATGATATCAGGCGAAAGCAAACCAGTTAAGAAGTCTAATGGTGACAAAGTAACTGGTGGAACAATCAATGGAAATAGCTCTATAAAAATTGAAGTCAGAAACTCTGGCGATGATAGCTATCTCAACAAAGTAATCAAGATGGTGCGAGATGCACAAGCTGTAAAATCAAAGACACAGAATTTAGCAGATAAAGCAGCGAAATGGCTTACTTATGTTGCAATCTCTGTCGGCACTATTACTTTCTTAGTGTGGCTGTTAGCTGGTCAAGAACTACAATTTGCATTAGAAAGAATGGTAAGTGTTATGGTAATAACTTGCCCCCATGCTCTAGGTCTTGCTATACCATTAGTCGTTGCAATTTCTACTACTATATCTGCAAAGAATGGATTGCTAATAAGAAATCGGACAGCATTTGAGAACTCAGGAAAAATCACCTCTTTAGTATTTGATAAAACAGGAACACTAACCCATGGTAAATTTGGAGTTGATGAGATTCGCTCAACCTCAAATCTATCTAAAGAAGAATTATTATCAATCACTGCCTCACTAGAAGAAAATTCTGAACACCCTATCGCTCAGAGTATTGTAAAAGATGCAAAAGAGAAACAACTTATATTACATAAAGTAATCGATTTTGAATCTATTACAGGTAAAGGTATAAGTGGAACAATCAAAGAAAAGAATTATTCAGTCGTGAGTCCGAAATTTCTAACCGAAAATAATATAGAAATACCTGAATTAGATATTAAAACAGAGTTAGGAACCACTGTTTATTTGATTTCCGAATCTAAAGTACTTGGTGCTATATCGTTAGCTGATAGAATAAGAAAGGAGAGCTATGATGCAATAAAAGACCTTCAAAGCATGAACATCAAGTGCTATATGGCAACTGGTGATAATGAGAAGGTTGCAAAAGCAGTTAGTAATGAACTCGAATTAGATGGATATTATAGTGAGGTTCTTCCAGAAGATAAAGTTAGAATCGTAAGTGATTTGCAAGAAAAAGATGAATTCGTAGCAATGACTGGAGATGGTGTTAATGATTCACCTGCTTTAGCTCAAGCAAATATTGGAATAGCTATTGGGTCAGGGACTGATGTAGCCGCTGAAACTGCTGATATAATATTAGTAGAAAGTAACCCAAAAGATATAGTACATCTGTTACAGTTTGGAGAAGCAACAAGAAAAAAGATGATTCAGAATATAACATGGGCAACTGGATATAATGTAATTGCAGTTCCACTAGCAGCAGGCGTTTTATATCCAAGTATCGTATTGGATCCTGCAATTGGAGCTGCAGTAATGAGCTTATCAACTATAATTGTTGCCGCGAATGCACAATTACTAAAATTAAAATTGAAAAAAGGAAATGAATAAAATGAAAAAGTATATATTAGCAATTATAACATTAGTCATTGGTATAGCACTTGGGTGGTTGTTTTTTGCTGGTGGCAGCACCGAGGATAATCATAATCATTCGCAAGAATCTGTAGAGTATTGGACTTGCTCTATGCACCCGAATGTTCGTAGTCAAGAACCAGGGGATTGCCCAATATGTGGAATGGATTTGATACCAGCTAAATCAGGAGGTTCTGAAGTCGATAATTCTGCAATTACTCTAACAGAGAATCAGATTCGAATAGCTAATATTAGCACAATGATTGTCGGAAAAGGACAAACAAGCAGTAATACTCGGCTAAATGGAAAAATTGATTTTGATGAGCGTAAAGTATATACGCAGCCAGCTCACTTTACTGGTCGAATAGAAAAGCTATATATCAACTATACTGGTGCTAAAGTATCAGCTGGTCAGAAGTTGGCTACTATTTATTCTCCAGAGCTAATACTAATGCAGAAAGAGCTGCTAAGTGCTTATAAGATGAGGGATAAACAACCAGAGTTATTCCAATCTATCAAAAGTAAGTTGATGAGAAAGAAAATCCATCAAGAACAGATTGATAAGATAATAGCTAAAGGCGATGTAATCGATAACTTTGATGTATATGCACATCAATCGGGTGTAGTTACGAAATTGTTCATCAACTCTGGTGACCATGTTACAACTGGTGACCCTATAGTAGAGTTAGCAAACCTGACCCAACTCTGGACTATATTTGAAGCTTACGAAGGGGATTTGTCTAGCATCCACATTGGTGATATAATTAAATTCACTGTGCCTTCGTATCCGGGGGAAGTGTTCCAAAGTACTGTCAATTTCATCGATCCCATTATTAATAATGAAACCCGAACAGCTAAGATAAGAGGTTCAATAAGTAATGGTGCAGGTAAATTGAAACCCCAGATGCTTGCTGTCGGTAATATAGACGGAAAAAGTAGCAATCAACAACTCTTAGTTCCTGCATCAGCAGTACTATGGACTGGGAAACGATCCGTAGTTTACGTGAAACAGCCGAATACTGATGAGCATATATTCGAAGCCAGAGAAATAGAAATTGGTCAGCTCTCTAACGGTCAATATCCCATTATCAATGGCTTGCAATCAGGAGAAGAAATAGCTGTCAATGGGGCATTCACTATTGATGCAGCAGCACAAATAGCTGGTAGGCCGAATATGATGAATATGGATAAAGATGATGTTGAACCGATGAAAGGGCATGACCACGGCACTGGAGAAATGAGTATTCCGAAATCAACACCTGAAAAAATTAATGTAGATTTTTCGCCTTTGCTTCCGATGTATATGAATCTGAATGAATCATTCGTTCAAACCGATATAGAAAAGGTTAAATCTGACTCTAAAGTCTTATCTAATTATATCAAAAATCAGATACTGAACAAAGACGAAATCAAAAAGTCATCTTACGAAAAGAAAGTAGCTTCTATTTACAAATTGGCAGACCAGATAGCTAACGAGAGCGATATAGAGAAATCAAGATCGAATTACAGCAGTGTTTCCGTACTACTAATTGACCTGATAAGCTCTACCAATTCTTATGATAAGAGCATCTATATATTAAAATGCCCTATGGCTACAGTTGGTGATAGTGCTGTTTGGATGAGTTATGAAAAGCAAGTACAAAACCCATACTACGGAGATAAAATGCTAAAATGTGGTTTCGTATTACGAGAAATGAAGAAAAAGTAAAACAATGTATCTAGGCTGCTACATTAAAAAAGAAATAGCTGG
>JAGQWJ010000068.1 GCA_020437395.1 Ignavibacteriota bacterium | reverse complement strand
ACCGCAATTTTCTACAGCAGATGGTTCCCCCTTCATGGATTTCACCTGAGCCATTGAGATTTTGTATAGCTGCTCCTCGAGCTCAAAGTACAGCGTATCACCACAGCTATACTTTAACTCACAGAAAATTTTTGCACCCAATTTGGTCTCAAAATACTCCGTTGCTGTCTGTGAATATCCAGAATAGGCCGCCAGGCTGAAAAGACAAATGAATAATGCTTTCATAGGTTAAATTTTGACCTAAAATAAAAAACCCGGACAATTTTCATCATCCGGGGTGCTTTTGACATGCAAATAGACCATCTAAATGCGACGTCAGGGCAAAGGTAAATAGTGTTCCAAATAAATTGAAATCTAAAGAACATTGATTATAACTTTATTCCTTATAAATCACATATAAAATGGCAGTAAGCATTCACGAACTTTTTATGTCGGTTAATTTACCATATAACACCCCAGTTAAATGGAATACACCTTTAGACGCTAATTATCCGGGAATCTATGTTATCTCACTTACCAAAGACCCATATGATAAAATAGCTAGTAACTACAAATTCGAATTAAACAACGAAACATTTTTGGAATGGAAAAAGGAGGCAAACTACCTCAGCTTAGAAGAAGAAAAAATAGAGCAACTCGCTCCATTTCAAAAATATCTTAGCCAATTTTGGAACCCAGATGAAAATATACTTTACATTGGACAATCATCATCCTCGACTCATTCCATTTCAAAACGTGTTTTGCAATACTACAAACATAAGCTAGGGCAAAAAGGGCCACATAACGGGGGATATTGGCTTAAGCTGCTAAAATTTCTTGAGAGCACCTTTGTTTTCTACTCAAAAGCTGAAAATCCAAAGGAAACAGAATTTAAAATGTTACTGAAATACATTGAGCTCTCTACAGGGAAATCTATATTTGAAATACCCAATTTAGGAGCGAAATTGCCATTTGCTAATTTAAACGCAGAACTTGATAAAGTCCATTCCATAAAAAACCCAACCAATAGAAACAAAAGGGAAAAGAAGAAGTAAATATTACATAAACGCCTATCAACATTCTATGACATTTGAAGAATTCAAAAAGAGGCTCAATTCAGCTGATACAGAAGAAGTGGTTAAAGCGACATACGCAACTTACTTTAAAATAAAATATGATACATCTCACTATCACGACCTTTATACAAAACAAGTATTATTTGAATTTAAGACTGACAAAAACTTCCATAATCTTAAAGCATTAGCAACAATTCTAGCTCAATCACTTTACTACGTTAGAAGATTGAAGTACATCGAGGTCGAAAAGGTAATTCCATTCTTTATCTGTCTTGCAGATAAGAATGAAGCCACAATAACTGAAACAAGAAAATGGTCGTCCTATTACTCAAATGACGCATACGATTGGGAGCGCCCCCCAAGCAAGCCCGATCCTCTTTTAGTTGATCACCTGTTAAAACAACCAGAAACAAATAATATTCATGTTTACTCAGTAACTAAAAAAGTAGAGCACGAAGCTTTTAAAAAAAATCTTGAGAATGCATTAAATCCTCAGTTAATTCTTGATTTTGGTGACAAGAAAGTAATAAACGAAGAAAACTTTGAGGCTGTATTTGAACACTGGAAAGGTGTTATAGGTCCATACATTGTTAACGGTTATAAACCATCATTTTATTTCCTAGCCAACATTCAAAAAGATAAAATAATTATAGACAAAGAAAACAGCAGAGTAGTATTCACTTTTGAAGACAAAAATTCTAAAACTCAAAAAGTCCTAATGAAGGACTATGAGTACTTCTGGAGTGTATATGATTATGTTGAGAACCCCGAAACCATAAATGGAATTCACGCAAAATTAGATCGGCTCACTGACGAAGGTCAAAGGCGGTTTGAAGGAGAGTTTTATACACCACTTAGATTTGGTTTAAAAGCTGTCAATTATTGGTCAGAGGTATTAGGTAAAGGCTGGTATAAGAATGGAAAGTACCGAATATGGGATATGGCAGCTGGCACTGGCAATTTAGAGTATCACTTACCGGCCGAAGCATATCAATATCTATATCTTTCTACACTTCATTCAAGTGAAGCAGATCATTTAAGCAAAGCCTTCCCAAAAGCTACTTGTTTTCAGTACGACTATTTAAATGATGACGTTGAATACGTATTTAATAAAGAAGGACTTCCTTTCGAACCTAATTGGAAGTTACCCAGGAAGCTAAGAGAGGATCTTATGGATCCCGAAATTACTTGGGTGATATATATTAACCCTCCTTTTGCAACAGCGCAAGATGCAAAACAGCTAAAATCCAAAACTGGAGTAAGTAAAACCAAAGTTGAGAAATTAATGGACTCAAAAAAAATAGGGCATGCAAAGCGTGAACTATTTACACGGTTTATGTTTCGAATTGTCAATGAAATTCCTAATAAAGCATATTAAGGAATGTTTTCAACTTTGAAGTATCTAAATGCACCAGACAGTATAGAATATAGAGATAGACACTTCAATTTCAAGTATGAAAAGGGATTTTTGTTCCATTCAAAATGTTTCCATGGAGTTGCCGGTGATTTCCCTATAGGTTTTTTAATTTGGAATCTACAAGAACCTAGATCCAATAACATAATCAATGTAGATATATCTAATTCCACCGGTACTACAATTGGCATTAAACATTTAAAATTAATTGACAAAAAAGATGTCCTTAACAATTGGTTTAATCGCCCGGAGAACTCAAAAGACTATATACTACCTGCGCTAAGCAATGGAATAACAGTAAAACAGGGAAATGCCGACACAAGACATCGTGCAAGACCTGACTTCTTAGCTTCAATATGTAGTAAAGGAAACGATTTTCAAAACGCAAAATACGTAACAATTCTTTCATCACCTAACGTTAGTGCAGGAGCCTTTACAGTAACAGAAAATATTTTTGATAAGTCACTTGTCCTATTTGCTGTTCGAAAAATACCCAAACCAACCTGGTTAAATGATAGAAATCAATTTCTAATTCCTAACAAGATTCTACCGACTGAATTTATTAATGATTGCATCATATGGAGTCTATTTTCCAATTCAAATCAAACTACTTCACTTAGAAGTGTGAAATACTTTAATAGGATCTACAATATAAGAAATAACTTTTTTCCATTTACCATTGATGAAATAAAGAAATGGGAAATACGTGATCCTGATATGAAGATAGAAATGGTAAATGATACCGATAGGTTCGTTGCAAATTGGATATCTAAGAATACAATTTCAGAAGAATCAAAAAGGGTGCTTTCGGCTGGAAGAATAGTTTATAAGGCATTCTTCTCAAACATTAACAAGATGGCAACCCACAAATGGAAAATCGAATCATGGGATGCAGGTTGGTATCAAATTAGGAGATGTCTAGTAGAGCACGGAATTGGTAAAGACGAACTAGAGGAACTAAGTAAAATGCATGATTTACTAGGTACTAAAATATTGCCGCAAATTGAAGAATATGGATTCTTAGATAAGGATGAGGTGTTTGACGAAATTTAACTCAATATGAATATTATCGAATCCATTCTTATTGGAATAATATGTTTATTCCTTTATTCTTCCGGAGCTTTCTTAGTTTTTATTATCTGCAGGAAAAGAAGTCGGATAGACTTATTTATTATTGATTCACTTAGAAAGTTACCTGAATCCCACCCTGCTTTTTACGGAATCCCTTTTTTAGTTTTATTTATTCTTTTCTGTATATTACTTATAGTTTTTTACGCTTATACCTTTTTATCATGGTTAATAATCATTTTTACTATTCCTTATATTTTAAAATCAATAAAATCAAAAAAAAGGTACTCAATTGGCATCGGAGTATCTATGTACTTAGTTACAGCCTTTTCTTTGTCAATAATTTTTAGTTTATCGCCAGCAATAGATGCCATTGGCCCACTAGTATCAAGTGCTTATGAGTCTAGTTTTGCTGAATTAAAATACGGCGGTCTAATATTTGAAATTCAAACTGGATCTAAGACTTTAAACTTTGTATTCAAGTATGTTTTCCCTCCTTTATACAGAACACTTGTTATCATAGCACTAATAGTCTCGATATATCGCATTATTAAGTTTGAATCCAAACGGAATATATAATTACATGTGTTAACTTCAACTTAAAGAGCCCTGATCATCTGTTTGATTATTAGCTCCAATATTTACTTGCCCTTTCCACACATAAATCGTCGTAAACGAATCAATCGTCTTTCCCAGATGCGTTTCAATTGTATGTGCTATCCAGGCACTCCACCCCATCCCAGTTGCCATGACCACGAGTCTGGGAGGTAACTCAAAGATCCGGTACCGGCCGGCCTCCAGAAGCTGCCCGGGAAGATCCTGGCCATTCACCTGAAAAATGACATCCATCGGAAAGTCAGATTCCCGGATCTGACGCTTCGGTGAAAGGTCAAGAGGTAGAATTCAAGCCCAGAAATTTCATTTGAGTTAGGCATAGGCAAAAAATTGTCGCAAAAAGTCGACGGAGTTTACAATATTTTGTGATTCAATCATAATTAATGAGAAACTTGACCTAAAAAACTAGCTCGGATGGGAACAACTCCCCTTAGTCAACAACAAATTGATTCATTCTTCAACTATCATTTAGTTTATAAGTTACAAATGCTTGAGACCCTTTGCAAGATTGGAATCGACTATCCGCCAAGATAGACTCCAATTGGAACCTGCTTATATGAAGCTATGCAAATCTCCTGCAGAATGTTTCTTGAGTTCCAGGGCCATAAAGCAGAACAAAGTGCACCTCCTAAACCTATGAGATCTTGCAAATTACCAGAAACCTTTGTTCATTAAATCTTTTCAATTGTTTCCTTTCTTTTTAATTTTTGATCGTCAATACTTTTCTTTTTCAATTTATTCTCTTTCTTCCTTAATTCTTCCTTTTCCTGTCTTACTGAAGCCTCCATTTCTGGTGTCAAATATGAAATTTTTACTCTATCAATGGTAGTCCCCAAGTAAGGTTGTTTATAATCTTGATCTTGAGACTTTTTCAATATTTCGCGAAAAGAGGTAATCTTCTTGTAAGAAACATCAATTCTAATTACCTTACCTCCATACAACCATCTATACTCGCGCCATTTATTTGGAATATCTTTAATTGTTGGTTCACCGTATTTTTCGCTATAAACCCCAACTAAAGATTTCAAATTTTCTCTTGCTTCTTCTATAGCAACATTAATTTCTTTTCTGTTTCTTTTCTCAATGAAATCCTCATATATGAAGTGATCAAAATTTAAAGAACTTATAATTATATTAACCGAATCCAATAATTTTGATTTATCAAAGAATCCAAATACTTCACCAGTGATTATATATAACTTACTTTGCCTAGTAATATTTAATTCAATAAATCCTGAACATACATTGTCCGTCCATATTCTTTGAATTGAACATTCTTCCCCTGTTTTTGGATTTAAACGACTTAAAGTACCATCGTTAAAATAAGACTCGGTAAGTTGAATGTAGCTCTCTTTCGAAATCCCCTCACAAAACTCTAAAAAGATTTTTCCTCCGCTACAAGTATCTAATATAGCTTCATTAGCTAATGTATCTAAAGGGATAACTAGTTCGTTCCTTGTTTGGCTTTCTGGTGAACTACAGGAGAAAGTGGAGTACAATAATATAACACAAGAGAATCCACCAAATCGAATAAGCTGTATCATGTAAGTACAATTATTCAAATGTAGTTAAATATTGATTTCGCATTATAGTCTTTATGAACTGGAAGGTAGATAGATTTCTAGTATAATACCCTGTCAATTGGGCCCAATTCCGGGGCAATCAATACATATCATTTAAAGAGTCGTAATTAATCTATTGCGCAATCAACATACTACTTATATCTTTTGCTTAGCTCTAACGGCCGCCCAATCACGGGCGGTTAGGTACATATTCTTCTTTAATGGCTGATTCCGTGAGTTGACGAATCTGTCCGGATTATTTGTCATAGCCATTATCACGTCCTTCCATTGGACACTACAATAATTGCAGTATTTAACAAAGCGATTGAATTCTTTATATCCCATAAGTTGCTCCAGATGATAGATATGTTCTGCCTCACTTTTAATTAAAAACTCGTACATGTCAGAAAACTCCTTTCCTCCGTTCTGTTCTAGCACCCATTCTCGAACTTGTTCTGGAGTTCGTTCTTTCCAGATAGCATTTTTTGAATTAGAAATATGGGGGACTACAGGGGGTGTCTTTCTTTCTTTCTTTTCTTCTTTACTTCTTTTATGTGGTTGATCGTTGGTTAAATCATGGTTATCATGTTGGCTACTTTGCTGGTTGGAGCCAGAATCTATTCCCTGGTAGAGCTCATAGTTAGTAATGCTTGCCACCGAAAACTTGTTGGTGGTTTTGATAGCTATTTCATTGGTTGACATTAAATGCTGTAATGCTGTTCTGATCTGCTGCTCTGTTAAGCCCAATACTGCGGACAACTCAATCCTGCCAAACACTGCTGAGCCCCGAGGAACAGGCTCGCCCCTATATTGGCTATCCTCATAGTTCGCCTTCAGGAGCAAATGCAGAAATACCCGCATGGTATTTGCATCCTTATACCACTCCCAATCCAATATTTGCCTAAATAGCTTTATGAATCCGCCCTTCTTCATAGCTCCAATTATGTATTTCCGTTCAAATACTATGAATTTTTAGAAGTCTTTATTGCTTTTAGAGACTCTATGACCTCTGACCGCTTATAGCGAACTCTGGATGAGATCCTATGAGCAGGAACAAGTCCTTCTTTGGTCCATTTCCCTAAGGTTGGGAGCGAAATACCCAGAAGTTCAGCAGCCTCCCTCCTTGTAATTAGATCAGACTGAATAGCGGCACCCCTACTTTCAGAGAGAGCCTTCGTAACGCAATCTTCTACTACAGCCGTAATAACCTCCTTAAGAGAATCTGCAGTTATTGATGTAATGATCAAGCCTTCCATACTTTGACATTTGATAATGCCAAAGTTGAAGGTGATCTAGGTGAGGAAAAAGGAAAAAAATCCTCAAAGTAGTAAAGACAGGGTAAATTAGTTGATAATCTGAAGCTTATCAACTATTATGTTTCTCTATCAAGCCTAATATTGCTTCTAAACGTCAGAGATTCCTAAACCAAATTCTCCCCTGATTGAATCAAATAGCGCACAGTTCTTTTCTGACTTGTATGGATCATTTTTGCTCTTTGCACCCAGCTCTCGTAATATAGGTCTGATAGTCTTGATATTATACCCCGTAAATCTAGATATCATATTGGCAATCTTTGTAAAATCAGGTATGGCTTGAAATTCAGTAGCAGTTTGACTTTTGAGATGATCAATAATTCCTAGAGAATCTAAGACAACTATTAACTCACTGGTTTTGAATATCTCTTCAGGTTTGGCTAAATCTATTGCCAGATGGTCTTCAATCTCTTCCTTCTTGATTCTTTCTATCCTTTCCAGCTCTTGTATGAGCAAGGCCTCAATCGCAGCAAATGCCACCCCCTGCCCGATAGTATACAAAAGAGATAGATCAAAGCCATATTCCCCATTCTCACCATAAGAGCTCATTAATAGGTATGCATAATCTTCTACATTTCTATTATAGCCATTTCTAATATCATCCATGACACACACAAGCAACATATTCTTAGTTCCCTCCGTATTGTGATTATCTAAAATTGAATCATCAATACTTAAGGCTCTCTTGAATTGCTCCTCTGGTGTTAGTTTACCAATATTCTGTATCTCAGATAATAGTTTAACGATAAGACCTGCCTTCTCAAAAGCCACTTCAATTCTATTATTGTAATCCCGCAACAAGGTGTCGTAACTACCAAAAAGGGTCATTAGCTTCTTTGCATCAGTTCTAGGGGAAATTTCTTTGGCCACATTTACACCCAGAATTTCCAGGTCTTGGGGGACGGTTTTCCAAAATTCATTCAGCGCTATACCAGCGTCCACGATTATTTTTGATTCATCAAAGTCTTGTCTTTGTTTTTTCTTATTCGGATCCATTATACAGCTTTTAAAGATTGGCGATTGCTCCATCGCTGACCTAGCAACCTTGCATGTTCCCGTGGCGTTACTTTGATATACTTCATAAAGGCCTTTTCAGTACGATGTCCTGTTATAGCCATGATCGTAATGGTCGGTGTCCCGGCCAGGTACTCATTGGTAGCAAATGACCGGCGGGCAGTATGCGAAGTGATCATCTCCCATTTCGGCGAATTCATACTAACCTTAAGCCCTCCTTTGGTAATTGATTTGGAGGTCCGTTCGTGGAGATCTGGCACCATTCTGCCAATTTCTTTCAGGTAATCATTCATTTTCTGGTTACTGATGGCCTTGGGGAGTTCGTTGTCATATTTCTTCAGTATCCGCTGGACCACCGGGTGTACAGGTACGGCAACCGGATCTCCGGTTTTTATCTGGGTGATCTCAATGAACCCATTTTTGATGTTCTCAGCCCTCAGGTTGGAAAAGTCTGAAAATCTGAGGCCGGTATAGCAGCCAACCAGGAACAGGTCTCTAACCCTCTCTAATTTTGGTTTTTGAGCAAGATTCAGGGCCTCT
The DNA here is from genome assembly GCA_020437395.1 of Ignavibacteriota bacterium. Lineage (GTDB taxonomy): Bacteria > Bacteroidota > Ignavibacteria > Kapaibacteriales > UBA2268 > PGYR01. The sequence continues at coordinate 75 of JAGQWJ010000068.1, read as the reverse complement.
ATTGCCTGCAGCTCTTCTTCGGTCAGGTAAATGCTGTCGCTGTTCTCTCTGACCGTTTTAAACCGCTTTCCCTTA
>JAGQWJ010000067.1 GCA_020437395.1 Ignavibacteriota bacterium | reverse complement strand
TTTGCTTCTATTTGGAAAGGAAGTAGTACTACTCCACCTTCAGGTTATTCTATATATTATTTCGATAGCACACAAAATAGTAATATTTCTTTACCAACTGGTGAAGAAGGACAGATATGTTTCGTGATAAATAGGTCTTCGAACCCAATTAAAATTGTTTCTGACCCTTTACCTGCTGAGGTAGCACACGGTGATTTCACTTTATTTATGTATTTCAATAATTATTGGTATCAAATCTCTATCTAATTTACTCTCCCTTATCTTTATTTAGAGTTAAGGGAGTATTTTTTATTACAGTTGATAGCTTTTCACCGCCCTTTATTCCAAAATCGAGAGTACGAATTGGAAATGGTATAGAAATATCATTAGCATTGAAAGCTTTGTTGATTGCCATTATAGCTCTGTGCTTAGCTTCCATATATTCGCTATGTTTTTTCTTATATTCTGTCCAAAACATTACCACGAAGTTAATTGAGCTGTCACCATAATCAGTAAAGAAAAACTGAACTGCTTCTTCTTTCAATATGTCATCAAGTGAATTGATGGCTTCTAGTGTTACTTTTTGTACTTTTTCCAAATCATCGCCGTACGATACACCTACTTCTAGATCTACCCGACGTTTACCATTTTCCGTATAGTTAGTGATAGCATTCTGGAAAATTGTCTTATTAGGAATTAATATTTTCTGTCCTTGAAAAGTTCTAATATTTGTAGTTCTAAGTGAAACAAACTCCACCGTACCAGTGTTACCATCGACTTCAATTATATCACCAATAGTAAAGGGTTTATTTATAGAAAGAATAATTCCAGAAATAAAGTTAGAGGCGATTTCTTGAAATGCAAAACCTAAGGCAAGACCAAGAATACCAAGACCTGCTAACATGGAGGTGACAGTCTTATCTAAATCTAATATATCTAGAGCAACAAAAAGCCCAGCTGTAAGTACGGACAGATAAACTATATTCGAAAATAAATTAATTACTGCCGATTGGCCATAGAACTTCTGAAAGAACTTCTTTAATAGATGCTTTATGTATTTAGCTATAAGATAGAAAATGACAAGTACAATTATAGCAACAATGAAATTGGGGAACATACTAACAGCAGTTTCCCACCAGCCATTTACTTTGTCATAAACAATGTCAATTGAGTTCGATAACATAGACCTCCAAAAGAAAAAATTAAACTTAAACTATTTATAATACGTGAGTAAAAGGAGTAAAGTATAATATTAATGTAATTTATATTGCATTAATCAGAAAAAAAATTTCACAAACGAAATCTAAAACTAAATATCCAACGTTATATGATTCAAACGATGAGTTATTTAGTTAAATTAGATTAGTAATTTAATAAATAATGAGGAATTGCTCAAATGAAAATGCAAGAAGTCTTTGACAAAATGAAAACAATTGCTGTCTATGGAATGTCAACAAATATTGCCAAAGCGGCACATACGGTGCCTGGATATTTACTGAAAAGAGGTTACAATATAATACCAATAAACCCGAATGCCGAAACAATATTGAAACAGAAAGTCTATAGGAATTTGATGGAAATACCTGATAAAATAGACATAGTTAATATATTCAGACCAGAAGAAGAAGCATTAACAATAGTGAAAGAAGCAATAGAACGGAAAAAGGCAAAAGGCGATATCAAGTTGATTTGGTTGCAATTAGGATTAAAAAACGCAGAAGCAAAACAATTAGCAAAAGAAAATGGAATCGATTATATAGAAGACAAATGTATTTATATTGAGCATAAAAAATTTGTAGATAATTAAAATTTTTTCCATTAATTTAATCAAGAAAATTATTATATTTTTTTTTACAACTATTTTGGAGTAAGTGTTATGAACAACAAACTAAAAACATCAACAAAATTATCGCTGTTAGCAGCAGGAGTATTGGCAACAGGTGCAGCGACTGCAAGTGCAGATGTCAATATCTTCGATTATGAAGCAATGGGTAGCGGTAACGAAATAAGAGCAGAACTATTAAGCAACACAACTGCTGATTACGTAGGTACTTTAACTGCAAGTGAAGTAAAGCTTCAAGAAGGCAAGTGTGGCGAGGGTAAATGCGGCGAGGGTACTTGTGGCGAAGGTGAAGGAGAAGAAGAAGGTGAGGAAGAAGAAGAAGGTGAAGAAGGTAAAGAAGGCGAAGGCAAGTGTGGTGAAGGCAAGTGCGGCGAAGGTGCTTGTGGCGAAGAATAATTGAACCAAAATTTCAAGTAAGGGGTTGGAGCTTAATTTCAGCCCCTTTTTTTTAACTGAATGAGAATAAAAGATGTCTATTAGTGGTGTAGGATTAGGATTTAGAAGAGATATAGCTAAACAAATAATAGCATTAGATTCTAACAGACCAAAGTTTATAGAATTTGCTCCAGAAAATTGGATGCAAATGGGTGGTTATTGGAAGAAAAAACTTCGTGAAGCCGCAGAAATTTATCCAATTATGTGCCACGGTCTTTCGCTTTCTATTGGAAGTCCCGAAGAGTTGGATTTTGAATTTCTCAAGGAGTTGAAAAAATTTTTTGATGAATTCAAACCAGAAGTTTACTCCGAGCATCTGAGCTATAGTAAGTGTGACAATGCTCATTTATATGATTTGCTTCCAATACCTTTCAGGCAAGATGCAATAGACCACGTTTCGGAGAGAATTCGTGTAGTACAAGATTATCTTGAAAGACCCTTGGCAATTGAAAACGTGTCTTATTATACACCAGTTGCAGCAGAAATGGACGAAGCCAGTTTTATTACTCAGGTTGTAGAGCAATCTGGTTGCAATTTACTTTTAGATGTTAATAATGTATATGTGAACGCATTCAACCACGGTTACAATGCAAAAGAATTTATAGAAAATCTGCCGTTGGATAAAGTAAAATATATACACATGGCTGGTCACGAACAAGTCTCACCCGACACGATAATAGATACTCACGGTCAACCCATAATTGACCCAGTCTTTGAACTCTTTGAGTGGGCAATTGGTAGGATAAAGCCAGTACCTATACTATTAGAACGAGACTTCAACATCCCTCAGATGGCGGAGTTACAAGCAGAAATGGCAAAATTGCAAAATATTGTTGACAAAGTTTGGGCAAACGAATATGCTATTGAAAAAAGAAACTCATAATATACAGACAAAATTAGCCGACTATTGCAAAACTGGAATTGATGTTACTATAGAAGGAAGCAGACAAGATAGGTTACACCACTACCGCAGACTGACTTACAATATAGTAAAAGGTGCATTAGCAACAGCATACCCCATTGCTAAGAAAACACTTAGTGAAAATGAATGGTTCACTATGGTAGATAGTTACTTTGCAAATCACAAAATGCAAACCCCTTTAGTTTGGAAAATGCCTTTCGAATTTTATGAATATTGTAAGGATAATAAATATTCTGAAAAATTTGGCAAACCCTATATAGATGAGTTATTGTATTTTGAGTGGTTAGAAATAGAGCTTCACACGATGGAGGATATGGCAATACCGGTTTATAAAGAAGAAGGTGATTTACTGAATGATAGGATTGTAGTAACCCCAGAACATGAGTTAGTGGGATTGGAATATCCTATACATAAGTTCAAAGGCAATGATCTATTAGACAAAAAAGGAAACTACTTTGTATTAATTTTTAGAAAAAAAGACACAGGAGCAATTCGATTTATAAATTTATCTGCTTTTCTAGCACTAACAGTACAAACAATAGTTGAAGAACGTTTGAATTTAGCCGATTCAATAAAAAAAACATCAGAAGCTTTTGGTATAGATTTTAACAAATCAATTCAACATGGATTAGCATTCGCTAATGATTTGATGGCACAAGGATTTATTCTTGGCTATGAAATTTAATATTCTTATTAATAGTTTTTCTTTTACAAGTGCAAAAATCATCTATATTTTCTATATATTTTTTTGATTTATTTTTACATTGTTACATTTTGTTGCTTAAAGAATAGTGCAAATATCCCTACCACAAAAACAATTCGATTTATAAATATTTAGTTTCTTTTATTCCAATAATATAACAACATTATCATTAGATTTGAAGCTAATAATCTAGATCTATTTTTGTTACTATTTCATTTCCTGCAAGAAGTATTTGTAACATTCTGACTTTAGATACTGTATAAATAGGTACAATTGAGGGTTAATATTGCTATAATTTGGACAATTAAATTTGTTTTAAATATACTTTTGTATTAATTTATTAATTCAAAAGTGTCAGAGTGTGTCAGAATTACTCAACACTATTATTATGTAAATGAATTTTTATAATTTTTTTAAGGGAAGCGTATGTTTGGAAAATATACTAAACTGATATCTCTGTTCGCAATTTTATTTGCGATGTCATTTTCAAATTTGACATCGAAAGACGCGGGCGGTACCTCATTATATATGTATGGAGCTATTATAGAAGCTACAGCTCAAGATGATTCTGAAGGAGGAATCTTAGCAAACAAAGAGATAAGGATTATAAATCTTGGTCCCATTATCAATCATCCAGGTGTTGACTATGCACCAACAATATCAGCCGACGGTAAAACATTGTTCTATGTATCGAACAAGCCAGGTAGTATAAAAACAGAAGATGATGAGTTGTCTCATGACTTCTGGGTTGCAAAAAAAGCAGACAGGATGGATACAGTTTTCAACCAACCTTACAACCTAGATCCATCGAACAATATGGGTTTGAACGGTGTGAACACTGTGCTCAACGAGGGTGCAGCATCTGTAGCAGCTGACCGTCAATCACTATATTTCACAGCGTGTAATAGACCAGACGGTTTAGGTAGTTGTGATATTTATAAAACATCGATCCAAGGAGACCAATGGGGTCGTCCTGTTAACTTAGGAAGAAATGTAAACTCTAAAAACTTTGACTCTCAGCCAACTATTGCACCTGATCAAAGTAGAATATATTTTGTTTCTACAAGAAAAGGCCCGAATTCTGATGGTGAAGAAGATGTAAAGAATTTTGATATTTGGTATTCAGACTATGACTTCGACTTAGAAGAGTGGGGTGCAGCAAAGAACTTAACAGCAATCAACACACCTGGAAGAGATGTATCTCCATTTATCGCAGCTGACGGTGTGACTTTATTCTTCGCTTCAGATGGACATGAGCCAAACTATGGTGGTCAGGATTTCTATGTAACAAGATTTGATCCAAGTACAGATTCTTGGTCTAAACCAGATAACATTGGTACGCCTATAAACACCGAAAATGATGAGCAATTTATTACATTGCCAGCATCTGGTGATATTATTTACTTCTCATCTAATAGAGAGGATTTGAGGGGTGCACAAGGTAGTTTAGATATTTATATGGCTTTCGTACCTTCATTCTTCAAAGCAGTTAGCTTAGCAGGTACGGTTAGAGATGAGTGTACTGGTGAGTTTATCCCAGCACGTATCTCTATTAGAAACCCTATAACTGGTGAGTTATACTCTGATGAGCTAAATGAAGGACACCAAACATTTGAAAAGATAATAACTAATGAATGGTATGGCGATCCAAAAGATAACAATAAGTATATTAACTTAGAAATTACTGCAGAACACCCGAGTTATGGTAAAAGAACAATTGTTCAAAAAATTGACAAACCAGAAGTAACGAATAAAGCTGGTGAAGAAGGAGCCATAGCGCTTGAATACAACGTAGATATAACTTTAGGGAACAGACCTGTACTTAAAGCAAATGTAGCAATGGCAGATTACGTTAAGAAAAACTCTGGTAAAAACCCTGCGATAGCTGGATTCAATGGGCTAGTAATGGAAGAAGTTTTAAGTTGGGATTTATATCCATTATTGAACTATGTGTTCTTTGACATAGGGTCATCAACATTACCAGATAGATATATTCAATTTGACGGTCCAAACAATGCATTCAAAGCTAGTTTCACAGATACAACAATACCTGGTGGAACTATGGACAAATACTATCACGTATTGAATATCTATGGGTTCAGATTGAATCAATATCCGAATGAGAAGATCACTTTAGTTGGATGTAATGACAACACAAACGATGGTGAAAAAGGTAATACGGAACTTTCAAAATCAAGAGCAGAGACAGTATTTAACTACTTGAATAAAGTATGGGGAATCAGTGCTGACAGAATGAAAGTAGAGTATAGAAACTTCCCTGAAATCAAATCTAATCCAAAAGACTCTATGGGTCTAGCAGAGAACAGACGAGTTGAAATATTATGTGACAACTGGGAAGTAACAAAACCTGTATTTGAAAAAGATCCTAAGACATTCCCGCAACCAGTAAAAATGAAATGGGAAATGGAAAACGGAATTGATGAATCAATTGTTGCTAGCAGAAGAATCGAAATTCAAAAAGGTAGCGGCGATTGGAAAACACTAACTGAAGTAGGAAGAACAGAATCACTTTATGAGTGGGATTGGAAGTCTGCAGAGGGCAAATATCCTAAGAACGAGGAAAGTTTCACGGCAAGATTAGTAGTAATTTCAAAAGCTGGAAAAGAGTGTATCTCTGAGCCAGTTGAAGTACCAGTAATGCAGGTATCTTCTGAGCAAAAATTAGTTACTCAAGGTGCTGATACTATGTACGAAAACTACAGCTTAATTCTATTCAAATTCAATAGCTATGATGCAGGTCCACTAAACGACAGAATTATGAAAGATTATGTTTACAACCGTGTAAGACCAGAATCTGTAGTTGAGGTTATTGGTCATACTGACGTAGTTGGTCTTTACGAAACAAACGCTAAACTTTCTCTTAATAGAGCAAAGACAGTACACACAGGTATAAACAAAGAATCTAAAGGTAAATATGCTAATTTGGAAATGCGTGGAGTAGGTGAAGATGAGCCACTTTATGACAATGAAACTCCGGAAGGTAGATTCTACAACAGGACTGTACAAGTGTTAATTAAAACACCTATTACAGGTAAAGAATAAAAAAACACTTTTAAGTGAATTATTTTCAAGCCTCGTATTTTATACGGGGCTTTTTTATTTTAAATTGCATTTATATGAAAAACGAATTGAATATTTATACGGATGGATCTTGTCTAAACAATCCTGGAAAAGGAGGTTGGGGTATAGTTGTAATAAAACCTAATGGTAGTATAGAGGAGTATTCGCAGGGATACAAATTAACTACTAATTCGCGAATGGAGATGATGGCTATGTATATGGCATTGAAATATGCCGAAAAACACGGGAAAGGCAAAGTAAGCATTCATTCTGATTCTAATTTTATAATACAGGCATTTACTCAAAACTGGCTGGAAGGATGGGTAAAAAAAGGTTGGAAAAAGCAAAAAAATGAGCCCGTAGCTAATGCTGATATATGGAAAAAAATCTATCCACTTTATAAGAAGTTAGAAGTAAATCTCAATAAAGTAAAAGCACACAGTGGAATAGAACACAATGAGCAAGTGGATGAATTGGCAAGAGCCGCAGCGATGAGCAATGAATTAATTGATGATATTGGCTATATACCGAACGGTGAGCAAGAACAAACTTCAATATTTGAACAAAAGCAAGAAAACAAAATTACTTTAGAAAACGTTTTATCAAATGGAGTTCCATCAGTAAAAATAAAAAGTGGAACAAAAACAATTACAATAACTAAACAACAATTGGAAGATTTCCTAAAATGAGCTTAAATAATGTACTTTACGTGGTGCTTATCCTATTATTTGGATTCGGTTTTTCAAAAGCAACAGAAAGTGAAGAGAAGAAGTTTGCAAAAATTGTAAAAAAAGCAGAAAAAGAGAATTGGAATAATCTTCCATTCGGTGACATAGTAGTTAAAGTTGGGACAGAACTAATTGGAGTACCTTACGTTGGCGGCACCCTTGACAACGACAAAGTTGAGAGTTGCACTATAGAGCTAAACAAATTTGATTGCGTTACTTTCTTCGAAGTTAGTTTGGCGATAGCAGATGTTTTGACTACTGAAGACAATCCTAAATTCAACGATCTTTACGATAGAATAGAATACACCAGATATCGCGATGGAGTTATTGATGGTTACGAAAGCAGATTGCATTATACTTCAGATTGGATTTTAGACAATATAGAAAAAGGTGTTGTCGAAGATATTACTGAAGATTTGAATGGGGTCCCACTCAAACTCAAAGTTTATTTTATGTCAAAGAATTCTGATAAGTATCCAAAGTTGAAAAACAATAAACAATTAATTGATAAAATCAGACAAATTGAAGCTGATATCAATAAAAATAGTCTATTTTATATACCAAAAGATAATGTCCATGATATTTTAGAAGATTTGGAAAATGGAGACATAATTGGATTCGTAACAAGTATAGATGGTTTAGATTACGGACATATCGGAATAGTTAACAAAGAAGATGGTACTTCAAGATTGATGCATGCTTCGACAACAGCAAAAAAAGTGGTTTTGGATACTACAATAGATGAATATATTGATGGTGTGAGTAAATTTGTTGGAATTACGGTGCTTCGTCCTATTGCGCCCACAAAATAAATGTCAATTCTTAGAAAATTAAATTTTTCAAAAGAATATTTTCTTTTGAACCTAATTTTTATGTTAGAAAGAACCGCTTGGTTTATTCTAATAATACAAATTCCTATATTTATAGCTCAGAAAGGTGAAGGTGGACTAGGGTACTCACAACAAGATAAAGGGATTATATATTTATATTGGGTTTTATTGCAAAATAGTCTCCCCCTTATGACTGGAAGCATAATAGACAAAAGTAATAAGAAACAATATTTACTCTTAGGGGCTTGCCTCATTCTTTTTTTAGCATTTTTATCTATTGGACTTTATCACAATTTATTGGGGTTATTGCTTGGAATCACTTTAGTCTCAGTTGGTGTAAGTATCTTTAATCCATTGATGAAAGGTCAGATTGGGAAACAAATAAAAAAAGAACAAAGTTCGTTGGGATGGGGGCTACACTTTTGGCTCTACAACTTAGCAATTTTTATCATCGGTGTACCTTATTCTAAGTATTTAAGAGAGCAGGGATGGGATTACGTATTTGTAGGGGCAGGATTACTCTATGTAGT
>JAGQWJ010000066.1 GCA_020437395.1 Ignavibacteriota bacterium | reverse complement strand
TCCGCAAGAACGCCGACTATATTGAGCGCTACTGCCCCGACATGCACTGGCCCCTGCCGAAGTACAGGGAGTTGTTGTTTGTTAGGTGATTAATAAGCTGATACCACATTGTATCAGAGATTTGAAAGAGGCGCTGCAGAGCAGCGCCTTTTGCTTTGAGAGACTGGTGGCTTGAAAGGCTTCCTTTATGCAGCTTCCGTTGACAATAATATTTTACCAGAAAAATGCTCCTGTTGTTGTTGCCTAGCTACTCATGTTTTATTACATCTGCTCCATTTCCTACTTATTAAATTTATGGTAAGAAATTCGCAGTATTCTATTTAACTGAACATTAGGGATACTAAAACCTATATATCCTCTGTTCACATTATATATCCAATCTAATGGTTAAAAAAAAGGAGATATACCTGGTTTCAGAGTTTACAAATTTTATTAAGCTTTGTGAAACAGGTAAACGGAAGAAAAAGAACGGTTACAAATTGGCTCCAAGTACAATAGTCCAATACAAGTGTGTTCAATCTAAGTTGATAGAATTTGAAGCATGTTCAGAGACAAAAATTAGATTACGAATTGGCATTGGCAATAATAAAAAGCTCCTTAAGCAAGAGGGTTCATACCTTAAAAGGTTTGAAATAAAGTATACTAAGTTCTTACGGCAATCAGGTTCAAGTAACAACTATATCGGACTTCACATGAAAGTTCTAAAAACTTTACTTAAGTACCTTACTTATGATAAAGGATTGAGTATATCTTCGGCTTATAAGAACTTTACTGTCTATAAAGAAGAAAAACCAATTCTTGTACTATCACCTGAAAGGGTTAGTTTCCTTATCAACAATAGGGAGTTTCATGATTCTTTACCAGCCTATCTCAAAAGAACAAAAGACATTCTTATTGTTGGTTGTACGGTCGCATTGAGATATTCAGACCTAATGAATCTCAAACGGAAGAATCTAAGCAGGTATAATAATGCTACATACTTACAGATTGTAAGTCAAAAAACAGGCTCTATTACGAAAATTCGTTTACCTGAATATGTCGTGGAAATATTCAAAAAGGGAAGCAATAAAAAGGGTCTTCTTCCATTAATCTCAAACCATAGACTTAATAGCAACTTAAAGGAGCTCTGCGCACTTGCGGGATGGACAGAGCCTATAGATCTCCAAATAATTGGAAAAACGAATACGCGTCAACCTATGTACTTCGGGCGATTTTGTGACAATGTAACATCCCATATTATGAGAAGAACTGCAATTACAACTATGCTCTCTCTTGGAATGTCTGAAACGGCAGTTAGAAAAATTTCAGGTCATTCAGCTAACAGTACTAGTTTTCATAGGTATATTCAATTCTCCCAAGCCTATTTGGATAGTGAAATTGAAGGTGTTTTTAGTAAATTACAAGGTTAATTTTGGACACATTTGTACAATTTTCTAAGATTTTGTATTTGATATAAATAATTGATTGACAATAATATACATAGAATACTAACTTATCCTTTTGGGATGATGATGTTAGGAAGGGCCTGGGATGCCGGAAGTAGCCACAGGTATGGGTTCCAAGGGCAAGAACATGATGATGAGATAAACGGCGATGGTAACATCTTAAACTTCAAATACAGAGTATACGATCCGAGATTAGGCAGATTTTTAAGTGTAGACCCACTTGATAGACATTTTCCTTGGAATAGTACTTATGCCTTTGCAGAAAATAAGGTAATCCAGTTCATAGAATTAGAAGGTGCAGAACTAGCAGTTCCTAGAATTTTGCCAAGGGTTTATATACCTAGACCTGTTATTACTATTCCAAGAATGCCGGTGCCTCCAACGCATCCAATACCCCCTGTTTTACCCTTGCCTCCTCAAGCCATTCCCCAAGCGCCAAATCTTCCTCATGCTCCTGCATTGCCTCGAAATTGGAACGCTGAAGGTGTGAATTGGGATGATGTGGATATGACAAATCCTGAAACCTGGCCAAAACCTCCAGTCGAAGGTGAGTTGACTCCCGGAGATCCAAGTAGAAATAAACCAAAAGAAAGGGGGGAGAAAAGTCTATTTGATGAAAAAGGCGGAGAATGGAGACCTCACAAACCAGATAAATACCACCCTGATGGTCATTGGAACTATAAACCTAAAGGTGATAATATGCCATGGGAAGATGTTTTTATTAAGATTCTACCTCCAGCGATAGTATATCCAGTCCCGCCTGCAGAAAATAATGAAGAATACCAAGACCAAATGAAGCAGTACAAAAAGGATATGAAAAGATATGAGAAGGATATGAGGAAATATAACAAGGCCAAGGAGAGGTATTACGAAAATTGCAACTGTAAATCCTAAACAAGAAAATGAGAATAGATTATACAAATAATACAATAGAGATGGAGCCAGGGCCAAACCTTTACATAATGGGTAGCCCAAATGAATTCATTCGTTTGTTGAAAATAATTGAACCATTAACAACTACTGATGATGTTTCTATATCGTTAAAATCTAAGATCGAAAACATAGAGTTTTTAGGAGAAGAGATCGAAGATATTTTGATGATCTCAAAGAAAAAAGGCAGCACGTTGATTAAAATGAAAAAGTCATGCGCTGTAATGGAGATGGATAGTTTGCTATGGAAGAAAGTAAAACTTTTAATTGAGGGGCTGTCAAAAAGCAAGGCTCACCAATTTATTGAGTTTGATAATCTTGAAATGATAGAAGATTGTAATGTTATCATGAGTTCAGAATGGTGAAAATGATTAGGCAAAGGCTACTTTAAACCTTGGGAATAAATGGGCTTATGGAGAAATTTAAAGAAGTTAATGAAGTCTTAATTAAATGGAATCCACTTAGTGTTATAGGTCCAGCACTTTCCGATGAATATCTGGGACTCATTCCATTAATGCTTAAACTCAATAATAAGAATGATTTGGAAAACTTCATGATAAGAGAAATGTCCACCAAGTATGGTATTGAATACGACGATCTTGATAGTATAGAAAAGGAAGAGTTTCAATTGGCATTAAAACAAATTGAAAAAATACTTTGGTAAACAATCTTCGTGATATTGACTCGATAGTATATTGTCTTTAATCTGCCATTTTATTATATCAAGTTCGTCTTTTGTAGAATTTGTGACTGAAGGCTTCCTTCATTTGCTTCGGCTAGTAATAGTCGATACTCTACAAATTGATCATAACCATCTATCTCTAGTTGAAACCGATCAGACTTTTGACTACAGTCCATGAATATCTGGTGCTCTTATTTTAAGGCGGCATTTTCTAGGCCCGTTCAGCAGCATAATTGGTCAATTATTTTGTAATTTTCTGAAGCCAATTTAGGGCTATAATGACCAGAATACGCTTTTCAGGATTGAAGCTAATACATTGATTAACTGTGCTATATACCATAATAACACTTATCCTTTTGGGATGATGATGTTAGGAAGAGCCTGGGGCTCTGGAGACAGCCACAGGTATGGGTTTAACGGGAAAGAACAAGATCCAGAAACTTATGGAAACGGAAACAGTTATGACTATGGTTTTAGAATCTACAATCCAGGGATTTCTAAGTTCTTGAGTGTAGATCCTTTGTATTCAAAATTTCCAATGTTGACTCCTTATCAGTTTGCTTCATTAACACCAATTCGAGCCATAGATCTTGATGGACTAGAAGGTGTTATAGTTGTTCATGTAATAAATACACCTAAGGATTTTGACCGAGAGATGTTTGCAGCAGAACTTCAAGCCCGCCTAATAGAGAATGGAGCAAATCCAGGAACTCGAGTTGTATATGAAGAAGACTATACTTATCTACAAAGAACCAAAGATTTTATTACCGGAAAATATAAAAGAAATCAAAGCGCTGATTTAAAGATAAAAGATTTTACCTTGGGACAGGATCACTATGAAGCAGGAGGTTATAGTAAACTTGGATCCCACAGTGCCGTACTGTATACGGGATTGCACCCTGCTGGAGATAAAGAACGAGCACCTCTACCAACAACTATTTATGTAAATGCAGCACTTCATGAATTAGGCCACGCTATTTATAGCTTTGATCATGATGAAAAAGGAAATACAAATAGTGGTGAGGGCCTGATGGACTACGACCATGTATTTGACACGGATGCTAAGTTTGACAGGGTCCAACGCGAAGTGATAACACTAATTGGAAACGGAGAGGACCCACTAATTGACGAATCGGATAGGCAATGAAAAAATATCTTCTTATAGCAATTTGTAGTTTACTTATTGGGGTTACATCCATTATAATCTATTTTAACCAGCAATTTGGTAATAGCTCCGACCCGCGGTTTTTAGTGTATTCAGTAGACAGGCGCTTTATTCCTCCACTTATCAAGGTAGTTCCAATAGGATTGGAAAATACTATCATTGATTCTACAGTTCAGATGAATGATAAGTTTTCTGTTCATAGAGTTACTGATTTGAGATATGGTGTACCAAGTGTATTTTACTACGCTAATATCGATAACGAGATATTAGAAATTCGAAATCCAATATTTAGAAATAAAAATCAAACCGACTCATATGAATATGATGATTTGATTTGGCTGGTACATTTAGATAATTTTAATAGATTAATGACAACTTGTTGTAATCACTATTCTATAGATGATATAATTAAAGAATATGTTTCTCTCCTGGTGGGAACGGAAGAAAAAGTAGTGCAAATTCTAACATTCGAAGATATTGATTCAATCATTGCACTTAATATAGATAGATACGATATTAGGTTTGAAACTATAGGTATAATGGAAAAATTTTCAAACTATCGAAATTTAGGTTCGGGTTATACATTTTGGTCGAGAAACTATGGGCTTCTCTATATCGAATGGAGTTTTGATGATGGTCAACTCAGTGTTACAACGGCTAAGGTAATTGGGCAACTGGGCATCGAGCAAATTAATTTATAAATCACTTCTTAGGTAAGACAGCTAATATATTGGGATGATTATAAATTGGGATTCATAATTTCTATATACCTTATAAGATCTATTTTTAGAAAGATCGTCGTAATCAGACTTTTAACAAATTACGTAAGATTTTTTGTCCAATAACAAGCAATTTAAACGGTCTTAAATAAGTGCCAATCTGTTGAATAACTGTAATTTAGACAATATTTGCTGTTATCCTTTTGGGATGATGATGTTGGGAAGGAACTGGAGCTCTGGAAGCAGCCACAGGTACGGGTTTGGAGGGGAGGAAAGATTTACTGAACTACAAGACAATTATGCTTATGACAATAGAATCTACAATTCCAAAATAGGTCGATGGTTATCTGTTGATCCATTGTATAAGTTATATGCCAACCAGTCACCCTACAGCTTCGTACATAATTCTCCTGTATCAAGATATGACGACGGTGGCGAAACAGATTATTTAGCAGTTTATAGAGTTGAAAAGGACAATGCTGGAAATGTAACTAAGATAATTGCTGACATCTATATAAAATACAAAGTAATTGATGTTTCTCAAAGTGGCATGGTGGATGATCCCAATGACCTTTCTACTGGTACATCATTAAGGTATAATGTAGACTATTCAGACAACATACCACTTACTGATCAAGTTATAGATGTAGAATTAAACATTTTCATTGATTTTGCAGTAGTAAAGAATATTTCTCAAGTTCAGGAAGGTGACAATATTCTATTTGTAGTTGACAATGTTACTGCTTCACAAGACGCAATTGGCGTTGCCAGTTCACCAGGGTATATTGCTGCAATAGAATCTAAGTATAAGAATAACAAGCAAGTAATATTACATGAGTTGGGACATAATTTACTAGGAAATATTTTTGGAGGAGCTGATGCAAGCCATTCAAAGGATAGCAATCATTTAATGTACCCAAAGATTAACGGGAATTCACATACTAATCCAGAGGATTTTACTCAAGAGTTTACTTGGTTACTTTATAAGGAATCCAATGGTAGTCAAGAGCTATTTACACCCGACAAAACAAGTGAAGATATTAGAAAAGCATGTGAGACCTTTTTATCTACAGAAACAAATACAAGCAAAACAAAAATGAAAGATGCAGGAATATAAATTTTATGTAGCCGCACTACTGTTGATTATCTCCTGTACTCCAGTCAGAAATGAAGGTGAGGTAGTAATTAAGAATAGAGACATCGAAATAGTGATTCCCTCTGAATTTGGTATTGTTGACTCTGGAGCATTAGATTATAATAGCTATCTAGTATCAAAAAAATTTGATACCTGCTTTTTTGAAATAGGTCTTTCGGTCAATACCCTTTCAGAAAACTGCCCTGAAGTTGTCTATATTACTAGAAACGCATATGATAAAGTAGTTCAAAGTTTGCCAGTCGGGCCATATTACACTTCGGAACTGAACTTTGATGTAGATAGACTTAAAAAACAAAATGTTGAATTCTATCGCTTGCGAAATGCACCTGTCAAACTCACTAAGCCTATTTATACTAAAGACGGCATAGTAGGTATCTATATTGATAGCATAGGCATCGGAAATCAGTTTGATGCAATTGGTATGATTAAGTTTAGCATGTATACAAAAGTAAATGGACTTGAAGAAACTGATTTATATTATTTGATTGAGTTGTATAGGTCAATTAAAGTACGTCAGGTCAAAAATTAATAACTCTTACAGCGAGACACACAGCCCTATATAGTAGATTTGATTGATCTAGCTTACTTAAGAATCTTTCAAGCGAGTCATTATTTCAATGCGACAACTTACTTCAACAACATTACTTGATTCATTTAAGGAACCCAATCCTTTGGGATGATGATAGCAAACATATTGAGTAAAATTGCTCAACAAATTGGCAATAACCTTAAATGAGAACTTATCGTCATCTTAGCTGTAATAAGCTTTTAATTGTGATCAATAAGGTCAATCAACACTACTGCGCACAATGCTTTGATCAGCATAGAGCGTTGTAAAATCAATAAAAATCTGATTTATTATCGGTTCAATAAAATACTACTTAGGATGTGATCGTCAAAAAATATTTAATTAATCATTTGTTCTCACAGAATTCATCAATATTAACGATTCTAAGAAGACCGGTAACAATTGAATAGTTATAGGCTAGTCTCCCTGCAATATGAAATGGTAGAAATTGGAATGGTAATTCCATACAGCAAGTCTCCTTGTTACTGATTTTATAAAAGCAATCATTCTCACCACTTAAAAAAACAGCATCGTCATAGATGTAGAATGCGGGTAGTTCATCTATATAAAATTCTTTTGTTGAACTTAATATTGTAGCTCCCATAGAATTTAGAAGTGCGTCACCTGACGAATCGTTGAAATTAGCTTTTATATACTTATCCCCAGTAATTTCATCCACGTAGTTCTCTTGATTTTGCTCAATTAATTTGCCTCGCGAACTGTTGCTATATGTTATCAAGAATGATGGAGACCCATAATTGATAATTATTAAAGAATCTGATTGCAAATAATAGCCAACCATACTAACAATGTCTACATTATTACATACAAACTTATATGGACATTCAAAGCTTCCAAGTTTGTGAACATTGTAACTACTATCTATTACACTAAATGCAAGACTATCTATTGTCGAATTATCAGCGCTATAATAAATAGATAATAATGATGGGCCATAATTGCCTTTTAGCAATCTCATTTCAGGTTGAATTCTTTCAGTATTAACTTGCGTCTGATATATTTTACTCACTTGGAAAGATTCAGTAAGTGATATTACTAATAGGTCCCTTTGAACTACAACAAAAAGTTCAAAATCGTTGCTATTAAATGCATAAGATGTAATCAAGTTAGCAGGATAATTTCCATAATAGCACTTGAGAACT
The DNA here is from genome assembly GCA_020437395.1 of Ignavibacteriota bacterium. Lineage (GTDB taxonomy): Bacteria > Bacteroidota > Ignavibacteria > Kapaibacteriales > UBA2268 > PGYR01. The sequence continues at coordinate 1,237 of JAGQWJ010000066.1, read as the reverse complement.
GAATCAATATTATAAGTTTGAGATACAGATAATGTTGAGATTAGTGAGAAGAAAGTAAAATATATGCACTTATTCATTGAGTTGCATTTGAATTTTTAATTGTTGGATTCTGATCTATACTCATTCGTTCGGTTGAAATTGGGGTAACAACCTCTGGCAACGATTCATTAGGCATATTGGAAAGATAATTCCAGCGATAAAAAGTATTCCCAGCTCCCAAATAACTATACCTCTGGTTCGTAATTGGTTCTGGGGGATCTGTACCCGAAACGGAGGGGATGTACCCCTCAGGAACTTCCTTTCTTTCTGGATTACCAGAAATCACAATATTAACATGTGTTCCTGAATTAGTCATATCTCCAGGAATGGGATTCTCTGTAATAGGTAGTGCTGACATTTCATTATCTCTAATCGAAGCGGCTTTTGTTAGTCCTCGCACTTTTATCTCGTATGCATTTACATCTCCTTCGGGATTACTGGGGTCTTGTGCGTCTAGTGTCCTCCCATATATATCAGTGAACTCTACTGGAAGACCGTTTTCAGCTGCATAAGTAATTAGCAAATGAACAGCAAGGTCAGCACAATCATATTTTACTTCAGTGTCATTTGATGTAATGCGTTCAATCTCAGTATTGACAAATCTTTGAAATCCAAATAAATCCTTTCTGGACCAGTCCCTTGTCTTGACCCAGGCTTCAAGACCATCAACATCTGATGCCCAAATTGGAGTATTGCTGGCAAACTGGTATGTGGATAGTTCTGGATATTTGAACCTTAGTGGGTCTACAGAAATAAATCTTGCTATTAGTGGCAAATAGGCTCTCATGCCGTAGTCCTGAAAGTATTCGGATTCTACAAACTCTTTCCCATTAAACCCAAACCTGTGGCTGCTTCCAGCCTCCCAGGTCCTTCCTGACATCATCATCCCAAAGGGATAATAATCATTTGCCTGCAAAACATCAGGTTCCGCTGATACAATTTTACCCGCCAATCCACCAGTCCCTTCAATTAGTAACCTTCGGTCTGTTATCACTACAAGCACATTTCCCAGATGATTTGATAGCTCATATCTTCGAAGACCAAGTTGCCTATAGTAATATCCTGTTGTGGGCAAAACAGAATCCATACTAATCCGGGTAGATAGATACCCAAGTCTACCGGAGCCATAAATATGTTGCTCACCCAGGAAAATGCTGTCAGTAGACCCATTATCTATTCTGGAATAGGTTGTCATGAT
>JAGQWJ010000065.1 GCA_020437395.1 Ignavibacteriota bacterium | reverse complement strand
TAACTATGGATTAGATGAACTACGTTTCATCCAGCCTGTTTATGTGAACGATACTATATACGTGAAGCTAACGGCAAAATCGAAACAAGACAAACAAGCGAAAGAAGATGAAATACCATCTGGTATAGTAAAGTGGGATGTTGAAGTTCTTAATCAGAATGATGAGCAAGTTGCTCAAGCTACTATCCTAACTTTGGTAGCTAAAAAATAATTAGAAAATACTTGAATTTAAGAATCCCTCAATTACGATAGTAGTTGGGGGATTTTTTAGTAACGACTTTTTTTTGTGAAAGTTCATTTATGCCTATATATTATCGGTATTTCAAATAGAAAATAGCAGAAGTCAAGAAACAAGTGCTAATTTGTTTTGAGTTTTATTTTCTTTGTAAAAACGTGCCCCATTGACTCATTGAATTCCATATCTTTCATAATGAAGTGTGTGTTTGGATGGTTTTTCAGGGCTAATGATTCCATATCGTCTGAACTGCCAGACATAAAAATAATGTTAGTGTTATGAGGTAGTGAACTAAAAGATTCAATAGTATCGTTTCCTTTAGAGTCAGGTAAATTTATGTCCGAAATGAGTATGTCACATTGATTATTCACTAAATATTCTAATGCAGAACGGACATTGCCGAACACCTCTATTGTGTATTCGAACTCAAGTATAACCTTCAAGTGCAACCGAACTGCACTCGACATAATACTATCGTCCTCAATTAGAATTATTTTAACCATTTATTCGGCTTATCAAGATTTATTAATTATCGTTAATAATGCAATATATGTGCCAAAGAAATAGTGAACAAATTTTTATTTTAGACTATAGAATTACTCCTCGTTTACTAAATCCATTAGGTATTGGCCGTACTCTGTTTTTATTTGTTCAGTAGCCAATTTCTCTAATTGATTCTTATCTATAAAGCCCTTCTTAAAAGCAATTTCCTCTAGGCAAGCAATGTAAAAACCCTGTCTTTTTTGTACTGTTCGAACGAAATCACTCGCGTTCATCAGATTATCACAAGTACCTGTATCAAGCCAAGCAAAACCACGTCCGAGCAATTCTACTTTCAGTCGCTTTTGGCGGAGGTATTCATTGTTTACAGCAGTTATCTCTATCTCACCGCGTGCTGATGGCTTCACGTTCTTAGCGATTTCTATTACACTATTATCGTAGAAATACAGCCCAGGTACGGCGTAGTTTGACTTAGGGATTTCAGGTTTTTCTTCTATAGAAACAGCGACATTATTCTCATCGAATTCCACTACACCATAAGCAGTCGGGTCTTTTACATAGTAACCGAATATAGTAGCACCTAGCTCTATCTCGGCAGCTTTTTTTAGTATGCCTGTGAAACCTTGACCGTAGAATATATTGTCACCCAATATCAAGCAAACATCATCTGAACCAATAAATTCCTCACCAACTATAAATGCGTCTGCAAGACCTCGAGGTTTATCTTGGATTTTATATTCGAAGCGAACACCTAAATCGGTGCCGTCACCAAGTAGAGATTTGTACAATTCTATAAACTCTGGGTTAGAAATAACCAATATTTCCTTAATCCCAGCAAGCATAAGTACTGAAATCGGATAGTAAATCATTGGTTTATCATATATTGGCAACAGTTGTTTACTAACCACTTTAGTAGCCGGATATAGCCGAGTACCACTGCCTCCCGCGAGTACTATCCCTTTCATAATTTAGCTCTTTATTACTTCACAAATCTTGTCTATTTCCTCATCAGTTAGATAAGGGTGCATAGGAAGACTAAAAATTTTCGTGCCAACTTTTTCGCATACCGGCATATCGCCCTCTTTGTATCCTAAATAAGCATAAGCAGTCTGCAAATGCAATGGAATAGGATAGTAGATAGCAGTAGGTATGCCTTGCTCTTGCAATTTGTTGCGAAGTTCATCGCGGTTCTTGCTGTCCTTTGCTAATACTGAGTACTGTGCCCAACAAGAGTAATACCCACCCGGAACGAATGGAGTAACAACCGAGTTACCTAGGTTAGCCGAGTAACGAGAAGCCACTTTATTACGCTTAACAAGCTCCCCATCGAACAATTCCAGTTTGGCTAACAATATTGCTGCTTGTATAGAATCCATACGAGCGTTCAGCCCTATTCGAACATTGTCATAACGCTCGGTTTCGCTCATACCGTGTACTCTGATAGACAGCAATTTCGCTTTCAAATCATCATCATTAGTAAACACTGCACCACCGTCACCATAGCATCCAAGTGGCTTAGCAGGGAAGAACGAAGTAGCTGCCGCATCGCCAAATGCACATGCACGCTTGCCATCGAGCGAGCCACCGAACCCTTGTGCAGCATCTTCCAATAGCTTCAAACCGTGACGCTCTGCTATAGCTTCTATCTTGTGCAATTCCGCTGGCAAACCGAATAGGTCAACTGGGATAATCGCTTTCGGATTTAGCTCGCCTTCTGTCTTAACTCTTTCTATTTCTTTTTCTAATTTGACTGGGTCTATATTATAAGTCTTCTCGTCTATGTCAACGAAGACAGGAGTAGCACCAACTAACGCTATAACTTCGGCTGTAGCTACGAATGAAAATGGAGTAGTAAATACCGCATCGCCTGGGCCAATTCCCCACGCCATAAGAGGCATAACTAGCGCATCAGTTCCACTCGAACAAGCGATAGCGTGTTTCACTCCAACGAACTCAGCTAGCTTTGCTTCTAGCTCCTCTATTTCGGGACCGAATACATAACGCCCATGCTCCAAAACACCGTCTATTCCTTTATTAACTTGATCTTTGATTAGTGCGTATTGGCTTTTTAAATCTATGAATTGCATTGTTTTTACTTTTTTAGTTTATAATTTAAAGTAAATTAACAAAAATGTGATTAATGGTGGAGGTGGGGGTAGAATTTGTTGTATTATATATACATTATATTTAATTTTACAATTAAGTAGATGCTACAGTAATATTGTCTACATAAACTTTTGACACAAAGAACAAAAATGAAAAGCCCAATCACGAATAAAGAAATGAATTTAATGAAAGAAAAACGAACTTTTACTTTCAGAAAAGAAGCTATTGAAATTATGTCGCATTATTATTTATGCGAAGATAGAGGTGAAAAATTCACTGATACGAAACTCGATGAGTTGAATATTAATCAGGTTTACAACAAGTATCATCTAAAAAAATAAATAGACAATCAGCTATAAGTACACTATAGAGATATGGGGGAATAGAGTATGAGTTCAATAAACTTGCATAGTAAGGAGTTTGATAGAAGTACAATAACTAAACTTGAAATATTTGAAGATTATGCACAAGCATGGATTCCAACATTTGTTATGGTACCTCACTACAAAGAAATACATATTTTTGATTTTTTTGCAGGTCCTGGATATGATGTTAAAAATATTCCTGGTTCCCCTATTAGAATTTTAAAAAAAATTATCGAACAAAAAGAAAATATCATAAAATCTAATACTCGAATTGTTTTTCATCTGAATGAGTATGAACCCAAACGAAAATCACAAAACAAATATGAGTTACTAAAGACAAATTGTGAACGTTTATTAGCTTGTGAACATGATATTGTTCAAAATGTAAAATTACTATTTTATAATAAGGATGCTGAAGAACTATTTTTTGATTTAGTACCTTTAATGGATAAATATCCAGCACTAGTTTATTTGGATCAAAACGGCATTAAATTTATCTCTAAAGAATACATACAAGTCTTAGAGAGTATAAATACTTTAGATTTTCTGTACTTTATTTCTTCCTCACACTTTAAAAGATATGGCAGTACAGATGAGTTCAAACGAGTATTAGAGCTTTCAAAGGAAGAACTTAAAAGCATAGAATACAACACGATTCATCGTTTTATTTCAGAGAATATTACAAGTAAACTAATAACGAATAGTGAACTAAAAATATTTCCTTTTTCCTTAAAAAAGAATAGCAATATTTATGGTATAGTTTTTGGCTCAAAAAGCTATTTAGCAGTTGATAAATTTCTAAGTATCGCATGGTCAAAAAATAGAGATAATGGAGAGGCAAATTTTGATATAAATCAAGAACACGAAAAATTGCAGTTTGATATGTTCGGTGAAGGTAAAATGACAAAGATTGAAAAATTTCAAAGTGATTTAGAAATTGAAATATTAAATAAAACATTAATTAATAATAAAGATGTTCTAATTTACACATATCAGAATGGGCACATTCCAAAACATTCTACTGAAGTTATAAAAAAATTGAAAAAAAATAAATTGCTATTATATCATACTAGAACACCTTATATTTCGTACAATAAGGTATTCAAAGAAGTAAATATTATTTCTTATAAACTAATATAATCATAAAGATGTCAAAATCAAGTATTGAATGGACAGAAATGACTTGGAATCCAACTACAGGTTGTGATAAAGTTTCTAAAGGATGTAGATTTTGTTATGCAGAAGTTATGTCAAAAAGACTTCAAGCAATGGGAGTAGAAAAGTATAAAGACAATTTCGAAGTTAGGACTCATGAATCTGCTTTAGATATTCCATATAGTTGGAAAAAATCTAAAATTGTATTCGTTAATTCTATGAGTGATTTATTCCATAAGGATGTTCCATTAGAATTCATTAAAAAAGTATTTAAAGTCATGCAAGATAACCCACAACATGTGTTTCAAGTTTTGACTAAAAGGGCTGAAAGATTATTAGAGTTACATAGTCAACTAAGATGGACTCATAATATATGGATGGGTGTATCTGTAGAAAATAAGAAAGTTGAATATAGGATTGATTTGCTTAGAAAAACAAATGCAAAGACAAAATTTCTTTCTCTTGAACCGTTAATCGGGCCATTACCGAAAATGAATCTTAAAAAAATTGATTGGGTAATTGTAGGTGGAGAAAGCGGTAGAACTCCTAGACCTATAAAATCAGAATGGGTAATCGATATTCAAGAACAATGTTCTAAAAATGAAGTTGCATTTTTCTTCAAACAATGGGGTGGTAAAAATAAAAAGAAAAATGGTCGTGAGTTAAATGGAAAAATTTATGATGAGATGCCAGAAATTGAACTTCAACAAAGTGTGTGATTTTTTTATTTACAAACAAAATTTAAATTTGAAAACTATAATTCTGCTTATAATCTATTTACTTTCATTTTCTTTTTCTTATACTCAGACTCAAGAGATTGAATTAAATATTGAAGAATCATATAATAATGTCAAAGTTTCTTGGGAAACAGGCAACTCAGCCGTCGGAAAACTAAGTAAATGCATTGAATTAAATAAATTAAAAGAGATTAAGGATTGTCTTAGTTCTATTAAAAATGAATTGTTAGATTGTAAAGTTTTCTGTAGTGAAGCAGAAGAAAAAGCTAAAGAAGCAGTATGGATAGCATTTAATATAAATTGCTTCGATACCGAAATGGATTGTGAATCAGCTGCAAGTGATTTTGAGGATGCTGAGAGTTCATTTGATGATGCAATTTCAGAAGTTGAGCTTTTATTTGAAGTAACTGAATTGAAAGAGTTAAAGTATAATGTCGAAAAAATTAAAGATTTACTATTAGATTCTTTAACTTCTCTTGAAAGAGGTAACGATAACTTAAGATATGCATTGGAAAATCTTACGAATTGTTATTAGTTCCATCGTCTTCCCCTCCACTCCAACAAACACAAAGCCAGCTCTATTTGTTGTATATTACGGGCATTTGTCCTTTCCAGGTGTTCCATAGATAATCGTCTGTTATTAGTCGCGCCATGAAGTTGCCGACGTTTATTCGGCTAGTCTTGCCGGGGTTGAATATTGCACTGCGGGTGGGCGATTGGTGTAGCTCGTAGTCGGTTACTTGCTCGTCGCTCAATAGGGTATCGGGCCGGATAGTTACCCACTCTATTGCTGTATTGTTTTGACCTATTTCTGTTCTCAAATAGTCGGCTGCATTTTCGTTATCTACGTGTGGTGGTAATATCAATCTGAGTATTCCAATTATCATCTTTTGACCCAATGATATTGGTTCTATTAAATCTCTGTTGCTGTTGCCAGCTGTGTTCATCAGCAGTATTTTGATTGGTTTTTCTGAAGGGCTCTTTTGAATAGTTTCGCATACTAACCTAATGGCATCTGTTACTAATCTTCGGGGTTTCCCAAATATGCCTTTAAGACTCAAATTGTGTCCCAAGCAACTGGCGGCAGCATTGCAATCGCTCAAGTAGTCAGCCATCTGGTCCTTTGATACTTCCGTTATACTCCCATTGATGATTGTTAGATTCTTGTTCTCATGCCACGACTTGGGTAGCTTTTCTGGGTTTCTTACTATGGCTTTTACTTCATGTCCCAACTCCAAAAGCTGTTCTACTAAGTGTTTTCCTGTTGCTCCGCTCGCTCCTAATACTAATGTTTTCATATTACTTCTCTGTTCTAATAACTTGCTTAATAGCCTTTTCCACCTCTGTTGTAGGGAGGTTGCAGACCTTGTCTTTACAGACATAGATAGTAGTTCCAGTAGTCAATCGCCCTTTGAGTAGTGGTAGGTTCTCCTCTGTGCCACCTACGTATAGGCAATTAGGGAGGTAGTGGCTTTGCATTTCATTTGCAAGCTTTTTTGAATCATTACCTATTATAGCTACTTCGTATATTCCTCGCTCTATTATTCCTTGTAGCAAAGCCCAGTTGCTGTGGTACGTAGGGCTTTGGCGGACAGCCGCTGATATACCTAATAGCATTTTCTTCGCTTTTTCTATGTAGTTTTCATTATAAAGTATATGCCCCAAATCAAAGAGCAGATTCGCCATTACTGAGTTGGAAGCAGGTATTACGTTGTCTTGTAGCTCCATCGTTTTGGCTGATAGCTCATTGTCTTCCGAGTGTGTATAGTGGTAGAATTTGGTCTCTTTATCTTCGAAATTGTTGATAGTGTATTCGGTGATTTTCTCTGAATAGTCCAGCCACTTCTTATCGAACGTGATTTGGTATAAGTCGAGCAATGCCTTCGCTAGCAGAGTATAATCGTCCAAGAACGCAGGGATTGTAACCTTGCCTTCCTTGTATATTCGCTTCAAACTGCCGTCTTTGCTGAGCATATTTTTAGTTAGGAAATCAGCATTTTTTAGTGCTAGATTTAGGAATCTCTCATCGCTGAAAGCACTGTATGCATCGCATAGACCACTTATCATAAGCGCATTCCAAGAGGTTATAACTTTGTCATCTAGACTTGGTCTTATCTTGCTTTTTCGTGCCTTGAATAGTTTGCTCTTAGCTGATTGTAGCAACTTATGTGTGTCTTCATAATCCAGCTCGTTTTTCAGTGCGTAGTTCTCGATAGTGATTTTGGAGTGGAGTATATTCTTCTCTTCTTCCCAATTTCCGTGTTCTATTATTCCGTAATAATCCTCGACTAGTTTGAATTCTGCATCGGTTAGCACTTTTTTTATTTCGCTGTAATCCCACACATAGAACTTACCTTCTTCGCCCTCGCTATCAGCATTCAGCGAAGAATAATACCCGAACTTATCGTTCATCAACTCTCGCTCTACGAAGTCCACAGTTTGATAAACTATGTCCTTGAAAAGTGAGTTGTGTTCTGTCTTGTATGCATTGGAATAAGTGCTTATTAGCTGCCCATTATCATATAGCATTTTCTCGAAGTGAGGAATTTTCCAACTCATATCCGTAGCATATCGAGCAAAACCGCCCCCCAATTGGTCATAAGTACCACTCAGAGCTATTCGTTCCAAAGTGAACATAACATTATCATAAGCTGACTCACTGCCAGTCAGATAACTGAATTGCAGTAAAAAGTCCCATACAGATGGCATTGGGAACTTCGGTGCTCCCGATAGACCACCGAATTGCTCATCAATTCTATTGTGCATAGTCTCGTAGAAATCGTCGTAACCACTAATCTCACTACTTTTAGGATTTAGAAAATGTAGGTTTTGAGTTGCAATACCTTCATTAAGAGCTTCTGCATTTTCGACTAATTTTTCATATTCGTTTTTGTAGAGATGGCTAATCTGTTCCATTAGCCCCACCCAATTCTCCTTAGGGAAGTATGTACCAGCGAAGAAAGGACGTCCATCGGGAAGAGCGAATGCGTTGAGCGGCCAACCGCCACGCCCATTTTGCAAAATAGATGCCGCCATATACAGATTGTCTATGTCCGGTCGCTCTTCTCTATCAACTTTGATAGCAACAAAGTGTTCGTTCATTACCTTCGCAACATCAGGATCAGAGAATGATTCGTGCTCCATAACGTGACACCAATGGCAAGCAGCATAGCCAATGCTTATGATGATTGGCTTGTTTTCCCGTGCCGCTTTTTCAAGAGCTTCTTTGCCCCAAGGGTACCAGTTTACAGGGTTGTGAGCGTGTTCTAATAGATATGGGCTACTTTCTTCGATAAGTTTGTTAGTGTACATATATTCTTCTTTGTTTGATTTTTTATTAGCGTTTTCATCTGCACATCCAGTGAGGAAAGACAAATGAATTAGCAATAAAGTGTATAGCATTATTTTCATTCTACAACTTAATAAAAGTAGGAAGTAATTGGAAAAATTGATTTAGATATTTGTCTATCTTACTCATTTTATGTATGTTAAAAAAACAGCAAGAATGAAAAATAGATTATTTATTTTTTTTACCACTTCTAAGAGAGGTTCGTATGCGTTTTTCTAAGTTACTTTTTCTCATCCTATCTTTAGCTTTATTAGCTACTATTACACCTTCAGAAGCACAAGCCAAAGGCGATTTGGGTATGTCGGCAGCAATTGGCTTACCGAATGGAGTTACACCATCTGTGGGACTACCAGCAAATGCCTTAGGTAGAATAACTATTTCTACAGCTGCTTCTAGTAGTTTTAACATTCGTATGGGCGAAATGTTTCAACTTGATTTAGGTCTAGGTTACCTTTCTGTTACACCTGGCGAAGGTGCTGATGCTCAATCAACACTATCCATAGGAGCAGGGGGTAAGTACTTCCTGAAACGTGGAGACGTGCAACCATATCTAAATTTAGGTTTTAGTTTTACGCAGATTCCAACAATTGAGAATGGTACTTCCAAAGTCTCAGGAAATATGGTAACTATTTTAGGCGCTTTCGGTGTGCAATCTTTCGTAAATCAAGCGAATACGATTGGATTTTTTGTACAAATGGGTTTTGGATATAATATGGGCTCTGTTGAAACAGTTA
>JAGQWJ010000064.1 GCA_020437395.1 Ignavibacteriota bacterium | reverse complement strand
CAATTAGGGCTTGAAATAATTTTTGTCATTTTAGAAGATTATTAATTTCAGCACGTTTATTTTAGCTTGTTGCCAACTATCCAGATATACGAACTTTCGTATATCCAGCCATTATTACTTTCGTATATCAGTTTATATAAAAACATAATTATTCTTCAAGCATCTTAAAAGCTAACAAGTTAAGGTATATAGTCAAATTTAGATATACGAAAGTTGTATTCTCAAGCAGTTTTCTTATTAATTCACTTTTTAATTAGCTAATATACAAAATAAACCTATATATACCGAAGCAATTTCAATCATTTCCACCATCTTTATCATACCCCTCATAATAATAAGATTGATCTATACCCTTGTATATAACTTCTCTGTCGTCTATCCTATCAGTTAAGTTTGCTGATAATAATGTTTTGATTTCTAGGTCATTGATTGGGCTGCGTTCCATTGCTTGCAGGTATAACGTTTTGTCAATATTTTGCCAGTTGACTACTTTCCGAAGGTTCTTTTTCAGAATCATATCTACCCAAATACGCATAGACCGACCATTGCCATCCATGAAAGGATGAGCAATGTTCATTTCTATATACTTTGTGATTATTTGTTCCAAAGTGGTCTCTGGCATCTGCTCTATTTTTACTAATATTTCTTTTAAATAAAGCGAATTAGCAAATCTAAAACTTCCTTTAGTTATGTTTAGTGTTCGTATTTGTCCAGCATAATCATACAATCCATCAAATAAATACTTGTGAATTTGCTGTAGTCCAGCGGTTGTACCTACTTCTATTCTATCTATATCTCCCGATTCGAATAGGCGATAAGCATTTTCTAAACTTTGTTTATCTATATTTTTCATAGTTACCAAATATACAAAAAAACCCCAACATCACTGTCGGGGTCTGTAAAAATAATTAGCTGATTATAATGAGATTATAAAATCTCAATAATCATTGCGTTAGCTTCACCGCCACCAATACATAGAGTAGCCAGACCAAATTTACCACCTGTACGCTTCAGAGCATGGATAAGAGTTGTTAGTACTCTCGCACCAGATGCTCCAATTGGATGACCTAAAGCAACTGCACCACCGTGTATATTCACTTTCTCTCTGTCTATGCCTAATTCCTTTATTGAGTGCATAGGCACTACTGAGAAAGCTTCGTTGATTTCGAATAAATCAATGTCGCTAACTTGCATATTAGCTTTTTTCAATACTTTCTGTATAGCAGAAGTCGGTGCAGTAGTGAACCATTCGGGTGCTTGTGCGTGCGAACAGTGTGCTACTATCCTTGCTAATGGCTTGTGTCCAGCTGCTTTTGCAGTTTCTTCGTCTTGAACTACTATCGCACATGCACCATCGTTCAGATTAGATGCGTTTGCAGCAGTTATAGTACCATCTTTTTTGAATACAGGTCTTAGTTCAGGTATCTTATCGAATCTAACTTTACCAGGATCTTCGTCCTTATCTACAATTACATCGCCTCTTCTGTCAGCTATAGTAACTGGTATCAACTCCTCTGCAAAGTAACCTTTTTCTTGTGCTTCCAATGCTCTTTTGTAAGAACTTGTAGCGTATTCATCTTGTGCTTCGCGGCTGAAATTGTGTTCTCCAGCACATATCTCTCCAGCATTTCCCATGTGGAATTTGTTGTAAACATCCCACAGTCCATCGTGCACCATCGAATCTATTAGTTCTGTGTTACCCATCTTGTACCCATTTCTCGCACCCAATAGTATATGCGGTGCGTTGGACATTGACTCTTGACCACCTGCTACAATTGTTTTCGCATCGCCTGCTTTTATTGCTTGGTCAGCTAACATAACAGCTTTCAAACCTGATCCACATACTTTGTTGATAGTCATACACTCTACTGACTGAGGTAAACCAGCGTAGATAGCTGCTTGGCGTGCAGGCGCTTGACCAACTCCAGCTGTCAGTACATTACCCATAATTACTTCATTTATGTCTTCACCTTTTACTCCTGCTTTAGTAATAGCGGCTTTGATTGCTTCTGCACCCAACTGAGGGGCTGTTAGTTGTGACAAACCACCCAAAAAACCACCTATAGGAGTTCTAACTGCTGATAAAATTACTGTACTCATTATTCAATCCTTTTTTTTAATAGTTCAAATTTTCATTAGTTTTATAATGTTTAAATGACATTATTATTTTTTCTTTTCACAAATTTAAGAAAATTAAATAGATGAAACTTATTTACGATGAATTTGGTCCCGCATTAACTAATACATATATAGTTATTGACAAATCAACTAACTATGCAGTAGTTATAGACGTACCTCCAAACAGTTTAGATTTTATTAATAAAACTTTAAAAGAAGAATCGGCAGAGCTAAAAGAAATATGGCTCACTCATTCTCATTGGGATCATACGGCAGATGCTCCTAATTTGAGAGATCAACATAATGTCCCAATTTATCTTCACAAAGAAGATGAATACAGATTGCAAGACCCAAACAGCTATACTGGAGGTTTCCCTCTCCCATTCGAGATGCGGGGAATAAGTGCTGACAATTACCTAAGTGAGGGCGATGAGCTATTGCTTGGGCATTTGAAGTTCAGAGTATTAGAAACACCTGGACACACTGAAGGTGGAGTAATATTCGTCAATGATGAAAATAAAACCGTAATTGTTGGTGATACTATATTCAAGCAAAGCATAGGCAGAACCGACCTATTGGGTGGGGATTTCCCAGAACTTATGGCAAGCATTAAAAATAAGATTCTGTCTTTACCAGACGATTATGCTCTTTACCCTGGACACGGACCGAGAACTACAGTCGGTAGCGAAAGAAAAATGAACCCTTTTATTAAACAATATATTTTGAATCAATGAAAAAATATCTAATAATAAGTTTAATATTATTTCTTAGTGGTTGCTATTCATTTACAGGTGGGAACATTCCTTCACATCTGAAATCGATTTACATACAGCCAGTTTTGGACCAATCTGGATACGGTAATCCATTGTTTCGTGACAAATTGGCTCAATCGTTAATAGATGAGTTTAGAAGTGATAATTCATTTAATATAGTAGAAACAGCTGGTGGAGATTCTAAATTAGAAGTAAACATAACTAATATCTCTGATGCCCCAATAGCTGTATCAAGTGGCGCAATAGAAACAGAAAGACGAGTTACAGTGCGATGCAAGGCAATTTACTACGACAATGTGAAGCGAAATGAAATATGGAATAAAGATTTCTCAGCATACCAAAACTATGAACTTAGCAATGCCTTGGCAAATAGGAACGAAGCTATTGAATTGATTTTGGAACAAATAGCTAATGACGTGCTTTTAGCAGTTGTTTCGGGTTGGTAGTTCATCTTTTAATGAAGTTAGAAAAACGGTCTCTATCACCTATTTTCACTTTTATAAAATAACTACCGCTTTTCAGATGTTTGACATTTATAGAGTTGACCTTATCTTTAGTTATATCTAACAATTTCTTCCCCTCAGTGCTGTAAATTTCAATTTTAGTTATTGGAAAGCTGTTTTCATATTTGAAATTAAGAATATCATTAACAGGATTTGGGAATACATTTAATATATGTAAATTACTTTTTTTATATTCGTTTATATCAGATAGGAGGTCTGTATATCTGAAGTAAGGGTAGTGATCATTATAATTATGACTATAATCCATATACCAAGTATTTTCGAAATCCCAGCCATTATAACTACCTTGATCCTGCATTTCGAAAGTTGTTTTAGCTCTTGCTCCAAAATTATCATTATTTTGTAAACCTGCTTTGTCTTTATCAAAATAGCATCCACCACTTGTACCCTTGAAAATTCCGAAGAATCCACCAACTTTATCATCACCACTTACACTTTTGTTACTATAGCCATTAAAAACAGTACCCTCAAAATATCCGATGAAGCCACCAACTGTTACGGTGCCAGAAGTATTAACATTTGAGTAACAATCATGAATTATTCCAATACTGCTTCCAGCAAAGCCACCTGTATTGGTTTTTCCAAAGGCATTACCTTTCGAAAAAGATTTTCTTATAAATCCATTAGCATTGTTACCCACAAATCCACCCGTATAGTTATTTTCGCCGAAAACAGTACCACTGAATTGTGAGAATATTACGTTTTCTTCATTTCTTCCCAGTAGTCCACCCACGCTATTATTACCCGAAACAATTCCCGAAATACTACAGTTAGTAATCTCACTTCTATTGTTTCCGACCAATCCCCCAACATAATAGTTTCCTTCAATAAAACAATCAATTAACACAACATTACTAATTTCTGATTGGGACTCTGAGTAACCAAATAAACCGATATAATCTTGTGATTTTCTATTTATATACAGATTATAAATTCGATACTCATTACCGTCAAACTTGCCTGTAAATCTATTCTCTTCGTTTCCAATAGGTGAAAAACCCATCGCTGAATCGGGAGTGTTGAGGTTTGAATCGTGGTCCCCAATATTCAATTTTTAGTATCTGAGGCATCAATATCATTATCTAATTCAAAATTTTCACTCCAGTAATCACTATTTTCACTTATCCATTTTAAATCATCAAGAGATTTAATATTGATAAATCCATTGCCATCATCATCAGAAGGCGTTTGACCAACTAAGATTAAAGTATTAAAAAGCAGAATCATTGAAATGAAATAATACATTTTTATTTTCTCTTATTTTTAAACTTTATAACATAAGATTTTTTCTTTAATATATGAAATCAATTTGGAATAAGTAAAAAAATACGATAAGTTTAATTTTTGAGGCAAAAATATAACGGAAAATGAAATATACTTGTTTCGTATTATTTAATTTTTTCATAAATTTGCTGTTTATTTTAGTTACATAAAGGTATTTAATTTCCGAATGGAAAGTTTACTTATAGCTATCTACTTTGTTGCACTTACGATACTCTTTGGATTTGGAATCCACGGAATAGTGCTACTACACTACTATCGAAAAACTCGCAAACAGGAGTTACCTAACTTAGAAGATCCAACAGATTGGCCTATAGTTACTGTGCAGTTACCTATGTTCAATGAACTGTACGTAATCGAAAGATTAATAAAATCTGTATGTGAGATTGACTATCCTAAAGATAGGTTAGAGATTCAAGTCTTAGATGATTCGATTGATGAGACCCAAGCTTTAGCAAAAAAACTTTGCGATGATTATCAGAAGCAAGGGTTTGATATAGCTTATATCCACAGGACAGATAGAACTGGATACAAGGCGGGTGCACTAAAAGAAGGGCTCAAAATAGCTAAAGGCGAATTTGTAGCTATATTCGATGCTGATTTTGTCCCTAAAAAAGACTTTTTGAAAAGAACTGTACCTCATTTCCAAGATGAGAAAGTTGGTATGGTTCAGACTAGATGGGAGCATTTGAATGGTGACCAATCTTATTTGACAAAAGCTCAAGCGATTGCCCTAGATGGGCACTTTGTTATAGAACAACAAGTACGCAACAAAGCTGGTTTTTTCATTAATTTCAATGGAACTGCGGGAATTTGGAGAACATCTTGTATAATGGACGCGGGTAACTGGCAAGCTGACACACTAACTGAAGACTTCGATTTGAGCTACCGTGCACAGCTAAAAGGTTGGAAGTTTATGTTCTTAAATGACGTGACTTCTCCTGCGGAATTACCAGCTGACATTAACGCTTTGAAAACTCAACAATTCCGTTGGACTAAAGGGGCTGTAGAAACGGCATTGAAGCTCTTACCAAAAGTATGGAAAGCCGATATTACTCCTAAAGTAAAATTCGAGTGCTTTATTCATTTAACAAGTAATATTGTATTCCCTTTTATTATATTGGTAGCATTGCTCAATATACCAATTGTGATGATAAAGAACTCAACAGCTGGATACGACAATATCTATTCACTGATGTCGATTTTCGTTTTGGCCTCTATTTCAACTTTTCTCTTTTATATGTATGGTCAAAAAGCGATACACTTAGATTGGAGAAAGAGAATATTGCTCTTCCCTGTTTTCTTAGCAGGTTCTATGGGCTTAGCTGTGAATAACACTAAAGCAGTACTAGAAGCACTGATTGGTAAAAAATCTGAGTTCACACGTACCCCAAAAGATGGTGACAAAGCACCTAAAACTGTTATCAAAAAGAAATATAGACAGAACAAAGTTACACTATTAGTAGCTGTTGAATTGCTTCTAACACTATACTTTATAGTTGGTATAGGGTACTCTATTTACCATCTAGAAATCGCAGCTATTCCATTCCAAATACTATTCTTACTTGGATTCGGCACGGTTGGATTTATGTCCCTCCGCCACGCCTTTGGTAGGTAGAACAAGTTTTTAAATAAGAAAATTTCAAGAAAGCAGAATCAAATTGGTTCTGCTTTTTTTTTGAGTCGTCATTCAGAACGACACTGTTGTCAATGAGCTTGCGAATTGACTAAGTGGAGTGAAGAATCTAGGGGGAAATAAACCTTGTTTCATAACATAAATTTGCAAATTAAATTAAATTAAATTAAATTAAATTAGATTAGAATTCAGTTTTCTTTTACTCAATAATTTAAGAGGTAATTTTATGAAACGGTTTTCTAATTTTTTCGTTGCTCTTGGAGTAACATTATTCCTACTAACAGTGGGGATTAAAAGCGAAGCGGATGCACAATGTCCTCCAGGTTCAAGTTCTCAAACTTTCATATTTACAGTTGGTGGGTGTGATTGGATTGCAGACATTTGTTATCAATGTCCATTTACTGCCCATCCGAATTGGTTTACTGTAGGTAAATACAAAAAAGTCAACTCTACTTGTATAGGTTCTGTTCCTGCCGATGATGTCAAAGATTCTATAATTGCACAAATGATAGATGGTAGAGTTTGGTTATATGGTCTTTGTGCAAGTAGCTATCCACCCTGTGGACTTGACCCTAAAACGATTCAGATTAGAGATTATGATTGTTGGCTTATTTACAACGACAATGGTGATTACGAATATAGAATCTGCGTTTATGGCTCATTTTGTGTTCAGGATGTAGAAGTTTGTTGGGATCAAACTTATGGGCCACAACACACACCTTCAGGAGTATGGTATCATTATGGAGACTCATATTGTGAAGATGATATTATGCCAGGGTTTCCACCAAATGGTTATGCTTCAGATTGTTGGTTTAATAGTATTTGTGATCAGTAGGGTTAAAATGAACTATTTAAATATAATTATAACTTCAGTAGTACTATTTATTTTAAGTACTATTAACAGTTATTCCCAAATAAGTAAAATAACACCTTTTATATATGATATAAAGGGTGTTAATGCATATGAAAATGTTGTGATTGCCTTTGGTAATTTTGGTGTTGCTACTTTGTCTTTTGACAAAGGTCAAAATTGGATAGAAGTAAATATTGATGGTGGTCATAATATTGTAAATATGGTTTATAAGAATAGTTCATTGATTGCTTTTCTTGAAAATGGTGAAATTAAATCTTCTTTAGATGAAGGAAAAACTTGGGAGTTAAAACTCAATATTAATGATACAATTATTGCATCCAGAATTAACAAAAATAATTTTGTTATTCGTACACTAAATAAAATTATTGTTTTAGATAATGGATATGGAATAAAAGAACAAATAAGTTTACAATATAAATCTAAATTCAATTATGATTCGGAATTTGCTTTTGTTAATAACCCTCCACTACAAATTTCTGAAGATAAAATATACACCTTTTTAGATTCAAATATATTAATATATAATATGAATTTAGAATTAGAATCTACAATTTCAATTGGAGAAAGTAAGTATGGAATTTCAAGAATATATTTAGCTAATAATAAGATATATGTAGTTACGAACAATGAGCTAAGAGAAATAGATGAAGAATCAAATACCAATATATTCTTGACATTTAATAAGAACTCAGAATTATTTAATGAGATAGAACCTAGCATTTATTATCTTAGAGTATTTGATAATAAATTTTATTGTTTTAATGCAATACAAGATAATAATAACTTCCCAACCTATGCAATATATATAGTTGAGAACAGCAAAAGTGCTAGTCGTTTGGGGCAAGTTGATTGTTCAACTCTGAAAAAAAACTTTGTAATTAATGATATTGCAATATTCGAAAATGATTTCTATTTCGTTGCTAATGGAAAATTTTTAGTCAAATATAATTACAAATCAAGTGAAAGTAATAGAATTAGTGATTTTACAAGCTTCTCTTCATCAGGAGGGTATTTACCATTAAGAATAAATAATGATTTAGCTATTCATAGAAATGAAAACAATTATTATAAATTAGTTCCATCTACTAACAAAGTTAAGAGAATAGAGACCGAGACTAATTTTACTGGAATCAATATACTTTATGATAATTATGATATTAAAAATAAAGAACTGCAAGTTCTAGCTTTTGATCCGAAAAATAATAAAGAATTATTATTATTTACCTCATTAGACTTGGGTGAGTCTTTTAAGAAAAGCATTATATTAGGTTATGACCCATTAAAATATGTTCAAATTACTGGATTTGAAAGAGTTGATAATGGATATATGATAGCTTCGTACTTCAAGTCTTTCGTTGCACAAAAAAATGAATTAAAACTATTCGATAGTAACTTTAATTTAGTCTCAAATTCTGTTGATTCTATTTATAGAAATATTAAAGTTGGTTTGATAAATGATACGTTCTATAGAATAAATCAAGATACTAGCTTCTTCAAGAAAACGTATTTGCAGACTTCTTTGGATGGGAAAAAGTGGGATGAGTTAGCTATTTATGGTCATTCCGATGAAGATACAGTTTTAATTGATGAAGAAAAATATTTTACATTCTCAACTCCAGATTTCAGAATCTCAAAAGAAGCAAAATCTTCCAATAAACAGTATTTGATTAATTATTTGTATTCAGAAAATGATTCACTTTTTACTGTTCAAAGAATTAATATAGTAAGTAAAGAAATCGATACACTATTATATAATAAGGTACTCACTCTTGACTACGGAGTCACAGATGCTTTTGACTTATATAAAGATACTATAAATATAATAGTTAATGACACATTATATATACTAGATATTGAAGCCGAGAAGAATAAAATTAGAAAAATTGTATTCCCTGATAATGGTGCAGTTATTCAAAGATTCTTTAAACGCTTTGAGTCAAGAAATTTATTTACTTACATCGACAATAAACATGAGATTAGAAATTATTGGTTTACAATTAATCGAGGTAATGGAACTAGTAGTATTGAAAAAATCGAAGTCCCTCCCTACTTCTATAACTCAGCCCCATTCCCACTGCCGACAAGTACTTATGTATCCACCAAAATTTATAT
>JAGQWJ010000063.1 GCA_020437395.1 Ignavibacteriota bacterium | reverse complement strand
CAAATGATTCGAAAATACCTATCGTTAGCTCTATTGAAAAAGCTCAAAACAACAATATTATTGTTGAAGATGAACCCAGAACAATCGAGATTGAAGATAATCTAGCTAATGGCAATGTTGAAGATAGTAATTCGAATATTGTTGCCAATAGAAATAGCAATAACTACTTTAAAGTAAACAATTCTAATTCTAGCAGTTCAATAATTGTAAACGATGCTATTGGAAACAAATCTGACGTTCCTATCAGTTCAGAAAGAAATTCTTTTGAAGTTCAGCCGAACAGAGAATTTGTTCAAGCTTGGAATGCAAATATTATCACTTCAAGAAAAAGCGGTATTCAAACTAATAATAATATTTTCCTTGATGGTGTAACTATTGAGACAAGTGGTTTGACATATACTCGTGATTATTTAACAGTTATCAGAACTAAAGCTACTACGAGCAATCTTAATTCTGGTCAGTTTGACGTTAGTTTCTTGACAAATTATTTTGCTAAGGACTTGAGGGGAATAATCTCTGCTGGTATGTCTTGGTACGACCAAAACACAGCAATTAATCTGAAAACACCAGTGTTTATTGGTGGAGGTATAGAATATACTCCTACGTTCACTAATTTATTTGCAAACAAGTATTATGATACGTTTATCAATGGACAGCTACTTCTTGGCAGTAACCCTTCCTATAAGTTAGAAACAGGAATATCAAC
The DNA here is from genome assembly GCA_020437395.1 of Ignavibacteriota bacterium. GTDB lineage: Bacteria > Bacteroidota > Ignavibacteria > Kapaibacteriales > UBA2268 > PGYR01. The sequence continues at coordinate 8,663 of JAGQWJ010000063.1, read as the reverse complement.
ATATTTGGGTGGTATAACGAAATTCCCAATAGTTGTAGGGTATTCAAGAAACTATATACGTGATTATCCTTTCATAAACCAAGAGTTAAACGAAGGGCTATTCATAGGTACCGAAATTAGTTTTTAATCTGAAAAATTTAATCAGGAAAAATCAAATCCGAATATTAGAAGTAGTATTCGGATTTTTTTATTCAATTAGCATAAAGAACGTGTATGTGACATTTAACACGTAGTTTTAATTAGTTGTCTATGTAACTAATGGTTTAAAATTTTGTTATTGTTGTGTATCAAATCATTAATAAATAGGATTGTTTTATGAGCATCTATAGACAACATTTAATAAAAATTAATTCATTTATTTTCTTGCTAATAGTTTCAGGACTTACCTATACAGCAATTGCTTGGAGTGCTGGTAAGACAGGAAACACAGATGGATGTAACTGCCACGGATCAGCAAATAGTAGTACAAAAGTAACACTTACAAGTGAAAATGGTGGATTCACTTTTGAACCTGGATCAAAAACTAAGTTTACTGTTGCAGTAGATAATTTATCTATGAATAAAGCTGGTATGAATGTAGGAATAAAAACATCAGAATCTGGAGGTTCTGATATTGGTACTCTTTCCTCAGGTACTGGAACAAAAATTCAGAGTGGGGAAGTAACTCACAACGGTGAACAGACTTTAATCAATGGTAAATTTGATTTTACATTTGATTGGACAGCACCTTCAACACACGGTGAGTATTGGATAAGAGGAGTTGCAAATGCCGTAAATGATAATGGTGGAGCTAATGGTGACCAATGGAACAAATTTACAACTCAAAAAATAGTAGTTGCTGGAATAACTGTCTCTGTTCCTAACGGAGGAGAGAACTGGTGTGTAGGAACTACACAAAATATTACTTGGAAATCCAACGGCATTGAAAATGTAAAGATAGAATATTCGACTAACGACGGGGCAAACTGGAACTTAATAACTGGGAGTACACCCAGTACATCGGGTAGTTTTAGTTGGACTATTCCCAATGGAGTAACGCCAGGCAATAGTAATCGAATTAGAATTAGCGATGCGTCTAATTCTAGTAGAAATGATATTTCCAACAACACTTTTGCGTTAGCAGGGGAAGTCAGTATAACAACTCAGCCATTGTCTGACGAAACCTGTACTGGACAATCATTTACAATGTCTGTTGTGGTTACTGGATCTGGCCACCAGTATCAATGGAGGAAAAATGGTAATCCGATAAATGGCGCAACTCAATCTACTTATAGCCGTTCGAGTGCTACTTTAGGTGATGCTGGAGAGTATGATTGCCAAATTACTACTTCGTGTGGAACTGCTATTACATCTGCAAAAGCTCAATTAGATGTATTTCAATCTCCTAATTTTGCAACACAACCTACTAGCAAAGCAGGATGTGAAGGTAGTTCAATAACTTTAGCAGCTAATATAGACGGGGAATTTACTTCGTTACAATGGTTGAAAAATGGTCAACCAATCACAGGTGCTACAAGTTCAAGCTATGTTATAAATGATTTAAAACAATCAGATGTTGCAGACTATACATTAAAAGTAATTAGTGAAAGATGTAGTAATGAAATCACTTCTTCAATTGCGAAAGTGTCTATCAACAGAGAACCTAAATTTGTAACACAACCGAATTCAGTTAGTGGGTGTGAAGGCGCTGAAATAAAGCTTTCTGCACAAGTAGATGGAGCTATTAGTGCATTTCAATGGTATAAAGATGAAAATAGAATTACAGGTGCTATCTCACGTGAATTAACTATCAGTGACTTAGAATCTACTGATGCAGGTAGTTACAAATTAGAACTAATTGGGATTTGTGGTATGAAGCTGTTTTCTGAAATAGCAGTATTAACTATAAATTCAAGACCGGTAATATCACTTCAACCTACTAACAAAGAAGTATTCGTAGATGAGAGTGTAACTCTAACGGTATCGGCCGAGAATCCAGGAGGAGAAGAGAATGACCTTACCTATCAATGGAAAAAGGATGGAAATAATATTGCGGACGAAACGGATGCTTCTATTACTATTGAAAAAATAAACCTTTCTGATGCAGGTAAATATACTGTTGAAGTAAAAAACAAATGTGATTTAGTTGCTGTTTCCAATGAAGCGGAAATAAAAGTTTTAGAAAACAATGGTGGTCCTTCGATAACCACAAATATTGATGTGCTTGACTTTGGTGATGTTGCAATAGGTGAAATAAAATCAGAAAAATCCAAAATATCAATTACTAATACTGGAGATGAAGTTCTAATTATTACTGCCATCGATATAAATGGTTCTGAGTCAAGTTCTTTCAGACTTACATCTACTAGTTTCCCACTAAACGTAGTGCCTAATTCTAAAATAGATTTAGATCTAGATTTTGAGCCTACTAAACTTGGTTTGCATCAAGCGGTGATGACTATAGCGAGTAATTCTGTAAATAACGTTTCGATAGATTTACGAGGTAATGGAATTGATAACGGAACTATAATTAGTAATCTTAGCACATTATCATTCGGTAGCGTAGTAATCAACGAAGAAGTTGAAATGAAATTCGAAATAGAAAATCCAACTACTAAGAATATTACGGTTACAGAGATAATGGTAAGTTCGAGTGATTTCAATTTCTCTGTTCTGAATGACCCTATCATAGAGCCAAATACTAAAAGAGAAATTGTTGTTACGTTCTTACCTACAGAAGAAAAAGACTATGATGAAGTACTTTCAATTTCTACAGATGATGGCAAGACTCTAGAAATAGCACTAACTGCATCGGCTATACAATCATCAGTTTGGAATGGTGTACCGACTATCAATAGTGCTAAATCATATCCTAACCCGAGTGAAGGTAGTATTTCTTTAGAATTGAATTTTGAAGTTGCTCAAAAATATCAGGTAAGTATTGTTGATATGAATGGTGTTGTGCAATTAACTTACAATGAATACTCTACTGTTGGTAAGAATGTTGTAGTTTGGAATGGTAGAGACAAAACTAATTCCAAAGTTGCTAAAGGTACTTATTTTGCTTTAATAAAAGTAGGTGATGATATTCAGACTATCCAGTTTGTATTACAGTAATTTACCTTTAAAGAATAAATATGAAAAGCCACACAACCCTATTGAGTTATGTGGCTTTTTCTATTGTTTATACACCCTATAAATGTCTTACTTCTTTTGTTATAATTATGATAAGGAATGTTTTTCCTTCTGGTCTTAGTCAAACTTAAAAATGTGAAAAATATAAGAGAAGATTTTTCTTTGATTAAGCTTTCTTCTTCCTTGATGCCTTTCTATTAGCTCTGAATCTCATGTTCAATAGCTCTATTATAAATGAGAATAGCACAGCAAAGTAAATGTATCCTTTTGGTATATCGAAGTGGAATGCCTCGAGTATGAGCATAAATCCAATCAAAATTAAAAACGATAGAGCAAGAAGTTGCAAAGAAGGATACTGATTGATGAAATTGCTTATGGAATTTGCGAAAACCATCATTACTATTAAGGAAATTATTACAGCAATTATCATTATTGAAAGATTGTTCGATAAGCCCACAGCCGTTAGTATAGAGTCAAATGAGAAAACTAAATCGAGCATAATAATCTGGAATATGGCATTGGCCACAGTGATTTTCTTGTTCTGATGCTGAGCTGTATGTTCGATTTGTTCAACCTTGTGATGTATTTCTAATGTACTTTTAACTAATAGGAATAATCCACCACCCAAAAGGATTAAGCCCTTTCCCGTTATGTCTATATCAAAGATTGAGAACAATTTATTGTTTAGTACATGCAACTGAGTAATAAGTGCAAGAAGGATAATTCGCATTAGCATTGCTATGAAAAGGCCAAATAATCGGGCAAATTTCTGTTTTTCAACGGGTAGCTTATCTGTTGTTATCGAAATAAAAATAATATTATCTATGCCGAGTACAATTTCTAAAAAAGTAAGAGTAATTAACGCGAGTAAATTGTCAATTGTAAATAATTCCATGTTTTTTTCTTCTTGTCCTAAAATTCAATAAATATTGTTAACTTTCAAATCCAATATGTCAAAATTAATAAATAATCAATATGAAAACATACGACAAACTATCAAAAATTGCATTTCTGAAGAAATATTCATTCAAGTTCTTATTCGTTGCTTTTATTGGCATTCATATTCCACTAATAGGGCTCATCCTCTACTTAGCTTTTGGTGGGAATGAAGTATTAGATCCTATTTCAGTTTTCATAGCAGTGCTAATATTTACTCTTGCCGCTACAGGAGCAACTTTATTTATTCTAAACAAATTATTAGAACCCATTTTATTTGCAAAAGAATCACTTAGCGAATATATCGAAAACAAAAAAACTCCGCAGTTACCTACATACTACACTGATGAAGTTGGTATTCTACTTAAAGAGATTCAGTTTTCTTTACAAACATTGGACGAACTTTTGGAAGAAAAACAAGATATGATCGGGTTAATGTCACATGATTTAAAAAATCCACTCGCAGCAGTTATCACATATTCAGAACTTATTCCTTCTGCGGACACTGAAGAAAAGAAGAAATCGCTTAGTGAAAAAATAAAGAATGCCGCTGTAGTACAAAGGGACATTATTAATTCAGTATTGGAGCTTCTTGAACGAGAAGAAATTGTTATTACTAAGGAAATGATGACCGAAGTGCAATTAGATAAATTATTCGATGAACTTAAAGTGCATCATTCAGATTCTTTGAAAGCTAAGAATCTAGAATTAAATATTGATGTTAATGAAGTAAGGATAGAGGCAAAAGAAGATTTGATAAAACAGGTCTTCTCAAATTTAATTAGTAATTCAATTAAATTTACCCCAGTGGGCGGAAAGATTAGCGTAGTGGCAAACAAGACAGATAGTCATACGAAAATAGAAGTTACAGACAACGGAATTGGTTTTCCACCAAATAAGTCAAAGGCAATATTCGATAGGTTTACCAAAGAAAAGAGAAAAGGGACTCAAGGCGAAAACACAACGGGGTTAGGGCTTTACCTTTGCAGCAAGATAGTGACGAGGCATTCGGGAAAAATTGAAGCGAGTAGTTCAGGCGAAGGACAGGGTTCCACTTTTGTCGTATCTATGCCAAATTAGAAAATTTATTTCTTTTTTTTGTTACCTTTTGAATAGTAATGTGTTTATTGATTGTAAGAAGTAATTTATTATTTAACATAAAAGGTACAAAAAATGAGAAAAACACTAATACTAACATTTATAGCAATGTTAACACTATCGTTGGCGTCATGCGATTGGGATCCAACTGGTACTGGTGTGGGTCATGATAGAGATGATAAACATGATGACAGAAAAGACAAAGAAGTAATTCACTTGAGAGGAATGGAGGGCGATAGCTTTAAAACTCCTTGCGATTTTTACTTTACGATTGAAAGCATAAATGTTAGCGAAAGTAACAGCGATGTTGCTACAGACAGAAAAGATCAACGTCATATTGCTATTACAATAGTGGTTACAAAAGCAGACGGTTCAGTAGAAACTCATACATTAACGAAAGAAAATCCAAGCGTTACTATTGGTGATTGCATTATTCATTTGAAAGATGTAGGTTCAATGAAGAGTAGGGATTCTGATAGTGTTCAGCACGTAGCAACATTTGCTATAACAACTGGCAAGTAGAATCGTATTAAAGAATAACCTTTGAAAGTCGCTTCCTTTATTGGAGCGGCTTTCTTAGTTTTTACTCCTCCTCCCCACCGAACCTAAACGAGACACCGGCATTAACATACCAATCTCCGTCTCCGAAACTATTGTCCTTGCCTATAGAAAAATCAAGTAGTAAATCATTATTCAGTAGATAACCAACTCCAAAGTCATAGTCCATATTATCGTTATTAACAAACCCAAATTCTGAACGATATTCAGTATTGATGAACCCATAAATCTCAACGTAAGCAGAGAGTTTGTCATTGAAGCTATACGAAGTATTTAATGTGTACCGATAAAAATATTCTGGCATATATTCATACATTTGAGGTGTGTGATATACCCCAAAGTTACCAGTAAGTGCCAGTTCATTCGTAATCGGTTGCTTTATTAAAATAAACCCCCTGAAACCATAGTCGATAAATTTATAAACTTCAGTCTCATAGGGGACGACAAGTTCTAAACTAGCGGCTATAGCAGGAGTAAGTCCATCATGATCTAAGATATTGACTCTAGTCCCGAACCTAAGCAATTCAGCTCCGTGTTGATTTCTATCTGCTCTATTTTTATCTTCATAATTAGTATTATATACTCTATACCCTATGCTACCATTAATTTCGAGAATATCCAAAAGCCCATATCGTATATTAGTCTCATTACCGAATACATTAAAACTATACTTTGGTACATAACTTGGGTCGTTCGAATGACTAGTATAATCGAAACCAGTTTGTATTTGCAGTACGTTCTTGCCTACTGTGTGAGCACTCATCGACTGCCCCGGTCTGTCAGAGTCTATTGTCTCTTGTTTTTGAGAGAAAACAATGGTAGTGGCTATTAAGAATAAGAGTAAATTTGTTGTTATTTTCATATTAAGTGTGAATTGTGTTTTTTACAATCCCTAAATATAAGAGATTTTATTTAAACGAAATTTAAAAATGAAAAAGATATGACTTATCGAGTGATAAAACCGAGTAATAAATCTAAATTCTCGGTAGTAAATATGATTGTATCATTTCTTGTTAAAACAAAGAATTGTTCTGTTGACGAAGGTTTGTATAAAGTATTTATACTATCATTGAGTGCCACAATCTTTAACCCACTATCTAGGTGATAATATCTTCTATAGTAATTAAGGTCTTTAGAACGTCTACATTTTAAGATAACTTCATAATCAATATCTAAGCTATCAAATAAAACTGAATGATAATATATAGAATTGAGCACTGGATTATTACATGACTTACACTTTTCAATGTCAGTAAACATAAATAATTTCTCCTTAGTTATGCCATTAACAGTGCAACAAAGGAGAATAATAAAACTAATCAAAATCAATTTCTTCAACCCACCACTCCTCTTTTACCATATAAATTTTATATAGCTTCTGTTTGTTTTCAGAATAGAAAACAGTTTCTAACTTTTGATTTTCATTAATTACATTAGAGTATATTAATTCGCCCTTCAGAGTATATTTATTAAGGTATATTTTATTATCGTAATTTTTTGGCTTATTTAAGATCACAAAAAGATTATCTCCTTTAAAAAAGATATTCCCTATATAATGACTCAAACTATCTAACATATTATAGTCTTTATTTCTTATGAGCGTATCGGAACTAAACAAAGATAATGAATGACTAATTGCATTATCTAAATCGGATAATTTAATTGTATCTCCTTCCAAATTGAATGTATAATTTAAAAAAGGGGCAATAAAAAAATCTTTTTTGTGATTAGAAGCTATCCTGAATTTATAGTCAAGTGTTAAATTTACCTTGGATAACTCATATTCTTTTGGTAATTCCAAAACAGATTGCCAATTATTACTATCTAAATTGAACTTTCCAAGCACAAATTTTGGACTATTTGGTAATCCTTTATGTACACCCATAGGGAACAAACGGAAATAGAGTTTATTATTAACAAACTCTAAGTAATCAAGTTGTGGATATAACTTTCTTCCTACAAAAACCAAAGGTATTACTGTAATTTCATTTGAGTTAATATTAATTTTATAGAGAACAGTCATAGCCCTAAGGATTAAACCTTTATCTCCTGAAGGGTTCTCTCCATAAATATAATAGTTTATTGACCCAGTAGCTACAATCATCGAGTCATTTAAAAAGATTGACTTGAAAAAAGAATTATCATAAAGTACTTCTGGTCTATTAGGCAGGGTATTTAAATATTCTGTTGTTAAAATCTCTTCATCTTTAGTGGTATCTTTGATTATATCGAAATACTTATCAGTAAATGCGTCATTTACTAAAAATGAATTATACAATACACCATTATTATTAAATACATTTATTCTTTTAGTATTAGATCTTTTATTAACTAAATAAAACTTACCATTAGGAGAAAATTCTAATTTTTCAATGTTCTCAAAATAAATAGAATCAGATTCAATTATTTTAAATTTAATAATACTGATAGCTGAATTTGAACCAGCTATCAGTATTATAAATGAAATTATTATTAATTTTAACTTGCTAAACATATTTTTTAGATTGGTCCGATTATGATGTATATTTTCATTAATCCAGTAGAATCAAATCCTATTTCATAATTATTGAAGATACCTGATCCACTGCCCCCTCCACCTTCACTTACCAAATCATACATCGTAATATCAACATCTTGACCACTCTGAGTTGCAGTAAAACAAATATCATCCGATGATTCACAAGTAATTCGACATGACTCATACCCTCCAGCAAGCTCTATAACTTTATGATTAGTATAAGACCCTGATTTAGAATTTGACCAATCTCCACCACTAAAAGTCATATCTGAGTGAATCCTAATAGTTTTTATTGAATAACTCTCCGTCACAGCCAAACTAAAAAAGATAATTAATACTAAACTAATGAACTTCATAACTCCTTGGACTGTCCCACTATAGTGGACACAGACTTAATTAACAATTTCGTTCTTCATACTCTACTGGGGAAAGATCATCG
>JAGQWJ010000062.1 GCA_020437395.1 Ignavibacteriota bacterium | reverse complement strand
CTGGTGTAGAAGTCCACGAAATCTATAGGCGGTTGCCTGATTGATTGAATCTAAGCTATTACTTTGGATTGAACCGTTTAAGTCGATCATTGCTCCTGCTAAATCTCCAATATATATTTTCTCTACACCTCTATTGTAAAGAAGTGAGATACTATCAGGAAAGAGATTGATTGCAGTATTTAAAACGACTAACGCCTCGTCACTTTTGGATTGATTATGGAAAGCTCTTGACTTAGCAACATATGCTTCAAAGTATTGCGCATTATTGTTGATTGCTTCGTTATAATAGTAAACAGCTTTTTCGAATGACCCTGTTGCACTTTCTTGATCTTTCTGTTTCTTTGAGAAGTAACTGCCATAGCCGAAATAACTATCACCTAAGTAGTAGTTTACTGTATCAACTTTAAAATTTTGGTTTAGAACCTCCTGCAGTATGCTAATGGCAAGTTCGTAGTTATCTGTTTTTGCGATTATTTTTGCTTTCGTTATTTGGAAATCAAGATTAGATTTATCAAGATTAATTGCAGAGTCTATTTCAATGGAGGCATCCTTGATTTTGTCTTCTTTATAAAGCTTCTGAGCTCTCTCAAAATGTTCTATAGCTTTATCTTGGTTTGAAGCGCAAGCGGATATTATGATTGAGATAATTAAAGTGGTGAAGTATCTTTTCATGGGTAATAGATTAATTTGTTTACAATGTTAATTGCAAAGTACTTTTATAGAGGCATAGGCATCAAAATATCCAAGCTCACCGGCAATACTTAAATACATGCACCCTAGTTCTTTCTTGCCTATTTCAATGTATGAAAGTCCAAGATAGTAGTAGGCGACCATAAATTCGTCGTCTAACTGTATTGCTTTTTCGAGGTCAACTATGGCTTTGGAAAATTCTTTTTTATCATAATATAGTCTACCACGATTTGCAAGTGAATATACATCCTGGTCGTTTTTTTCGATTGCTGAATTATAATCTTTTAGTGCACCATATTCATCGCCTAATATCCTTTTTAGTTCAGCGCGACTATTATAATAGTTGCTGACGTCGGGATTCATTTCGATTGCTTTATTAAAATACTTTAAGGCTTGTGGGTATAAATTATTTTTAAGATAGATATTTCCGGCCAATAGGTAGTCGTAAGAAGGTATGTATTTTAAGCTATCCATATATTGTTGAATATCAGATAGTGCTTTTTTGAAATAGTCAGATGCCAAATAGTATGAGTTGGCGTTTTCATTTTGAATTCCTAGATTTATGTAAGTAAGTGCCCTAAGCCTACTTATTTCTGGATTAGTGCTTTTCGATTTTGCTATGTTAAGCAGCTTGATAGCTTCTCTTAAATCTATCTCTTCATTGTTTTTTACAGTCCAATATTCAGTTGGAAGTGCTTCACTTTGGCAAAAGGAGAAGTTTAAAGCGACACAATTGATTATAGCAAATATTAACAATCTTTTGTTTAGTGAAGTGCCAATAGCAGCAATTCGTGGAAAGATATCAGATACATAATTCATAAAGTCGGTATAAAATAAGTTACCTTTTTCCAGAGTATAGAAGTTCAGTCAGTGATGATGAGCTCCACCTGTTGCTAAAGATTGGTTTAATAGGAGTTATGGATGTTATAGGTCTTATTGGTGTAATTTTTTGAATGCCTTTTATTGGCTCTATTTTGGTGATCATACTGACGGCTCCTTTTCGAGCTCCGACTGCATTCCCTTTTATATCGAAAATTACACCATCTTCATACCAACCTAGAAAGTTTCCATTAAAACCAAATACACACATATTTCTGCCATCATTCTTTAGAAAAGCAACAGGGGTGCCGTCCCAAAGAAATATCGTCGCTTCTTGTGAATAATCAATGTATGCTCTGGCACTACCATCGCTATCAAAGAGGGTTACTTCTTGTCCTAGAGCTGGTACCAGTACAAATGATAGTAATAGAGCGGTAATTAGTTTTGTTTTCATCGTGACATTATATCTTTTATTCTAGGATGCGGAAATATTTACGTGATTGGATACAATGTTTGCGTAAAAATCAATCAGTCAATATTCTCAACTCCCCAGATAAAATGTTTACTATCTATTTTGGATCCATCATCACCAAACCACTCCCAATTTCCGTTTTTAACCCATTGATCCATCGTACGATCCCAAATATAACCGCCTATGATTTTTTTTTCTCCATTTGGCCAGTACTGAATATCCGCCTTATACTCGTACTCGGCATCTATTGAGCCATCTTCATAGAACCACTTCCATGTTCCAACTCGAATATAGATCCACTCTTCATCCTTTCCTTCATAGAATTGACCCTCGACTTTTACCTTACCATTTTTATAATATTCAATGTATTTACCACAGCAAAGACTGTCTGTTACCCAGTTGTACGAATATTCAGCTTGAAGTTGAGGAGAGTAATCGTAGTAGTGTTTTGTATGAAATTGAAAGTCGGAAATCATAGTTTCGCTAAAAACTAGATAATTAAATGAATTGTACTGATTTTTTATAGAACCGATCTTCATAAAAGATCCAATAAATTCTAGCCAAACATTAGTTGAATCTTTGTATTTAAAGTAATTTATTTCTCCATTTTTTGAGCGGGAAATGGAAACAATGTTTCCGTTCTCATCCCAATTAGTTTCATTATCCTCAACACCACTGCTATAATTTCGTTCTGTCCTCAAATTCCCATCTAGATCGTAGAGCCTATATGAACCATCGAGTAATTTCCCGCCACAGCCACCTTTGGTCGATTTTATGCCTGAGAATTCAGTGTACCAGAAATATTCAATACGTTGGTCAAAGTTTATAGTGGGATTTGTTAGGCAAACGCTGAAAACCTCGAGAGCATCTGAATATCTGATTGTTTCTTCTCTATGGACACAAACCTGAGAGTAAATATTGAAGGATAGTAAATGAAACAATAACAAAGAAAGGCTAGTTTTCATATGGCAGGGATTTGCTTTAATACTCTCCTAAATCACGATCAGAGGTTAAATTAGTAATGGAAACCAAATTTATTGAGCAGTTGAAAAACAAACAAGTGCAATCCAGCCCAAGACGTTATAAAGAGCCGTAATTCTGTCCTATGGTATCCAGTAATGTAGCCATTAATCCTACCTTTTTTCAGCGTATACTTCTTTTAAGCTCATTTGCTGAAAATCATCCTGTTTATGGATGCCTGGTCCATTTGTTTGATTTTCATGGCTTATAGCACCCGAAATGCCCCTATTTTGGCAATTCTGGTAGTTTGGAGTAACCAGACTGATTTTCTGTCCGTGTTAGACATTCCATTTTTCCTGGGTGAATGAGTTCATCCTAAGGTTGCCTTCTGCTAAAATGAAAGGCGCAAGCCTTTAGGCTTATATCCTGAAGAAGATACTTGAAATGGAGAAAGGGCTACTATATAATGTCCACAATGATTAATAGTATTTCCTGTTGCTTAGAAAAGTGACTCTAGGGTTGGTATTAATATTTATATATTAAAAACGTGAGAGTAATTTATTTTCAGATTCATAACTACTTCTCATAAACCATTGAAATTGGACAGGTATTCCACAAGAACTGCAACAACCATCATAGTTTTTTTCTTTGTAGTACCATTTTTGCCAACCTGCGCCACAATCATAGCATGAGTGGTTATTATACAAGTTTTGATACTTATTAATAACAGGTTCTGTATAATCTGCAAAGCGATATAACCAATCGTTTTGATAAATCCAATCCTTATCTGAATCATGTAGTTTGGCTTCAAATCCTTTTGTGTAATCTTTAGGATTTTGGAAACGTGAATAATTGGTTCTTAGTCCAAGAAGTATTGCGATCCATGCTGGCTTGGCTCTGATAATATAATTTGATAATTCAATAAGCAATTTATATCTGTCAATAGTATAAAAGTACTCCGTGTATAAACGATGATATGGTATTCCGGTTCTACACTCTTGACATATTAATTTGATTCCATGCAAATCCAATGTGAGAGAATTGCCAAAAATTGAATGTTCCGGCAATATTTGTCCACAGTTATAACATTTTGCTTCTAAGAAACTATGCAATGTTGATGTTAGAAAAGGACCAAGGCCATGATCAGCAATTTTTTTGGCTGAAGAGTATTTATAAAAACTTTGGTATAGTTTCATGTTTATCTTACGAGGAATAAGTTTTGTTATACTCGCCTAGTCCTGGACTAGAGGGTTAACTAATAGGAACAAATTTAGTAAACAATGGGCAATACAAACAACACGGTAACCAGCTAACAGATTGACAAGTTTAGTAATGATTTCAAGGCATGACGCCATTAAGAGCCTGAATATCAAATTGAAGTAACAATACAATATCAATCAGACCCTCATAAAGTGATTGCATTGTCTTTCTCATCCATAATACCGAGTAAAATGGATTAAAAAATACATAAGTTTGTCTAGATTCTTAACGTATAAAAATACTACCTATGATAAGGTTATTTCTTGCTAGAATCACAGTGGCGGGTTTTTGCTTTATAGCTTTTTTCAGTTTTGCTAGGGCTCAAACTCTTGACGAGTTAATTTCTAGCTATAATTATTATTATGAAGGTGCAGGTTTGAGTGACAGCGCATTCCATTATTTAAAGGAAATAAGAACGTGGTTAGAGTCAAATGGTGAAACTGATACTGAGAATTATGCTAATGTTCTTGAACTATTAGCGGAATGGTACAAAGATGATGGAAAAATAGACTCTGCACTTTTATTATACCATAAGGGACTTGAAGTTAAGCGATCTGTGATGGGGGAACAGCATCTTGATTATGCTATTAGCTTAGACAATCTTGGTTTGTTCTATGGAAATTTAGGTGATTACGAAAGTTCATTACCGCTTATTGTTGAGGCACTAGAAATTTTTAAAGTGGCAGTTGGGGATCAACATCCTGACTATGCAATTTGTTTATGGAATCTAGGATCATTATATCATGCAATGGGGAGTGACGATTTGGCAATACCATTATATGAAGAGATATTGGAAATCAAGAAATTTAAGTTACGAAAAAATAAATTGGAATATGCGAATTTCTTAAGAGACCTCGGTGATATGTACGATAATGTGGGCAACTACTATTCAGCTATTGAAGTTTATAAGAGTGTTGTAGATATAAAAAAGAGGTTACCTGGCATAAGTGAGTACGATTATGTTTCTGACCTTAGTAGTTTGGCGAGCTTATATAGGAGAGTACAAGATTATAGTTCTGCTTTGCCGTTGTACAAAAAAGTAGTAGAAATTTTTAGGATTGTAGACGGTGTAGAAAGTAAAAATTATGCAATTGGAGTCAATAACTTGGCACTATTGTATGAAGCTATGGATGAGTATGAGGCTGCATTACCTTTATTTATCGAGTCAATTGAAATTACGCGTGTTATGCTCGGGCCGCGGGATCCTGAGGTGGCTACATTGATAAATAATTTAGGTTTATTGTATTGTTCTATGGGTAATTATGAAGCAGCGCTTCCGTTGCTTGAAGAATCACATGACATACGATATACGGTATTGGGCGAGAATCATCCTGATTATGCAATGAGCCTGAATAATTTGGGAATGTACTATAGCCTAGTGGGTGACTATGATTCTGCTATCCCATTGCTGCAGAGTGCTCTTGAATTGAAGCGATTGATTTATGGAGAGAACCACCCAGCAATTCAAATAAGCTTGCATAACCTTGGTAGAATTTATATGGATATAGCCTACTATTCAGATGCTTTGATAATGTTTCAAGAGGCCCTCGATTTAGTTGTAGATGTTTACGGTACGGAGAGCCCTTATTACGCCACGGAGTTGAGTGATTTAGGAAGAATTTATTTTTTATTGGGGGATTATTCTATGGCGATGTCATTATATCAAGAATCGCTGGAGCTTAATGAAAAGATATATGGAAAACAGGGTCTTGAGTACGCGTCATCTTTAGAGAAGCTTGCTGATTTGTATGTAACGTTAGATGATCTTAGCTCAGCATTGAAAATGCATCTTGAAGTAATGGAGATAAGAGGGAGAATTTTGGGGGAGCAATCGATAGATTATGCAGCTAGTTTACTTAATCTTGCTAGTTTATATTCAAAGATGATTGACTATTCGACTGGATTAACATATGCGCAGAAGGGACTTGATATAATTGGTTATGTTGCGGGAAAACAGAATTCTGACTATGCAAGTGGACTAAGAATTTTATCACAGCTTTATAATGATATAGGAGATATAGAAAACTCTAAGAAACTTCAACTAAAAGCGTTAGAGATAGATGAGATAGTACTTGGTACTTTACATCCTGATTATGCATTGGACTTAGTAAATCTTGCTGGCCTGTATGAACTTATAGAGGACTATTCACATTCAATAGAACTATTGCGACAGGCTATGGAAATTTTTGAATCTAAGGTAGGTAAACAGCATGAAGATTATGCTGTTTGCTTGAGTAGAATAGGGAATAATTATTTATCACTTAATAAGATGGATTCAGCTAAGCAATATTTTGAAGAAGCGTTAGAGATAAATAAAGAGATGTTTGGTGATTCGCATAGTGAATATGCAAATAGTCTATATGATATCGGAGCGTATTACTTTAAAAATGAAGATTATAAATCAGCAGTGCAGATATATCAAGAGTGTTTAAAAATAGTAGAAAAGGTTTATGGAATTGAACATCCTATATGTGCTGGATTATTGTACAATATGGGATTGGTGTATGATATATTAGGTGATGTAAAGGTGGCGGACCGATATTATTTGAAAGAGATTGAAATAAATTTCAGTGAATCAATGAGTAGTTTAAAATATTTAAGTGAGCAGCAACAGAAGAAATACTGGAATAATTACAACACAAGTTTGGAATCAATACAGAGTTTCTATATTCGAAATGGCGGGGAAGTAAGCAGCTTGCCGACAATCTTCAATCTATACCTTGAATCGAATGGCGTTTTACTAAGTTCGAAAAGGAGCCTTTTATCGTGGGCATCGACTTCGGATGATACAATGGTTTTCGAGACTTACAGGGAATTTAAGCGAAACTGCAGATTATTGTATTCGGAGGAGAATCTTCCTATTGAAAATAGACATTATGACATTGACTCACTAAATAAGCTTGTTAACCTTTATGAGGAACAACTTACCAGATTAGGATCTGAAAGATTAAACTTGAATTTTACCACTGGTATAAGCTGGGAAGATATAGAAAAAGCGTTAGAGCCTAAGGAGTTAGTCATATGTTTTAGTCATTTTAATTACATGGATTTAAAGAGTTGGACTGATAGTGTTATGTATGCTGCATACGTTATTCCCTATGGGACTAATAAACCAATCTTTATTCCATTGTTTGAGGAGATGGAGTTAGTAGAATTGATAGAACGCTCACAAAAAGATCCTAATGCTCTATATGGATATTCAAAAGTGGAAATTGCGGATTCATATGTCGGAGATGATATTTGGTCACTAGTGTGGGGCGAATTGACCCAATTTTTAGAGGGAGTTGATAAAATTTACTTTACTGCTTCTGGTCTGCTGAATGAAATAAACTTGTCTGCCTTGCCAGATGGATTAGATCAAAAGCATCAACCAATGCTAGTCAATTATAATATGATGCAGATGTTACACCCTGGTAAGGTAATGGAACTAAAGAAGAAAATGCCTGATGTTATTGAAGGTCCAATTGTAGCATTTGGTGGCTTGAATTATGATATTGATAGTGATGACTGGCTCGTTGAAGCAGGTGATAATGATATTGAATCACGTGGAATTGATTATTTTGTTTCTGATTCTACCAGAAGTGGATATCATTATTTACCATATACGCTTACAGAGGTGGATGCTATTGCTGAAATTGCAAATAATAATTCCATTCCTATAACAGTCTATACTGGAAATAGTGGAGTAGAGGAACGGTACTATCAATTACATGATGATCGTTCACCACAAATTTTGCACCTAGCTACACATGCAATATTTCTTGAGGATGTGATATTAGATAATCATGAATTTAATGATGATCCTCTTTACTACAATGCATATCAAGATCCGATGTTTCGTTCACGTTTAGTTTTAAGTGGGGCTAATAGAGTTTTGAAGGGAAAGAAACTTCCTACAGGAGTAATGGATGGTATATTAACAGCGCATGATGTGTCTACGATATTATTGCCAAATACAAAACTGGCTGTGCTAAGCGCTTGTAACACAGGTATAGGGGGCTATGATGCAAGTGAAGGAGTTTATGGGTTGCAGCGGGCTTTTAGCTCAGTTGGGGTCCAAAACTTAATAATTACGTTAATGGAAGTAAATGATGCATCTACCGCCAGGTTCATGAAATTGTTTTACGAAAAGCTACTTAACGGAAGTGATTATTATACTTCATTTAAAAATACTCAATTGGAGATGTTAAACAGCCAATATAATCTCCCTGCTTATTGGGCTGGTATTGTATTGATACAATAAAGCAGTCAAACTAATTTTTACTATTGAATTCTTAAGGATTTACCTTGGCTTATTAGGTAGTTTTCCAAGAGTCACTAATAAAGGTAGGAGGGTGTATACTGGATTTGGAAACAATTAGTTGATACCGGGTACCCCAGATTTGCAATATCATGACATAAATTCTTCCAGGAAGTTGCGCGGTCGTAGCAATGCCTGACGGGGTTATCTATCTTTTCTTACTTAGAATAGATTAGTATCCATCTTATAATAGACCCAAAATTTGGGTTCAACCATTGACCATTAAAGTACATTAAAGCGTATTTTGGTTTTAAGAGCTTCTAAGCACCTATGGTGCTATTCCTGGTATTTGCTATTAAGGGGACGTTTTTTTTGATCTGGAGGTATCTGATGGCTGTTAGAGCCTCAAATTGGACCTGGTGAGGGTGTAATGTTCATAGATCCAATCTGGCAGGCGACCGAAACTTTTCACGATTCTACACATCGACTTATTATAGGCACTGGATGGTCGCAGAATCAAAAAGAAACTTTTCCTTTAAAGGGGGGTGGGTTGGAATGATCTTGCCATTATTTTGCATCATAGTGTATTCTGACATTTTGTTTAAGAATATATACGGCATTGTCAGGATCGATACTCTTTTAAAAGAATCAATAGAAAATCGATTTACCTGCATTTATAATTGGCGTACCCTGGTGACTATAGATCAAGTGATCTGTTGGCTTTACGCAACTCTATTGCAGGCGTATATTGGATATGTGCTATCTCTACAATTGTTCAGGTTTCAGGTATTTAATTTAAAATCTGACCCCCTGATTGTCCCCCTAAAAAAGTCAGCCCTCATAAGTCATTGACTCACAAGGGCTTCCCTCTGTTTACTGTGGTGTGGGGCGGGGTCGAACCGCCGACACATGGATTTTCAGTCCATTGCTCTACCAACTGAGCTACCGCACCATAATTTCAAATACCAATCCCGAATCGTTCCTCTCGGGATCCTGTTTTTCTTAAGTTCGTTCCCTCACCTTGAAAAGCCAAGACTGAGCAACCGCACCATTGTGTTAATTACGGA
>JAGQWJ010000061.1 GCA_020437395.1 Ignavibacteriota bacterium | reverse complement strand
TTTCGTTTTTTCTGACTTTTTTTATAGCTATTAGAATTAGAAAACCACTTTTAGCTTCCTGTTGAGTGGTGCTTTGTTGATGGATTCATTTGTATAACATATAATAAAATGCTTTACAAATATTGATTAATTTCATCTGTGTCCAATTTAAAATAAAATAAAATAAAATAAAATGCAACATTTTTTTTCAAAACAAGTATTATTTTTCAACTAACGTAAATAAATGTTACAGTTTGAGTTAGAGGGATTCGAATTAGTAACAATTCTGTGATGAGAGGTCAAATTCTCTAGTTGATTATAGGTCTTTTGGGACGTATCTTTCGAGGCGGAATGTCTCACCGAGATAGCGTTTTCTTACTTCGGCATTAGCGGCAACTTCTTCGGCTTTTCCGCTAGTAAATAGTGAGCCGTCTATTAGTATATACGCTCTATCAGTGATTGATAGAGTCTCGTGGACGTTGTGGTCAGTTATAAGTACTCCTATCCCCTTGTTTTTAAGTGCAAATATGATGTCCATAATATCCTCTACTGCTATGGGGTCAATCCCAGCGAAAGGTTCATCTAATAGTATAAACTTGGGGTCAGAGGCAAGTGTACGTGCTATCTCGCAGCGGCGTCTCTCCCCTCCTGATAGCATATACCCCTTGCTCTTGCGGATATGAGTGATTTTGAAATCTTCTAATAACTGTTCTAGTTTTTCATTTATTTGCTTTCTTCTTAGTCCTTTTTGTAGCTGTAAGACGGCCTTTATGTTATTTTCAACTGATAGCTTACGGAATACAGATGGCTCTTGTGGTAGATAACTAATACCCATTCTAGCACGTTGGTACATCGCTTTGCGGGTTATCTTTTTATCATCTATTCTTACAATCCCTTTATTGGGGCGAACCATACCTACTATCATATAGAAAGTAGTAGTTTTACCTGCACCATTGGGACCGAGTAAGCCGACAATTTCACCTTGTTTAACTTCTACATCTATTCCTCTGACTACTGTTCGTTTGCCATAGATTTTGATTAGTCCTTGTGCTGATAGTACTGATTTGGATCCTTCCACTACCTATATCTTCTGTTTTGTTGAGGTTCTTCTAATTGCAATTTAATAGTTTTTTCGTTATCTCCACGAAGTATTTGAAATTCAAGACTCTCCCCAACCATACTATCATATACTTCAATGTAGAAATCGTCTTCCCTGAAAACTTTTCTACCATTAATAGCAAGTATAACATCTCCAGGTTCTAATCCTGCTTTGTTAGCTGGGCCGTTGTTTTGAGTTGAGTAAATTACTACGCCTCTAATATCTGGTAGATTAAGGTATGAGATTACTCTCTCGTCTATTTCTTGTATTTCTAACCCTAAGTATATATTCCTATTTATATTCTTTTTAGATTTTATCAATTCCAATATATGGTTAACTCTATTAATAGGGATTGAGAAACCAATACCAATACTGCCGGCGCCAGATTGTGATTTTGAAGTTGAAAATATCATTGTGTTCATTCCTATAGCCTTTCCTTCTGCATTTACCAATGGTCCACCAGAATTACCAGAGCTAATAGCCGCATCAGTTTGTATCATGTCTTTATAGACAGTTAGTCTATTGTCTTGTTCCTCAAGGAAGTTAACACCTTTGTTGGAGATAACTCCAACAGTAACGGTTGGTTTTGCATTAATATCAAATAGTCCAAATGGATTACCAAGTGCTATTGCCCACTCTCCAATAATCAAATCATCAGAATTAGCGAATTCAATATAAGGCAGTTTCTCATCGGATTTAATTTTAAGAAGTGCAATATCAGTAGCTGGATCCGTACCAATAATCTCTGCATCAAATCTTTTACCATCTGTTGTAGTTACGACTATTTTTTTCGCATTTCCAGCAACGTGATTATTAGTTAATATGTACCCATCTGGTGAGATTATAAATCCTGAGCCAAGCCCTTTTACTTCGTATTCTCGGACTCTGTCTCTTTGACGACCGAAAAACCTCTCGAAAAGGGTTCCGCTATAAGGGTTACGATATAGTACTTGCCTTACTTCGGTTACATTTATACCAACAATGGCAGGACTAGCTTTCTCAATTGCTTTAGTTATAGCGTTTTGACGTGAGTTTGATATGTCGCTTTGAGCATTGCTTTCGCAACTTATAGTAAAAAGTATTACTATGCTTAAAAATAAAATTATGTATTGTTTTTTCATATTTTCCACTCTTTATTCTAATTAGATTATATTACATTTGAAACCTATTACAATTACAAAAATTCGATTATGCCATTTGTAGCAGAAGTATCTGTACCCTTGCGAGTAAACCAAATTTATTCTTACCTAATACCAGAGCGTTTTGGCTCGGATATAATAGGAAAGAGGGTAATTGTTAATTTCTCCAACAAGATAATAACTGGATTAGTAGTCAATGTAACTAGCAATTTACCAGACATTAAACTGAAGGAAATATCGGATGTGGTTGATAAAGAACCAATAGCCGATATTAGTTTCTTGAAATTATGCAAATGGACAGCCGACTATTATCTTTGCTCATTAGGTGAAGTATTTATGGCGGCATTCCCACCTAAGACTTTCCCACAAGAAGAAATTTTCGTCAAACTGTCTGACGTATATAACGAAATTGAGCTAACAAAGTTTAAACAGAGTTCGAAAAAAAGAGAAGAACTAATCAACTTGCTGACCGATGCTGATGAATATATTGCACTTAGTACACTGAAAAACAAGTACGGTTTTAGATATAGCTATAAGCAATACCTAGAGTTCCGAGACTCAGGCTATATAAATATTAGCTACGAGATGAAGGAAGAACACAGACCGAAGATAATGGTTGCAGTAAGGCCGTCAAAGACAAATGGAATAGACGACAAGTATATACACAGAATAGGTAAAGAGTACCTTTCTCGCTCAGCAAAGCAGATGGAAGCATTTGATTCTATTTGTAATCATTACTTAGAAACAGAACAACCAATTTTACAACAAACTCTAATCAATGATTATAATATTTCGGCAGCAGCTATTACTGCACTGGAAAAGAAAGGTCTAATAGAGAAAGTCGAAATAGAAGTTAGTCGAGTAACAGAAGAGCTGTCAGAGTTAAGCTCGAAAGTAGAATTAGATTTAGAACTAGCTGATTTTCAGAAGCAAGTACTTGTAGATATTAGAAATGAAATAGAAAATGGAAAGAAAAACATATTAATCCACGGAATAACAGGTAGTGGGAAAACTCTGATATATATGCACTTAATCAGAGATGTAATTAGTGCAGGAAAGCAAGTGGTTATGCTATTGCCAGAAATATCACTAACCCCACAGCTGACGGATAGATTCAAGCTTTCATTTCCAGGGCGAGTTTGTACAATACACAGTAAATTGAACAAGAATGAACGCTATGAACTATGGCAACAGATAGCCAACGGCGAATATGATATAGTAATAGGCCCACGCTCGACTATCTTCTCCCCAATGAAAAACATAGGGCTGATAATAGTAGATGAGGAACACGACCAGAGTTACAAGCAAGACTCACCCGCTCCTCGTTA
Organism: Ignavibacteriota bacterium; assembly: GCA_020437395.1. Lineage (GTDB taxonomy): Bacteria > Bacteroidota > Ignavibacteria > Kapaibacteriales > UBA2268 > PGYR01. The sequence goes on along the minus strand of JAGQWJ010000061.1, from coordinate 5,979 downwards.
CAATGCACGGGATTTGGCAACAGTAAGAGGGCATATACTAGATTGCCCCGTGCTATTCGGGTCGGCAACTCCATCGCTGGAGACATACTATAATGCTAAACAAGGTAAATACGGTTACTATCAAATGACCGAAAGAGCGGATTCGCACAAGCTACCAACTATTGAATTAGTTGACTTGCTCAATGCTCGTAAAACTGGTGGAATGCACGGCTCGTTCTCCTATGGGCTTATAGAACAGATAAAATCTACACTTGTGGATGGAAGAAAAGTAATGCTCTTCCAAAATAGACGTGGGCATTCTAGCTTCGTTCAATGTCAGAGCTGTGCCCATATACCCCAATGCGAAGATTGTGATATAGCAATGACTTACCACAGCCATAGTAATGTGATGATTTGTCACTATTGTGGTCATAAGGAAGAGTACACAGAGCATTGCAAAGGTTGCGGAGCAGATGATGTGATGAAAATTGGTCTAGGAACTCAGCAAGTGGAAGACGAGATAAATGAGATATTGGGTGATAAAGTAACCGTAGTTCGATATGATTCGGATACTGTGACTAACAAGAATAAGCAAAGGCAAATACTGCAGAAGTTCACCGATGGTGGAATAGATATACTAGTCGGTACGCAGATGATAGCCAAGGGATTGGATTTTTCTACTATTGGGTTGGTGGGTATATTGAATGCCGATGTGGATTTGTTTATTAGTGATATAAGAGCCGCTGAAAAGACCTATCAGCTGATAAATCAGGTAGCAGGAAGAGCCGGTAGAAGCAAGAACTCCGAGAGTAAAGTAATACTGCAAACAACAGTACCGAATAACTACGCTATCAAAACAATCAAGCAGATGTTAAATCTGGATTTTCTCGGCGAGGAGTTGCAGCATAGAGAATACCTGAGCTATCCCCCATTCTCTCGATTAGTAGTGATAGAGATGATATCATCGGACTACGCACAGTTAGAAAGGCAAGCAATGGCACTATATAAGACGTTTCCCAAAGATAAAGCAGAGCTAGATGTTCTACCACCGACAGACCCAGTAATCAAAAAAGTACGCAAGAAATACAGAAAGATAATAGTTATAAAAAACAGCAAACTACTAGACCCAACTGGTAAAGTAATGCGGAAATATGTGTGGGGTTGCGTTGATTTCTATACTAAGCAAGGTGGGCACGGCGATTTGCGAATAAATATAAACGTAGATGCAAGCTCGGTTATGTAGATGAGGGAAAAATGAAAAAGGAGCCGCAGCTCCTTTGGTTTAATCTCCATTTCTTATTCCACTACAACTTTCACGGCTTTCTCTTCAGTTCCATGTTTTATGTTTATTAGGTATATACCTGGCTGTACAGAAGAGCAATCCCAAATTAAATTTCCATAATGGTTGGCTTGTTTTTCTATTCTAAGGTTGCTGTCAGTAATAACCTTCTTACCAGATAAATCATAAATATTAATATCATCTGTTGACATCGGTAAGTTTATATCCCAATAGAATAGCACCTTAACTTCTGACTTTGCAGGGTTTGGGTAAGGTGGATAAGTGTATAGATAATTGCGTTCTATTTCTGATTCGACTGAGGTTATACCAAAATCAGACAATGAACGGCGATACATACCATTACTATTTACCATATATATATAATTATCGAAGAATGTGAAATTATTCATATACAAAAGGTCTGATTCTTTTAGTCCCTCATTAATGAGCGTTATTGTTTTACCAAAGTCATTAGTATAACTCATCCCTTGATTTGTTGTAAAGAAAATATTGTCTCCAACAAATTTCATTTTTTTAATTTGTATTTTACCAAGTAATCCAATTGCGCTCCAAGAATTATTTTCTTTAGAATACTCGAATATATGTTGTTCATTTGAAAATACTTTCAAAATAGCACGTATTTTATCTTTATAATTTGACAATATTGTAACTGTAGAATTTTCAAAGATTTCATTATTTGATTTTTCTTTTAACCAAGTTTCCCCTATGTCTTCTGTTCTATGAATACCTTCACCAGCAGTTCCGACAAATAGAGCATGTCCAACATCTAATATAGATTGAATAGGGATATTATAATTTTTTTCATCTTTTAGATTTTCAACTTTTTCCCAAGTTGACGATTTTAAGGAATTAAAGTATAACCCTTTTTCTGTAGACATGTAAAAAACACTGTCAATAATTCCAATATTTGAAATTGCTCCAAATAAATTTCTCTCTATAACTTCCCAATCAGTTAAATTTTTAGTAGTGTAGAGCGGATATGAGAGATAATTACTACCAATAGCATATTTTCCTTTTTTCGCAAATCTACTTGCTGATTTATTAATACTATCAAGTGAATTACTAAAGCTCTGCCATGACTTACCTTTATCAGTAGTGTAATTCAACCCAATCTCATATCCGGAATAGTATATATTATTTTCAATATTATTAACATAGAACAAATTAGTATTTGAACCAACCGGAGAGTTTAATTTCATTGTCATAGATTCAGTATCAAATTCATAAACCCCTCTCCAAGTTCCAATGTATAATTTGTTATTTAGCCCTTGACTACAACTTAGTTGTTTGACATTATTCCCATTTTCCTGTGAAAATCTACCTAATTTATTCAAATCAGAGTCATATTTAATGATTTCATTATCTTCTGTAAAAACAAATAGCTCTTTATTCAGATGTTCAAAGAAGTTTGATAGACTACCTATATCTTTTACATCCCAAGTTTCACCATAATTCGAAGATTTATATAATTTTGATTCAGACATTGCAATAATAGTATTGCCATCTACAATTTCAATCTGTTTGATGCTTGCTAATCCAAAGTATTTGACGAAAGTATTACCATTGTCTTTTGATATGAAAATTCCACCTTTAATAATTTCACCGTTCATCAAAGTATAAGCTAAATTTGAAAGTGCAACTATACTATCCTTTACTGAAATACTTATAAAAGCATCTTCATCAGGAATTGTTAACTTCTCCCATTTAAATTCGCCTTTTTTAGATCTCGAAATACCTGTAACACCTAAAGCGAAAGAGTAATAATCATTTGATTGGTAATCAGACAAACCATTAATTCCAGAAAACAATATAGTTTCAGACCAAGTAACACCACTATTCGTCGAAAGGAAAGTACCTTTTGTTGAAGAATGTGCTATTATAGTATCTCCTTTTGCATAGATATAACTATAACTATCTAATTCTGTGATATTATCATTACTTAATAAATCCCATTCATTTAGTATTCTATTATATTTATAAATACTATTTTGACTAGATGCAATCAAATTATTATCATATAATTCTAAATTATTTATATTTGGAAGACTCTTATTTATATTATCAATACTCTCCCAATCAGCTAGTAAAGCTGATTGGAGAGAGAAAATTAAAAGTGTTAACATTACTAGATTTTTCATATACTCATTTTCATATTATGGGTTACAAGGGGAATGATAAATAAAGCAATCGCTTGACTGACCAACTACAGTTGGTACAGTTGCCATAGATTCTTCAAGTCCACAAGTTGGTGGTCCAGTCATATAACCAGTTGAAATTCTATTAATATTAGTCCCATCGTGACAAAATGTGACGTCCTCATAACATCCATCACTTGGGCAAGCTGTAAAGCGTATTGTTTCTTGACCGTGATAAATTATTCTAGTCATTTTCCAACAATAGTTGTGATGAATTCTTATTGCTTGAGATTGTTGAGGACAAGGTGGGATAGATGGGTATGTTTGACAAAGTTCATTAATAATATAATCATAATTAGCTAATTGACTGTATGCGTAATCTAATGCTTGTTGTAATGTTACAGGCGTACATGGTGGAAATTGTGGTATTGGAGTAGCACTATTTACTTTTACTTCACCTGGATAAGATAAACCACACTTGAAACATAATTCAATTTCCCATGGACATCCACCAATCATTAGCGTATCTTTTTTATAAGTAAAACCAGCCAGACATTGTGCCTTTACCTCACTTTTCTTTCCTACAATCATTAGGAATACCGTTACCCCTAGAGCAACCAAAATATTAGAAAATCTTTTCATAATAAATACCTCTTATATTACATGATAAAACAAAATCGAGGGCTAATTTAATTTAATTTAATTTAATTTAATTTGCAAATAAAAAGTACAAAGCAAGTATTTTTATGTACATTACTTTAAAGTGATGAGAATGCTCACTTCCAAAGCGTGAAAGGCAAATTTTGTTACCAATCACACACATCTTCATTTTTTAATAATTCCTTCAATTATCCCCCAAAAATGATTAAATTTCGGATTATTAGTCATAACTGGTAAAGGAATGCGGAAATATGTGTGGGGTTGCGTTGATTTCTATACTAAGCATGGTGGGCACGGCGATTTGCGAATAAATATAAACGTAGATGCAAGCTCGGTTATGTAGATGAGGGAAAAATGAAAAAGGAGCAGCAGCTCCTTTGGTTTTATTTTTTGATTATTAAGTTCTTTGATTTAATTATACCTTTATTATCTACTTTGAGAGTATAAAGACCTTGTGGGAGTTTGCTTATATCTAAACTATAATCTATTTCGAATATTTCTATTTTCTCCATTACTTTTCTACCCGAATAATCATATAACTCTAAGTTATAAGGTAACCCTAAAGTTTTAATATTGATAAAACTACTTGTAGGGTTAGGGTAAATTAAGAATTTAAATGTAGAGTCTAATTTATGAATATTTGAGATTAATTCCTTTTCAATCTTAATAAAAGTTGATTTTGAATTATTCGAATTAATTATATCTAATTCTTGTAAAACCAAAATCAAACTCTCATTTTCTGACTTTAGATTATAAACGGTTTCGTTTAATCTTTCAATATTAGTTTCTTTCCAATTAAGTTCATTTAGTAAGTCAAATTCTTCGTCAAATTCAGAAATCCAATAATCCGAATAAGTTCCATCAGCTATGCTTTTACTACTATCAAAAGAGCTACCATAGAAATATAAATGATTGCTGTATTCGTCATAATGTATATCATTCACTAGAACTTTATTTTTAAACTCCAAATCTTTGACTTTTTCTAAAATATTCAATTCGATATCATAACAGAAAATTGTCAGTTTATTATCTAATAAATATATATTCTTTGTAGAACTATCTTGTTTACTTACAGCTATATAAATCTTATTATCTTTCTCAAATGTCTTTGGGAAAAAGTAAGTGAATTCATTATCAATTAATAAAGTATCCATTGAATAATTTAGTTTATTGAAACGATAAATCACAAACTTACTCATAGTATCTACGACTTCATCATAAGATATTACCTTATTAAATATGTTAATTGTCGTAAAATAATTTTCATTATCAAATGCAAGAATATTAAATGTTAATTGTGAGTTAACAATCTGATTATTTACTAATTCCTTTTCTAGTTCTTGATTATCTATTTTATATTTATACAGGTTGTATGTTAGAAAATAACCATTCGTATTTGATGTAATATAATCCAACTTGTAGAAAGAGTTATCAATAAAAGGTCTAACTATGTCATTCAATATTCTTTTAGTTGGTGGAATATTTTTTTCAAAATAAGTTTTACTCTTGAAGTCCGAATGGATTGTTAGAGATATCTTATCATTAACTTCACTATTTACATTTGATAATTCTGATATGGTAATTAAGTCATTTCCATTTTTGTACATTAATTTTGGTCTATAGCAATCATTTCCTTGACTTATATCTGAATCTAGTTCTTCATTTATAGAACCATCTTCAAGATTATATCTTACAAATTTAAAGACACAATCATTTCCATCAGGATTTTTAAACAATGAATAGTTTATTCCAAATATGCTATTACTATCAACTATAAAGAAATTTGGAACTGAAAGATAACTAATAGTCTCAAAATCGAAAATCTTATTTTGACTGTATAAACTTATTGGACTAAAAATCAATAATAATAAACTAACGACACTCGATAATACAATCACTCGAATA
>JAGQWJ010000060.1 GCA_020437395.1 Ignavibacteriota bacterium | reverse complement strand
GGCCACTTCGCAAACACCAGGGCCGTTATGCAACATTAAGAAGAATAACAAATGATTAAAGTATCAAACAATATTAAATATATAATTGTAGCTATTTGCTTGGGAATATCATGTTACGGTTTTTTGATTAAATTACCTGTACCTTTTAGAAAAATAGATGCTGAATTGCACGCTCTGTTTTTCTTTATTGCAGCTGCATTTTTGAATATTTTGTTCAAAGTAAAAAAACTCAATAATCATTTATTGGTATTTGGAATGTTATTTTTATTTAGTACTCTTATTGAGTTCACTCAAGATTATTCAAATAAATTATTACATAAAAAAATTCATGGTAATTTTGATCCTAACGATTTGAAATTTAATTTAATTGGAATAACCATATTTTCCGTGTTTTGGTTTATGTATTACTTGATAACACAAACTCATATAAAGTTCGGAACAAGTCCACAATCATCTTTTATTGATAAATGTGAGAACATTGAAAGAGACAAATCCAAATTTGAAGTGTTAATAGACGAGAAAAAGGAAGAGAAAAAAAATGAGTTGAAAGTTCAAACTGCTAGAAAAAGATTTTATTGGTATTTAATATTTACCATTATAGTGGGTTTATTACCAATTTTTCTTTATCCTTTTTCTGGGTACTTTGGACAACAAGAATATTATTCAGGATGGAATCATACTCCAACTTATCAATTTCCAGATGGTAGTTATAATGTAGCACCTCCCAATCTAGTAATTCTGTTAATGCAAATTTCAGCATTCATACCTGTCTTGCTGTTTTTAATCTCACCATTAATAAGTATTTATATGTTGTTTAGGAAAAAATACAAACTTGGATTCTTGTATTTTATTGCGTGTTTAGTTAATATCCCACTTTTGTTTCTATCATTGAGAGTTGTCGGTTGGCTTATAATAGTTGATTAAATACGAAGAATATTTGAAATGACAATACTAATATCTAAATCGAATTTAAATGAATTATAATAATTTTAAACTTTACCGAATGAAAGCTTATTGGGTTTGTACACTGGTTTTGATTTTTATTTTGAATGGCTGTAATGCTCAAGATAATAATCTCAAAGAAAAATCTATAATCCTTACAAATCAATCTATTGCATTAAGAGATTTTGCAATAAATGCAGATATTATTGATAGTGATACTGAATCATATTGGGCTTATGAGTACGCAGATAGTATCTTATCATCAATTGATTTATCAGGAAAAACTTACGTGAAAGATTTGAATAAAATATATTCAGCATATACACACATTTTTTATGGAATGTCCTATACAAAGTCGATTTTGGCAATTTCAAGAGGCGATAAGTATTCCTTGGAAGAACTTAATAGAACAATTATTCAGCCATCAACTAAAGATATTGCTGATTACCATAGCCTTGCTAAAAATGAGCTAGCATCAATATATAGTATGATTAATTTTTATAAGGTAAGCAGAATGCCAAGGTATAACGATATGTATACACTGTTTCAGAACGATTCATTAGAAAGTGAAAATACGTTTAAAAACTATCCCGCAAAAACAGCATACCGTGTTGTGTCATTTGAAAATAAGAAATTGTACTTCAAAACTTTTGTAGGTTTAATCATTGATATTTATTCAATTAACAATCAAAACACTGAGGAGTCTGATTATAACAAGTATGTGCAAGGACTTATTAAGTTGGGAGAAGAAATGGACAAAATACCATCAAACTATGATGCAATTCTAAACCTTTCGGAACAAGAGTATTATGAACATATTCTCAAAAGCTCAGAAGTTCAAAAGTCAATGTTGAATCTTTTGGTTACTGAAATAAAAACATTAAAGCAGAGAAATGAATAACGTTGCATAACACGCAATAAAAAACATAGGGCAGAAAGTGCAAAATTTGAACAATATAACATTTAATAAACGGCTCGGTAACTTGATAGGTAGGAGCTTTGAAATGCCCTACGTTTCTTATTGCCATCCGTTAGCGTTCATTGTAAAAAGACAAAACAGATGACTGAATGATTAAAAAAATTTTGCTGCATAAAGAAAGAAAGGAAAATGCCATCGCACAAATGGCACATTTGGTTTTGCCCGACACACAAACCGACCCTTCTCAAAACCAAAAGAGCCATTTTTTTGCCAACGCACCGAAGACAATAAATTTGAGAATCTTAAACTGACAGATAAATGAAGATAATACAGAACAATCCTTATCGAACAGTTGGTTTGCTCGTTGGTGCAACAGCAGCAGAGCAAAGGAGACAACTTACACGACTTCAAAGGTTTTTGGAAGCTGACCAAGAACCTGAAGGCGACTTCAGTTTTCCAACATTGGGACACCTTCATAGAACAATTGATTCAGTAAATGAAGCTTCATCAAAACTCAATCTTGACAGTGATAAAATGAATTCCGCCTTGTTTTGGTTTTATGACGGCAAGACTGCACTTAATACAGATGAAGATGCTTTTAATGCAATAAAAGGAGGAGACTTAGACCAAGTGCTAAGCATTTGGTCTAAACTTACATCAAATGGAGAAATTTCCAAACTAAACGCTTCCGCTTACTGCAATTTGGGAACTCTTTATTTAAGTGGCATTTTAGAAGGAACAAATACCAATGAAACATTATTAGAACAAGGTATTTCATTAAAACTGAAATTTCTTGAGAGTGATTGCATAAAGGACTTTAAGGCATTGGTAACAGACGATACATTTAAGGCAACAAAAAAAGAATTACAGCTTCTGTTTCTAAATCAAGTCCAAACCGAAATTGAAAAAAATGAAGGAATTTCTTCAAACATACTACTTGACATTTTAACTAAAAAAGATTTTTCTGCCAAAGAAGATTTTTTAAAAGGTTTTGTTCAAAAACCCATCCAACAATTGGAAAGCTTACTGAATGAATGTAAGACACATAGGAAAGCAAAAAAGGAAGATGTAATTGTTGCAGGAACAAATTTATATAATGCTGCCAGACCTATTTTAATTCAATTAAAAGGGATACTTGGAGTATCTAATTTAAAATTCACTTCAATCGCTGATAAAATCTCTGAAGAAATATTACAGTGCGGTATTCAATTGTTTAATGATTATAAAGACCATAAAACATACGACCCAGGTGAACCTGCAATGAAATTATTTATTAAGGCAAAGAACTTTGCAGTAGGTAATATTGCAAAACAAAGAATTGAAGAAAATACTGAAAACCTGCAAGAATGGATTGACGATAAGCCAAACAGAGAATTAAATAAAAAAATAGGTGATGACGTAGCGTTTATAATAGAAAAATTAAACCTTGCATCTGAAACATTAAAAAATAACGGAAAATATCCCAAAGGATATAATGACCCTTATTCAGATTTGCCATTAAATGAGCAGCCTCATAATAAAGTTATCACCACACAAAACAAAGACTTTGATTCATTATTTAGAACTCAAATGCTTTTAGAGCATTCTTCTCCATTTAAAACCAATGAGTATAATATTAATTTGTTCCGCCTTGCAAGAGATACGGTAAAAGAGTGTAAACCGAAGCTAGACAAAATTAAAACATCTGTTGGAAGCAATAATGAGTTGTATCAAAAATTATCAAATGATTTATCTGCATTAGCATTAAGTTGTTTAATTAATTATGTAAATAATAGCTCTGCAAAAACAAGTTACGGAACGGCTATTACCCCACCAGATGTTGATGAGCATGTAATAAATGCTATGAATGCAATTGGTGAATTGGATATGAATTTTGAAACTAGAAAAAGATTTAATGAGCAAAAGCAATCACTAAATAACCTTAGAAGAAACGTTAAAAGGAGTTCTTCTTCATCAAGTGGCGGTTGTTACATAGCAACAATGGCATATGGAAGCTACGAACATCCACAAGTTATAGAATTACGAAAATTTAGAGATGAAATTTTAGCTTCAACCTTTATAGGAAGATTGTTTATCAAAACGTACTATTTAATATCGCCAAAACTTGTTGAAAAACTGAAGAACAAAAAAGGAATAAACGCTATCATTCGCAAAACATTGAACCAATTTATAAAACTCATCAAATAATGAAAAAATTAACATTCGCAATACTTCTATTTGCTTCAATGGGTGCTTTTGCACAATTAACACAGGAGGAGCTAGACAATGGAATTAAGCCCTTAACAGATAAGGTGAACACTATTGAAGTAGATTTAAAAAAAGAAATTAAGACTCTTTCTGATAAGATTATATCTGTTGAAGAAGGTTTTAAAACTGAAATCAAAACACTTAGAATAGAAAACAGCAATTTAAAATCTGAAATAGTTAATTTGAACTCAGAACTTTCAAATTCAAATAAAACCATTGACAGTTTGAGAAATCAAACACAAGAAAATATCAACGCTATTTCTCAAACCGCAAATGAACTTGGAATTAAAATCAAGGAAACTGGGGACAAGAATGATGGTAAAATCACCGAAGTTCGCAAATCATTAAGCAAGAATTCACTTTACGGTATTATCGCAGTGCTTTCTGCAATCTTGCTTTCAGGGCTTTTGTATTGGCTTTTGAGTAAAAGACAAAAAACTGACAAAATTCAGCTTTCAAGTATTATAAATAGCACAAAAACTGAACTTTCACAAGAAAGTGCAAAATTAGATGTCCTGTTAATAGAGGTTATTGAAAAACAACTAAAAGTTGCAGATAAATTAAATGAAACAGAATCTACAGTAGACCACACTTTTCATAAGAATAGCGCTAATGAATTGCAACGCATTGCCAATTATGCAAATACGCTTGACCCCGTAAGCCAAGAAGCTGTTGCATTGCAAGGTTCTTTGGGAAGATTGAGAAATTATTTCAACTCTAGTAATTATGAAATCATAGATTTTACTGGTAAAGATTATGATGAAAGAATACCAATGAAGATAAAAGATACATTCTTTGAAGAAACTCTAACAAAAGGTTCTGAGGTTATTACACGAACATTAAAACCTCAAATAAAATATAAAGGAAAAGTTATTCAAGAAGCGGAAGTATCTACAAAATATAACAATTAAATTAACATAAAATATGCGAACAAAAATAGATTTCGGAATAGACTTAGGGACGACTAATTCTGCCATAGCAAAAATGGAAAATGGTAAACCTATGATTGTTACAACTGGCAGAGCAGATATAATTGCATCTTGTGTTTCAATTCAACAAGGTGGTAGATTCCTAGTTGGTAATGATAGAGCTAAAGCAAACTTTGAGCAAGAGAAACAAAAGGAACTTAGAGACGGAACTAAACCAAATACATTTACCGAGTTTAAAAGGGAAATGGCAAATCCATTTACCTATAAAAGCACGAATTTAGGAAGAGACATTTCTCCAGAAGAATTGTCAGCAGAAGTTCTTAAAACATTGAAATCTTTTGTAACAACTGAAAAACTAAACTCAATTGTTATTACAGTACCAGCAAAATTCAATATTGCACAAAAGCAAGCTACCATTAATGCAGGAAAATTGGCTGGATTTGATTTAGTTGTTTTGTTGGAAGAACCAGTTGCAGCCTGCTTAGCCTATAACATGGAAGCACATCAGAAAAAAGGCACTTGGTTAGTCTTCGATTTTGGTGGAGGAACTTTTGATGCAGCCTTGGTAAAAAAAGATGATGACGGGATGATGAAAATCGTAGACACAGGTGGTGATAATGAATTAGGTGGAAAAGACTTGGATTTAGCAATAGTTGATAAACTGATAATTCCTTTTCTAAAAGAAAATTACAGCTTAAGTTCCTATTTAAATGATGAAAAGAAATCTGACTTGTTACGATTTGTTATGAAACGATTTGCCGAAGATGCAAAAATTGAACTTACGTTTCAAGAAAACACAGATTTACTTAAAACTTATCCTGGCGATATTGATTTAAAGGATGATGAAGGAAAAGATTTATGCTTAAATATAGACTTCACACAAGATATATTGCATACAATCTTAGAGTCGATTCACCAGCGTGCCATTGATTTAGCATTAAAAGTTTTAGAAAAGAATAATTTACACAAGAAGGATTTAGATGCGATTATTTTAGTTGGAGGCCCTACCCTTTCACCTGTTTTCCAAAAAATGATAAAGGCACAGATTTCAGATAGAATTGACACAAGTGTAAACCCAATGTCGATTGTAGCTAAAGGGGCGGCATTATTTGCTTCTACCAAAGATGCAATTATAGATGATGGTGGTGTTGAAGAAGTGGTTTTAGATGTTAAATATGAATCTGCAACCATAGAACCAGACACATTAATCAATGTGAAGATAAATAAAGAAAAAACTAAAGCCGCTCTTCCTGAAAAGGTCAAACTAAATATAGAAAGAGGCGATAAAGGTTTTAACATTGAACAGGAAATAAATACTAATAAAGTATCGCTTATTGAACTGCAACTAAATGTTGGCGTTAATAATGTATTCAACTTTCGTTTGGTAGATGATAAAGGAAATAATGTGGTTTGCGTTCCAAGTTCTATTTCCTTTATGCCAATTGATATACCAGATGCCACAAATAATTATTTTATAGGTATTGAAATCTGGGACAAAAAAAGGGAAATGGGAGTATTTAAAGGACTAAGAGGTTTAGAAAAAAATAAGCCCTTGAAAAACGCTGTTGGAGTAATATCTGATATTAAAACTCCGAAACAATTAGTGCCCGGTAAATCTGACGATAAATTAGAGATTAGAATTTTTCAAGGTGAAGATGACGCAGAGGGTAAAGATAGTTTTTTAAGTGACCACGTAATGAGTGTAATAATTACAGGTGATGATGTAGAAAAAGTTATTCCAGCTCAATCAGACATTGAAGTAACTTTAAAATTTTTTGAAGAAGGTGGAGCAAAACCTACTTGCTCTGTGTTCTTTCCTGATATTAACTGGACACATAAAATCGAATTACCAGACTTTAAAAGACCAGAAGTAGCTGCAAATTGGGTAAGTCAAGAAATCGATAAAGATATTGCTAGAGTAGAAGAGTTTTTGGAAGAAAATAATTCGCAACAACTGGATAAATGTTTGACCAGATTAGAAGAATTAAAGCAGGACTTGAAAAACAATGAAAACAATCCAAGTGGAAGAATTACTGTTTTGAAGAATGTTCGTGAGAATAGAAGAGAAATTGAAAATCATATTTCAAATGATGAGTGGCCAAAGGTTAGTGAAGAGCTAAAATCAGTGTTTTACAAAGCTGAAGAATTGATTGAAAAGATTGATTCAGATGAATTGGAGGCTGAAAACTTAAATATGGACAAAGTGCATACTCACCTTGAAGAGTTTAGAAGTAAGGTGGAACAAATTATTAGAATCAAAGACACAACAATTGCAAAGGAAGTTATATCTGAAATTAGCCAATTAATAATGGCATTGTTAGATGCAATTATGCCAGGAATGAGAGAAAGAAAATTCATTGAATATATTGATGCAGAATTTTCTAAAATTACTTGGATAAATCCGACAAAAGCTAGACAACTAACAAATCTTGCTATTAGTAATATAAACAATAATGGAGGATTACAAGAACTAGAAAGAATTTGCCAACAAATTAGTGATTTAATTGACAGAACTGTTGAACAACCACCAATACCAGAACCAAAATAGTTATGGATAACTTTTTCAAAGGCATACTACCAAAGAACTTTTCAGTTGATGAGAAGTATTCTGTTGTGCTTTTTATTAAGCAAGGCAGTAATGCGGGAACATACAGAGTAAAAGGGAAAGACGGAAAACTGTATCTCCTTAAACTATTCAATTATGCAAAACTTCATCGTTCTGCATTTGACAGCGAAAACAACTTACTTGAAATCAAATTTCTAAAATCAATCAAACATCCAAACATCGTTTCTTTTAAAGACAGTGGAGAATTGATTTATGAAGGGAAAAAGTTTGGTTATTTGGTTCTCAATTTCATAGCTGGTGAAACATTGGCTGAAAAAATAAGCCGTGAAAAGATTGAATCTCTGTATGACCTGAAACAAATTATTTCGGCTGTTTTAAATGGCTTGAATTATTTACACAGTTTGCCCGAACCAATTATTCATAATGAAATTACACCTCAAAACATTATGCTCGATTTATCGGGAGACATTCCACAAGCTAAAATTATAGATTTTGGTTTTGCTCGTTCTTTCCATCAATCGTCAAAGGCATACAACAAAGAAGGGTTGAATCTGAATTATGTAGCTTCGGAATGCTTCAATAGTTTTTATTCTCCTCAATCTGACTTGTTTTCTGTTGGTGCTGTAATGTACCATTTACTTTACGGAATGCCCCCTTGGTTCAAAGCCATTTCGAAATTTAAAGCTGACAGAACAAAAACCGAAGATATAATTATTGAGGAACGCAAAAAGCCAATCTCTTTTCCGAAAGTTTCAGAAGATATTATTGACTTTGATGAGTCGATTTTAAAAATTTTAAAGAAATCATTACAACAATATCCTGAAAACCGTTTTCAATCTGGAAATGAATTTATAAAGGCGTTAAATGGTGAAATCGAAATTGATGATGTTGACACTGTACAGAAAGTAAGGTCAGACAATAAAGACGAGAAAAAAATAATAACACAAAAAGCCAAGGGAAAGGGATTTGATGCTATTGCAGGTTTAGATGATTTGAAGAACGAAATGAGAAGGTCTGTAATTGATGTTTTACAAAATCCTGAAAAGGCGGAAAGATATGGAGCTAAACTACCAAATGGTATGGTTTTGTATGGCCCTCCAGGATGTGGTAAAACATTCTTTGCAAAACACTTTGCCGAAGAAGTTGGATTTAACTTTATTTTATCAACACCATCAACGTTAAAAAGCAGGTATGTAAATGCTACGCAGGAAAACATTGCTAAGATGTTTGAAGACGCTGAGAAAAATGCTCCTACAATCATATTCATTGATGAAATAAATGAACTGCTTCCTAATCGTGATAGCGATTCTCACGAAATGGCAAAGAGTGCAGTAAATGAAATGTTGGCTCAAATGGACAGAACAGGAGAAAAGGGGATTTTCATAATTGGTGCAACTAACTATCCTGATATGATTGACCCAGCAATGCTTAGGTCAGGTCGATTGGAAAAGAAATTTTATTTGCCACCGCCTGATTTTAAATTAAGAAAAGCACTTTTTGAAATGAGTTTAAACATTAGAAAAAAGGTATTGGATTTTGGGATTGATTATGACAGATTATCAAATTTAACCGAAAACTATGTTAGCTCTGACATTGAATCAATAGTAAATGAAGCAACTTCAATTGCTATGGCTGATGATTCAAGAATAACAATGAATTTATTGGAGAATGTCATAAAATCATTTAAACCTTTTCCAAAAGAAGAATTAAGAAAATACCAAACCATAAAGGCAAAAATGGATGGTGAAAATATTGAACATAAAAACGAACGCCCAAGAATTGGTTTTAAACATTAATACAAAAAAATATGGACACAATTAGCTTTGATAAACTTGTGCTTAAAACAGCATTCTGCTGTATGGCATCTGATGGTAAAATTCATCCTAAAGAAGTTAAAAAGATTAAATCAATGTGTGAAAAATCACCATTGTTTGAAGACTTCAACTTTCAAGAGGAAATCAATTCTCTTGTGGACAAGATTAACTCAAGAGGGAAAGAGTTTATTTCCTATTATTTTGACTTGCTAAACAAATCCAATTTAACAGAAAAAGAGGAATTGACGTTAATTGATTTTGCCATTCAGACTATTAAAGCGGACGATGAAATTGAATATTCTGAAATCAAATTCTTTAAAAATATTAGGCACAGATTGCAAATTAGTGATGAAAATATTTTGGCTGTATTTCCAGAAATTGAACAGTATTTAGAAGAAGACATTGTAACGGAATCTTTCCTTGACAGGTTAACAAAACAATATTTAGAAGCAGCTGATTTACCAAAATTTGAGTTAATAGGTATTGACCTCGATTCTATTGATAATTCAAAGGATAGCCAACCCTAAAAGCAAGCACATTTGCAGGTCGCACCAACCAACGCTAAGTCCAAAACCTGCAAAAGAGCTTGCTTTGCCAGCGCACGGACAAAAAGACAATGCAGCAAAAATGAAAGAGAAACTGACTGGAAAATGAACAACGAAACGCTAACATCGTGTATAGTGCATTTGGCGGATAGTGCTAATATTGAAGGTGTTGCATCTAATAAACGGTGTAACGATTTGACAGGTTCGTGCTTCGAATCGCCAAACGACACCATACACGTAACCGTTAGAGAATATGCCGAAATAGCCTGATCGCTTCTGCATATTCTCTAACGGTTACGTGTATGGAAAGAGTGTA